>JASGGL010000053.1:0-16443 GCA_047605065.1 Asticcacaulis sp.
TTCGGCCTCGTCCCAGCGGCTGAGTTCGATAAGGGCATAGCCCTTACGGCGCAGTACAGCCGCCTTACCCGGATCGGACAGGCCCAGCATGAAGTTGTTCAGATGCCTGTCGGCGGTCTCGATCGTTTCCTCGTTGCGCCCCGCCTGCCCCAGACAGAACAGATGCTCGGCGATCATGGCCTCATCGAACGGATCACGCTTTAGCCCGTCCTCAAGCGCCGTGATGCAACGGCCATAGTCCTTGCGATCCGCATAGGCCCAGCCCAGTCCGTGCGCAATCGTCGCATAGGGCGTCGGTCCCGACAGATTGATATTGACCTTGCTCTTGTCATCCTTACCACCGGCAGCCGTCACGCCGACCATCAGCGCCGCCGTCATATTACTGGTGTATACATTGATATGGCCGTCACAGCGTTCGAGATAATAGGGCGTGGGGGCCGTTGCCATAACGGCTTCCATATCCGGCACCAGAGCAAGGACCTTCGCCCGGTCACCAGCCTGAAACGCGCCCGAAAAGGCTTGTGCGACCGCCTGCGCTTTGGCTTCGGCGGCCTTGTCTCGCGTCTGGCACGCCACAACATTCGACGCCGGTTTATCGTCGCCCGTGGTCGCGTCTTGCGCAAACGCGCTGCCTGAAAAGGCCACTGCCGCGCATAGAGCGATGGATGCGATTCTGAACATCATGAAAAAGCCCCCCATTTTACAACGGGAGGCTAAACCGGTCGTTGCAGGCTGGCAAGCGCCTTACAGGCCGCCGCGCAGATAGTCGCCCTTGGACAGTTCGACGCCGTAATGACGCAGGATGTCGTAGGCGGTGGTGACGTGGAAGAACAGGTTTGGAATTACAAACCCGATCACATAGCTATAGCCGGTGAAGGGGATTTCCCGGCCCGGCAGCCTCAGCACCACCTCACGGCCTTCCGCGCCGTCGAACAGGGCCGGATCGACGGATTCGATATAGGCAATGGTTTTCGCCAGACGCTCTTTCAGGTCCGCGAAGGTGGTTTCCGTATCGGCCATGGACGGAATTTCGGTGCCGGTCAGGCGGGCCACAGCCCCCTTGGCGGTATCGGACACCGACTGAACCTGACGGCGCAACGGGTGCATGTCGAGCGCCAGACGTGCCTCAATGACCACCGAAGGATCGATCTTTCTGGCCTCAGCAAAGGCTTCGCCCTTCTCAAGGATATGGGTCAGGTTCTTCATCGCGTTGATGAGAACGGGTACGGTCATCGAATAGATCGAAACAGGTGGGATCTGGGACATAGTCGTTTCAAGGCTCTCTGTGGCACCCGGTGCGGGGCTTAGAGCGCTTCCCGATAAGGTGGAAATCCCTTTCGGAAAAGAAGCGCATTAAAGTAAAGATTTAGAGCGCCGATTGGGTTCAGCCAGATCGGAAAACGCTCTAATCCCACATGGGCAGCCGCAGCCCGCATTCAAGCCTGCCCGCGAACTGTCCCCGGCAAGATTACGCCACTGAAACGACCTTAAGCGGGCCGACGCCCGACGCTTCGGCATGCGCCTCGAACCGGCCATCGACCGATACCTTATAGTCGCGGGCGGTGATGGTCGACACCGACACCCACTCCCCGATCATGGTCTCAGGCGTCAGGGTGAGACGCACAAAACCGTTGCGGTCGGTCGATGACGCCAGCACCTCGGCATTCTGTTCCGCCAGCACCCTGGCCAGCGAGAAGTTCGGCAGCAGGTGATCGAACCATATGGTCGGGCTGGAAATGGCCGTAACGCCCATCTCGACCGCCACGCGGACGCCCGATGCGTCGTGCAGTTCGTTGGCCCAGGCCTGATGGCTGTCACCCGACAGGACCACGGCGCGTGCACCGGCGGCGCGCACCATGGCGTAAAAGCGCTCGCGTTCGGCCGGATATCCGTCCCAGGCGTCGAGATTGAGCGGCAGCGGGTCTCTGGTCTGGCTGAACAGTTCAATCATCGGCCCGATCACGGCGGCGACGTGGGGCGGCAGCATTTTCAACATGCCCGCAATGCGCTCTTCGCCATAGATGGCCTTGAGGTTCGGCCCGGCGACGCGCGCCATGACTACCTGATTGCCCAGCACCTGCCAGCGCACCCCGTCGGCAACCGAGGCCTTCAGGCCGCTTTGCAGCCACTGGCGCTGCGCCTCGCCCAGCAACTCACGCGCGGGGTCGTTGAGGCGTTTGCGGAAGGCGTCGTAATCGACCTGCCCCGCCGCATCGCGCGTCAGGTCCGCCCGATAGTCCAGCTGCTTCGACCGCGCCAGCAGACGCGTCTCGGTCATGAAAAACTCGGCCAGTTTGCCGAAGCGGAATGACCGATAGGCGGCCTCGCTCAGTTGCCCCGGCTGCGGCTCGCGGATCGGCATCCATTCGCGGTAGGCTTTGAGCGCCACAGCCTTGCGCACCATGAAGTCGCCTTCGCGGTCCGGCTGATGGTTCTCGGCCCCGGCCATCCACGGATCGTTGCAGATTTCGTGATCGTCAAAGACACAGATCCACGCCGCCCGGGCATGCGCCGCCTGAAGGTCGGTATCGGCCTTATACTGCGCGTGGCGCGTGCGGTAGTCGGCCAGAGTCACGATCTCATGCGGCGGTTCGGGAATACGCCCCAGAAGGCGGCCATTGCCCATGCCGTAATCGCTCAGGCCCGCCCCGTACTCATAGATGTAATCACCCAGATGCAGCACGGCATCGACTTCGCTCATATCGGCGATGGCGCGGTAGGCGTTGAAATAACCATTGGAATAGAGCGAGCACGACGCCACCGCCAGAACCACACGATCGGTATCGAGCGGCAGGGTCTTTGCCTGCCCCACCGGCGACGTGACACCTGCACAGACAAAGCGATAAAAATAGAGCCGGTCCGGCGACAGCGCGGCGACATCGACCTTGACCGTATAGTCGCGCCCTGCATCGGTCAGAAACTTTCCGGTGCGCAGGTTCTGACTGAAGGCCGCATCGGTGGCGATCTGCCATTCGACTTCGGTGTGAGCTTCAAGGCCCGATACGCGCGTCCACAGCACCAACCGGTCATGCAGCGGATCGCCCGCCGCCACGCCATGTACGAAGTGCGCGCCCTTGACCGGTGCCTGACCCGAGCCCGAAACCGCGGGTGCCGCGCCCATCAGACCGAACGCCATCAGCGCCTTGCGCCGGTTGACCTTGTAATCACTCATCTGCCGTCCCCTGACATGAGCCTTCGGGAACGGCAGATAGGGCGCTTCGGTGACAGGGCTATGGCGTCTGCGTGACAGTTTTATTCACAGACTTATGCACAGCCCGGAAATCTCCTCCTATGCCGCAGGCATGGGGAGGAGTGTTCTTAATAGTTGATACGCAGGGTCACGCCGACCATGCGCGGCTCACCCGCAATGAAGGTGGCCACACCGAGATTATCACCGGTATTGCCCGCGTCCTTGATATAGGCTTCGTCGGTGACGTTGTCGGCGAAAACTTCGACCGACCACGGCGCGTTGAGCGGCGCATAGCCCAGACGCAGGTTCAGCAGGCCATAGGCCTTCTGCTTTTCGTCCTGCACCGTATCGGCCACCGGACGCAGACTGGCCACGGCGGGCTGATATTGCGGCAGGTCGTTATTGTCGTCGAACACGACTTCCGACTGCCAGGTATAGGTCGGGGTGAACCAGAAGCGCGACCCTTGCGTGCTGAACTTGAAACGCCCGCCCAGAGACACGCTGTGGTCCGGGTTCAGACGGAAGCGGTTGCCCTCATAAAGGCCGTTACCGAAACGCGCGTGGCTGTAGGCATAGGTGAAGAACAGGTCCGCACCCGGCGTCAGGCGGTAATAGGCCTGAGTTTCAAGGCCATAGGCATCGGCTTCACCGGCGCTGATCGTGATCAGGCCGCCGGTCGAGGTCGATACCTGCGTCTGGAAGTTTTCGTACTTATAGCCATAGGCCGCCGTATCCCAGCTCAGGCGACCGCCCAGAAGGCGCGTCTTGAGCCCCAGTTCGAGGCTGTCGACCGTTTCGGCGGCGGCGTCCGTAAACTTCGGCGCGGCCAAAGGCGTCGCGCCCGAATCGCCGCTCCTGGTCATCGGCTGGCGACCGCGCGCCACCGAGGCGTAGGCGTTCACCGTGTCACTGAAGGCGTAACGGCCAACCAGACGCCAGGTGACGCCGTCGTCCGAGAAGCTCTGATCGACGCGGCTGCCGTTACCCGGCGTCGCCTGCTTAAAGATACCGACCGGCGGCATACCCGCCACGACCGCCTGAGTGACGACCGGGGTGACCGCTGCCGTCCAGGCGTTGATCATCGCCGCCGACGGTGCCGTGCTGGTGTTGATGAAGTAGTTGGTGGCCAGCGTCGTCACCTGAGCCTGCACATTGGCGGTGATGACCGGGGTCAGGCTGGACGCTGCGGCCAGAGCCGACGGGTTTTCCACCGAAGCGGCATAGCCCGACACCTTGTCATCCTGCGTATAGCGCAAACCCGCGCTCAGTTCGAACTTCGGCGTCACGCGCCAGGTCAGGTCGCCATAGACATCGATCGATTCGGTTTCGCCGAAATTGGTCGAGGATTCGCGGTGATTGGTCAGCACATAGGGCGACAGCGGACCGAAGGCGGCATTGGCGGTCGCTTCCAGCACGGCGGGCGATTGTGGCGTCGGACGCGTCAGGGCGTTGGCGAGGAACAGCCCGGCCAGACGCTCATTGATCTGCATCGGCACGGCGGTCGAGGCTTCTTCCTTGAAGTAGCTGAGGCCTGCGAACCAGCTGATGGCATTGCCCGCATCGTAGTTCAGGCGCAGTTCCTGCGACCACTGTTTGCCTTTGGCGTCTTCGGCCACCGACAGCAGCGGCAGGGACATGCCATCGGCGTCGAACACTTCCGACGCCGAGAAGCGGCGGTAGGCGCTGATAGAAGACAGGCGGTAATGGTCCGAAAGACGCCATTCGCCCAGAAGCGTGGTGCCGGTCACCGTCCGCTCCAGCCCCAGATCGCGGTTTTTGAAGCCAGTCCCATTGGCCAGCGCCGCGCCGGTGGTCGGCGAACGGTCGCCGATGACCGCCCCGGTCAGCGGATCGGTCGGGTTGAAGGTGCCCGACTTGAAACCCGTCCCCGGCGTCGAATCCTTCTGATAGTTGACGATCAGGTCGAAGCGCAGGGCATCCGCCGGGGTCCACGCCGCCGACAGACGCAGCGCATCCGTACCCAGACCGTTGAAGTCTTCGCCACCCAGCAGATTTTCGGTATAGCCGTCGCGGTGCTTGCTGCGACCGGCAATACGCACGGCCAGCGTGTCGGTCACCGGCAGGTTCACCATGGCGTCGACCATGCGGTAATTATAGTCGCCAAGGCTGACCGACGCCTTGCCGTCCATCAGCGGTTTGGCCTTGTTCTGAATGACATTGACCGCCCCGATCAGCGCGCCGCGCCCGAACAGGGTCGACTGCGGCCCCTTGGCCACTTCGACGCGATCGATATCGAACAGCTCGACATAGGCACCGCGCGAACGCGAAATGCTCACGCCGTCCTGAAACACCGAAACCCGCGCCTCACCGGTCGCCGCACCGGAATCCGAGGTGATACCGCGCATGACGAAGCCCGGATTGTTCGGCGACTGGTCCTGAACCTCGAAACCCGGCACGAACAGCGACAGTTCGGCGAAATCCGTCACGCCGACATCGTTGAGAAAGGCCGAGTTAAGGCCCGTGACCGCCGCCGGTACGTTCAGCAGCTTCTGCTCGCGCTTTTGCAGGGTCACCACGACTTCGGGCACGACCTCATCGGCAGGTGCCGCTGCGGCGGGGGCTTCCTGCGCAACCGCCGGCATGGCGAGACCGAGGGCCAGAAGGGAAACGGCGCTGAGGCGAATGGCGGTCATAATGGCTTCCTTGCAATCCGGGGAATATATGCCTTCTGCCCTTAACCAAGCCTTGTGACACTATGGTTGCAGCCGTCACTTTCACGCCATCATGGCCTCCGCAGACGGCACATTCGCCGCCTCTGTCACGCAAAAGCGACATTTTTGCCGTCAAATGTGAGCCGCAGTGCGAGTCGGGCGTAGTAAAACCGCCGTACTTTTTTCGTGCGCGTCCTCTTGTCAGCCGTAATCGTAACTCTTATAGTTACGCTTACGTTTCGTTTTCGAATCCGTTTTCGTTTCCATAGGGAGCTATCCATGCGTCACGTTTTCAAATCCACCCTTCTGGCCGCTGCCCTGTTCGCGGGTTCGCTGACCCCGGCCTTCGCCGCCCCCGAAACCTACGCCCTCGAGGCGACCCACACCGAAGTCGTCTTCTCGTGGACGCACTTCGGCTTCTCCAAGCCTACCGGCAAGTTCATGAATGCCGTCGGCACGCTGGTGCTGGATGAAGCCGCTCCGGCCAAGTCCTCGGTCGAAGTGTCCTTCGCCATCGACGGTATGAACACCGGCGTCGCCGCCCTCGACACGCACCTGAAGTCGAAGGACTTCTTCGATGCCGCCGCCTTCCCGACCGCGACCTTCAAGTCGACCAAGGTCGAGCCGACGGGCAAGGACACCGCCAAGGTGACCGGCGATCTGACCATCCACGGCGTCACCAAGCCGGTGACCCTCGACGTCAAGCTGAATAAGATCGCTCCGAACATGAAGGGCGTGAAGACCGCCGGTTTCAGCGCCACGGGCCAGATCAAGCGTTCGGACTTCGGCATCGGTGCCTATGTCCCGGCCGTGAGCGACGAAATCACCCTCGTCATCACCTCGGAAGCCAACAAGAAGTAAGAAACGGCCTTCTGGCATTTTCGCGGGGCGCGTCCGGTTGCGGCCGCGCCCCGTTTTCATTCCCCCTGCCTGATTCATTCCCCTTGATTGCGTTACCCACATGACTGACCACGCCCCCCTTCCTACCCTCTACATCCCGCATGGCGGTGGCCCCTGCTTCTTCATGGACTGGAACCCGCCGCACGTCTGGGACGGGATGGCCGCCTATCTGCGCGGTATCGCGGCTCAGGTGGGGCAGCGCCCGAAAGCTATTCTGGTGATTTCGGCGCACTGGATGACCGATGAGTTCACGGTACAGACCAAGGCGCAGCCGGGTATGTTCTTCGACTATTACGGCTTTCCCGAACACACCTATCAGCTCAGCTACCCCGCGCCGGGTTCCCCCGAACTGGCCGAACGCGTCATCGATCTGGCGGCAAAGGCAGGCATCCGCGTCGGTCGCGACGACACGCGCGACTATGATCACGGCGTCTTCGTCCCCTTCCTGCTGATGTATCCCGACGCCGATATTCCGGTCGTGCAGTTGTCGATCAAAAAGAACTGGAACCCTCAGGACCATATTGCTTTGGGCGAAGCGTTGGCTCCCTTACGCGACGAAGGCGTACTGATCGTTGCGTCGGGCATGAGCTTCCACGACCTCAAGGCGCTGATCCGCATGAGCTTCGCCTATCAGCCGGTCAACGGCTCGCATCAGTTCAATGACTGGCTGAACGACACCCTGACCCAATATACCGGTGAGGCCCGCGAAGCCCGGCTCAATGACTGGTCTAAGGGTGCCGGCGCACGCATCGCTCACCCGCACGAAGACCACCTCGTCCCCCTCTTCGTTGCCGCGGGCGCAGCGAAGGACGATGCGGCGGTGCGCACCTATGACGAAACCCTGAAACCGATGAATACGGCGGTCAGCGGCTTCCAGTTTGGTTAAGCGATATGCCGAAACGAAGTTCGACGAAGTCAAAAGTGTGAGCGGTTTTCGGCGATAATATCGCGGCGACTTTAAAATCGCCGGCGGACTTGGATGACTTGGCGGCATATTTTCGAAAGCTGTCAAATCCGCCATCTTCTGCGGACCTGCGTTACGGGATAAGACAGGCCATCCCCAACGGAGGCCCGCATGTACGATCTCTATATCGCCAATAAGAACTATTCCTCGTGGTCGCTGCGCCCGTGGGTGCTGCTGCGCGCGCTCGGCATTCCGTTTACCGAACACCTGCATCTTTTCTCGACCCCGATCGGAGAGAATGTGCAGTTCAAGGCCTTTTCCCCGACCGCGCTGGTCCCGGCTCTGCACGACGGTGAGACTCTGGTCTGGGATTCGCTGGCCATCGCCGAATACGCCTATGAGGCCCATCCTAATGTGTGGCCCGCCAATCGTGAGGCCCGCGCCTTTGCCCGTTCGGCAGCCGCAGAAATGCATTCGGGCTTTTCGACCCTGCGCAATATCTGCACCATGAATTGCGGCGTCCGCATCCGCCTGAACGAGATAACGCCCGCCCTGCGTCGCAATATCGAGCGCCTCGATGCCCTGTTCAGCGAAGGCCTGAGCCGCTTCGGCGGTCCGTTCCTCGCCGGAGACAGCTTCACCGCCGCCGATGCCTTCTATTGCCCGGTGGCCTTTCGCGTTCAGACCTACGACTTGCCGCTAAGCCCGGCCTCGAAAGCCTATATCGACCGCCTGCTGGCCCTGCCCGCCATGCAGGACTGGTACGCCGCCGCGCTGGCCGAAACCGCGCGTGAACCCGAGCACGAAGACGAGATGCATCAGGCCGGCACCGTACTGGCCGATCACCGCGCCGGATGAGTCCTGCTTGACAAGCACCACTATTTTGTTAATTTGCAAATTAACAAAATAGTGGTGCGATCATGAAAAAGGCAATCTGGGTTACGGTGTGTCTCGGTCTTATGGTGGGACTGCCACTGTCGTCCGCCTCGGCTGAAGAGGCCGCAGGCATCTGGCACGGCAAGCTGATGGGGCAACTCAACATCCTCATACGCATCGAAAAGGATGGCGCAGGCTATAAGGGCACGCTGGAAAGCCCGGATCAGGCCAAATTCAAGACCGCGCTCGATACGGTCAATGCCACCCCGGACACGCTCGGCTTCGCCGTGGCGCGCATCAATGGCCGTTACGAAAGCCGGTGGGACGAAGACCGCAAGGTCTGGGTCGGCACCTGGACGCAAGGCTCGGCGCTACCGCTGGAGCTGAAGCGCATCGATGAGACGCAGGCCGCCGCCTTCGATCATAAACGCCCTCAGGTCGACGCCGCTCAGGTGGCACTGGCTCAGTATCACGTCGAACCGGTCAGCATCCCCACAAAGGTTACGGGCGTCACCCTCAGTGGCACCTATAGCGCACCCAAGGGCGAAGGCCCCTTCCCTGCCGTCGTGCTGATCGCCGGTTCCGGCCCCAATACCCGCGATGAAGACGTCTTCGGCCACAAGGTGTTTCTGGTGCTGGCCGATGCGCTGAACCGGGCAGGGATCGCGGTGCTGCGCTATGACAAACGCGGTGTAGGGGCTTCGACCGGTGCTTACGCGCAGGCCACGACCGCCGATTTCGCCGATGATGCGGTAGCCGCCGCGCAATGGCTGAGCGCGCGCAAGGATGTGAAGACGGTCGGGCTGATCGGTCATTCCGAAGGCGGGATCATCGCGCCCATCGTTGCCAACCGCGACACCGCCGTCAAATTCGTCGTGCTTCTGGCCGGAAGCGGTGTGCGGGGCGATCAGATTCTGCTGAGCCAGCAGGCCCTGATCAGCCGCGCCAGCGGCGTCCCCGAAGCCGTGATCGCTCAGGCCAACCTCACTAACCGCAGGATCTACGACGCCATTATCGCCGATCCGCAAAATGCCGAGACGAAGGTGCGTGCCATTATCGAAGCCGAATGGCCCAAGGATCAGCCGATCAATCCGGAGGTCATCGACGGCATCGTCAAGCCGGTCACTGCGCCGTGGATGGTGCACTTCATCGCCTATGACCCGCAGCCGGAGCTGAAAAAACTCAAAACCCCGGTTCTGGCCGTCAACGGGGAAAAGGACATGCAGGTGGTGGCGAAGGAAAACCTGCCCGCCATCGCAGCCGCGCTGAAAGGTAATCCGGACGCCACAATTGCGGAACTGCCGGGGCTCAACCACCTGTTCCAGACGGCGACCACCGGAGCCCCTTCGGAATATGCCGGGATCGAGGAAACCTTCGCGCCTTCGGCCCTGAAACGCGTCACCGACTGGATCAGTGAACGGACGAAGTAGAGCGCTTCAGTTCGTCTTCCAGCCATTCCATATCGTCGTCGGACAGGCCGAAATGATGCCCGGCCTCGTGGATCAGGACATGGGCGACCAGGTCTTTGAGCGCTACGCCTGTCTCCGCCCACTCGTCCAAAATCGGTCGACGGAACAGGTGGATCATCGGCGGCAGATCGCCGGTGAAGACCTCGGTTTCCGCCGGACGTCCGGTATAGAGCCCCGTCAGTTCGAACGGGTCTTCCATGCCGAGATCAGCCAGCAGGTCTTCGGACGCAAAATCCTCGACGATCAGCACGACATCGCACAGATAGCCCACAAACGGCTCCGGCAACTTCGCCAGAGCGTCGCGCGCCATAATCTCGATATCGTCCAGTGACGGTGGTGGGCCGAAGGTCATGCTTAGCTCCTAAAACAAAAGCCTTCGTCATAAACGAAGGCTTTTAACATGGGCACGGCCCGTAAAATTTCGAGACTTGACCCGAGTAGTAGCTGGCAAGCGATGCAGGTACACAGGGTACCGGCAAATGCAGACAGCGTACTAACCGGCCAGGAATCGGGATTTTACCCTTCGATGTCTTCGGGGAGGCCTACGACATGGAAACCGGCATCGACGTGGACAACTTCGCCGGTGGTCGACAGACCGAGGTCCGAGGCCAGCCACAGGGCCGCGCCCGCGACGCCTTCCATCGAGGTCTCTTCCTTCATCAGCGAGAACTGCCCCGACTTGGCGTGCAGGCTGCGACCACCGGAAATACCCGCCAGCGAAAGCGTACGCATGGCCCCGGCCGAGATGGCGTTGACGCGGATGCCCTTCGGCCCCAGATCGCGGGCGATGTAGCGGGTCGAGGCTTCGAGTGCCGCCTTGGCGACGCCCATAGTGTTGTAGTTGGGGATGACGCGCTCCGACCCCAGATAGGTCAGCGTCACCAGCGAGCCGCCATTCGGCATGATCTCGGCGGCGCGGCGCGACACATCGACGAACGAGAACGCCGAAACATTCATGGCCAGCAGAAAGCCTTCGCGGGTGGTGTTTTCGACAAACGAGCCCTGAAGCTCGTTCTTGTTGGCGAAGGCCACCGAATGGATGACGAAGTCGATTTCGCCGTAAATCTCTTCCAGCTTGGCAAAGGCGGCGTCCATCGAAGCATCGTTAGTGACGTCGCATTCGATCAGGTGCTTGACGCCGATCGATTCGGCCAGCGGGCCAACGCGGCGCAGCAGGCTTTCGCCCAGATAGGAGAAGGCAATGTCCGCACCCTGAGCCGCCAGTTGCGAGGCGATGCCCCAGGCGATGGACTTGTCATTGGCAACGCCCATGATCAGGCCCTTCTTGCCCTTCATCAGCTCGCCCTTAGGGAAATTCCATTCGTCAGCCATATCTCAAATCCTCTGAATCCTCCTCCCCCGCTCCGCAGGGGAGGAGGTAAATTACAAATCGGCCTGCGACAGGATGATCGAGCCGTTGGTGCCGCCGAAGCCGAACGAGTTCGACATAACGGTTTCCAGCGCGCCGTCGCGGCGCTCGCGCAGGATCGGCATACCGTCGAACGCCGGATCGAGTTCCTCGATATGCGCGCTCTTGGCGGCGAAGCCCTTCTGCATCATCAGCAGGCAGTAGATGACCTCCTGAGCACCCGCAGCCCCCAAAGAGTGGCCGGTCAGCGACTTGGTGGAAGAGATAAGCGGCAGGTTGCCACCGAAGACGTTGCGTACCGCGCCCATTTCGCGCTCATCGCCCACCGGCGTCGAGGTGCCGTGCGGGTTGAGGTAGTCGATCTTGCGGCCACCGGCCTGACGCAGGGCTTCACGCATACAGCGCTCCGCCCCCTCGCCCGACGGGGCCACCATGTCGTAGCCGTCGGAATTGGCGCAGTAACCGACCACTTCGGCCAGAATATTGGCGCCGCGTGCCTTGGCACGTTCGTAGTCCTCGAGCACGACCGCGCCCGCACCACCGGCGATGACGAAACCATCGCGGTTCTTGTCATAGGCGCGCGAAGCGACCGAGGGCGTGTCGTTATAGTTAGAGGACATGGCCCCCATGGCGTCGAACAGGTTCGACAGGGTCCAATCCAGTTCTTCGGTGCCACCGGCAAACATCACGTCCTGACGGCCCAGCATGATCTGCTCCGCCGCCGCACCGATACAGTGCACCGAGGTGGCGCAGGCCGAAGAGATCGAATAGTTGATGCCGCGAATCTTGAACCACGTCGCCAGAACCGCCGAAGGGCCGGACGACATGGCCTTGGGGACCGCGAACGGCCCGATGCGCTTGGGCGATTTCTTTTCGCGCGTCGTGTCGGCGGCTTCGACGATGGTGCGCGTCGACGGACCGCCCGCACCGAAGATGATACCGGTACGCTCGTTGGAAATGTCGCTTTCTTCAAGGCCCGCCGAGGCAATGGCCTGTTCCAGCGAGATATGGCCATAGGCCAGACCATCCGACAGGAAACGCGCGGCGCGACGGTCGACATAAGGCGACCAGTCACCGATGGTCGGCGCGGCGTGCACCTGACACTTGAACCCCAGTTCGGCGTAATCCGGTGCCGAAACGATGCCGGACTTCGCGTCTCTCAGCGATGCAGCCACCTCATCGGCACCGGTGCCGATCGAGGAGACAATCCCCATGCCGGTGATGACAACTCTACGCATGTTTTTCGCTTCCCTGTCTCTGCGGGAGGTGTATCAGACCAGATCCTTGGCGTCGAACAGGCCGACGCGCAGCCCTGCGGCGCTGTAGATCGGCTTATCGTCCGCCAGAACCACACCGTCACCGATGCCCATGATCAGTTTGCCCGACATGACCCGCTTCATATCGATTTTATAGGTCACTTTCTTGACGGCCGGCGTGACCTGACCGGTGAACTTCACCTCGCCCACGCCCAGTGCGCGGCCACGGCCCGGATTGCCGGACCAGCCGAGGAAGAAGCCGACCAGTTGCCACATGGCGTCAAGGCCGAGGCAACCCGGCATCACCGGATCGCCGATGAAGTGGCAACCGAAGAACCACAGGTCCGGATTGATATCCAGTTCGGCCTCGATATAGCCCTTGTTGAACGCGCCGCCATCCTTGGTGATGGTGATGATGCGGTCCATCATCAGCATCGGCGGGGCCGGAAGCTGGGCATTGCCGGGGCCGTACATTTCGCCGCGCCCGCACGCCAGAAGGGCCTCATAATCGAAAGAAGAAGGACGCTCGCTCATTGGGGCTCCGGTAAAGAATCTTACGCACATTAACGCTGTCAGGGGGCGCTTAATGGCGCGTTCGTAACAGGCTGTAAAGATGCGTTACACGCATAGACGCCGCCGCTCAATGATTTTTCGCGCTTTTTTGCCCCCGGTTTGCGCCTGAGACCGTCCGGGCGGCAGACTCAGCCCGCGTTACGCGCACCGCCCAGCCGGGTGAAGGGGTCCGGGCGCTTGCACACCGCACCGTCCTGAGCCCCCCACAGTTGCGCCTGCGGGGCCCAGCCGTCGACATTGCCGACCGATATTTTGCAAAACCCCTTACGACACTTGTCCAGCGACGCCAGCGCGCGCGGATTGAGCCGCGCCTTGACCCCCGCCCCTGCCTTCGGCCCGCTGAGGAGGTCGATTTTCTGCGATCCGGCAGAAATAATGTTGCGCTGGGATTTCAGCATGGACTTGTGCACCCAGGCGATACCGCCGTCGGGGTCGCAGATCATCCGCCATTCCTTGGTCTCGGAAATGATCTGCACCGGCAGGTTTTTCTGCCGGTAGGTCCATAAGATCTTGTTTTCCTTGGTCGGGCCGGAACGGGCATAGACCTCGTTCGAACGCAGCGACGCCCAGCGCGGCACCGGCTGTTTCGACGGCGTATCGACGGTTTCTTCCGCCTCCGTCTTGCCCGCCCACGCCGTGCCGCTGCCGAGAGGCAGACCGGCAAGGCTCAGGGCCGCGATCACCAGCAAAAACCTGCGGGCGATCCGGGCCGCCTTGACGCGAAGGCATGGCGTATGGTGTGGTGATTTCACAGTGGAAGACGGGCTGAACAGGGTCGGCATCGGCGAAAGCAGGACAGGACGAGGCACGAGGGAAAGGTCTCGGATAGATGCGCCTGCAAAGCTTCAGATTTGGTTAACAAGACCCTAAACGTCCGCAAAGCTGATCCATGCCAGATAAGTGCCAGAGGGTTAACGTATAAAATGAACAAGAAACTGAAGGTCGTCATGACCGTGAAACTGCCCGACGGGGTAGAGACGCGGTTCCGCGAGCTGTTCAACACCACGCTCTGGCTCAACAAGGAACCGATGCCGCGCGACAAGCTGATCGAGGCGGCTCAGACGGCGGACGTCATCGTCTCCTCGATCAATGACCGCATCGACGCCGAAATCATCGATGCCGCCGGTGAGCAGCTTAAGATGTTCGCCAATTTCGGCGTCGGCTACGACCATATCGATGTGGCCCGCGCCGTGGAAAAGGGCCTGATCGTCACCAATACGCCGGGCGTCCTGACCGAGGACACCGCTGAAATGACCATGGGCCTGATCATCGCCGTGGCCCGCCGTTTCGTCGAAGGCGCCGAAATCGCCCAGCGCGGCGAATTTTCCGCATGGTCGCCCACCTTCATGATGGGGCGCCGCATCTATGGTAAGCGTCTGGGCATAGTCGGCATGGGCCGCATCGGTCAGGCGCTGGCCCGTCGCGCCCGCGCCTTCGGCATGCAGGTCCACTATCATAACCGCAAGCCCGTCTCGCAACGCGTGTCGGACGAGCTTGAGGCGACCTATTGGGACGATCTCGATCAGATGTTGTCGCGCATGGACGTCATCTCCATCAACTGTCCGCGCACGCCGGACACCTATCACCTGCTCAATGCCGAGCGCCTGTCGAAGCTTCAGCCGCAGGCCATTCTGGTCAATACGGCGCGCGGCGAGATCGTCGATGAAGAGGCGCTGGTGCAGATGCTGCGCGAGCACCGTATCGCCGGGGTCGGCCTCGATGTTTACGAGCGCAAGCCCGGCATCAATCCGGAACTGTTCGGCCTGCCCAATGCCGTCCTGCTGCCGCACATGGCCTCATCGACCATTGAGGCGCGCACCGACATGGGCGACCGCGTCATCCTCAATATCAAGACGCTTCAGGACGGCCACCGTCCGCCGGACCGCGTCATTCCGGCGATGCTATAACCTCTCACGGGTGAGCGGGCTGACGCAAACAGGAACCACCTGCAAAACAAAGGGAAACACACCTTCCAAAAGTTTTTCACAGGTTTCCGAAAAATGGCCCTTGCAAAGCTCAGGTGCTTTTGTCTATAAGGCGCACCTCTTCGGCGGCGACGCCGGTGGATAACAGATACGAGCGGGTGTAGCTCAGCGGTAGAGCGCCACCTTGCCAAGGTGGATGTCGAGAGTTCGATCCTCTTCACCCGCTCCAATCTGTTTCAAGACGCAAAAAGGCCGGATCGCTGATCCGGCCTTTTGTGGTTTTTGGCCTTGCACAGCCCTCAGCCTGCCGGGGTTAATCAGGGGGAATATGTCAATGAAACACGTCCCCCTTCACCGGCCCCTGCACCGGTTCGGTATCGTCTTCGCCGTCTTTTCGCTCCTGACCCTCGGGCTGGGCGCGCTCGTCATGCAGCAGAGTGGTCTTGGCGCAGGCCTGTGGCTGCGCAATCCGGTGGCCTGGCTGATCGGGGCGGCTCTCTGCTTCGGACTGTCCCGCCTGCGCTTGTCCCTGTGGCCGTTGTGTGCGGGCGTGTTGCTGCTGACACTCACCTTTCTGAACGCCGGATCTGAGGGTGTGCATCGCTGGCTGGCCTTGGGGCCGGTGCAGATCAATGCCGCCGCCCTCATCCTGCCGCTGATCCTGAGCGGGACCGCCTTCCCCGAAACCCGGTTGGAACGCACCCTTTGGTTCGGCGGCATGGCGATCATCGCCACCTTGCTCGCCTTACAGCCTGACCTGTCGCAGCTTGCTGCCTTTGGCGCAGCCATCCTCGTGCTCATCCTCATCGACACGGTTCATGGCCCGCGGCCTTTGCTGGCGGCTGTTTCCGTTTCCCTGCTGGCGGTCCTCGTGTGCCTGTTTCGGCCCGATCCGCTGGCGTCCGTCGCCCATGTCGAAGGCATCGTCTTCATGGCGTGGGCACAATCGCCCCCTCTGGCCATCGCCCTGTGTCTCTGTCTCCTGCTGAGCGCACTCAGCCCGCTTCTCCTGTGGAATGACCGCGATCGCCGCCCCCGCGCCGCGGCTCTCAGCGCCTGTTTTCTCCTTAGCGGCGTCGCGTGGATATTCGGGGCCTTTCCCGTACCGCTGGCAGGCTATGGCGTCAGCTTCGTTCTCGGCTGGTGGCTGGGGGTTAGCGGCCTCATGATGCCGGCTCGCACCACTCTTTAGATCATTATGTTTTTTGATAGAAACATAATGATCTGGATTTTTTAGTCCCTCGCCGGGCGGTGGCTACGCCACCTTGGCCGCCGCCTCAATGGCGGCCTAAAGCGGAATGATTCCACT
>JASGGL010000054.1:0-16435 GCA_047605065.1 Asticcacaulis sp.
GTCATCGAGCTATATCCGGAACTGGCGCCTAAGGCAGTAGAGCGCATCAGGCTTCTGACGCGGCGCGGCTTCTATGACGGGCTACTGTTCCACCGCGTCATTGCGGGGTTCGTGGCTCAGACCGGCAATCCCAACAATAAGGACGGCGGCAAGAGCGAATTGCCCAATCTGCCGCTTGAGGCGAACCAGAGGGTTTATCCGCACAATCCGGATACGCGCCTGCGGACCTCGGTCTACCCGGCGGGTACGTTCGACTTCGGCTTTATCGGCGCTTTGCCGGTGGTGACGGTCAGTACGCGCGGCGGGCCTGTGACCACGGGGATCTACTGTACCGGCGTGGTCGGCATGGGCCATGACGATGCCGACGATACGGCTAATAGCGAGCTGTTCATCATGCTGGCCCCGGCGACGCGGCTGAACGGCAAATATACGGCGGTCGGGCGCGTTCTGGGTGGATTTGACGTGGTGGCGGGCCTGCCTGTCGGGGAGCCGCCCGCAAAGCCCGATTCGATGAAGCGCGTGCGTGTGCTGGCCGACCTGCCGTTGGCCGAACGTCCGCGCATCGAGCTCATGGATACGCGCTCCTCTGCCTTCCGCGATAAGGCGCAGGTGGGGGCCTCTGCCGAACCGTTGACCTATAATGCCTGCGCGGTCGATGTACCGGTAAGGACCGCACCTTGACCTGGACGACCCACGGCAAGGTGCGGGCGCGCGAGACGGACGAAGGCATCGAGCTCTATATCGACGGCCTGACGACGCAGGCCAAGTATTACAAGCCGCTGGTCTATGAGTTCTTTCGCAAGGAGTGGCGCGGTTCCAGAGCGGCGTGGGGCGACTATGCCGTGGAAATCCGCATGGAGCACGTGGGCGATCCGCCGTGGATGGACCTCGACAACCTCGCCAAGGCGCTTCTGGACGCCATCAAGGGCTTCGTCTTTCACGACGACAGTCAGGTGGCGCGGCTACTGGTCGAACGCTTCGAAGGCGAGCGCGAGCAGATACATATCCGCGTCTATGCGCTGAAGCGGTGACGGCTCCATCCTCCCTTGCGAGCCTTGGCGAAGCGGGGGAGGTGGCATTGAGCGTTAGCGAAATGACGGAGGGGGCAATTCCGTCGTTTTCGTCCCTCCGTCAGCTCATTTCATTCGCTGCCACCTCCCCCGCTGCGCAGGGGAGGATGTTCGTCATCCCCATGGCGTCAATGCGCCCCATGCCATCAGCAGCACGGCATAGCTGAGCCAGCCGAGATTGAGCGCCGTGTGCGCCACCTTCTGCCACAGGGCCCAGCCGTCGGCGTGGTAATGGGCTTCTTCGTAAACGCGATAGAGGTTGCCGAGCTGGAACAGGGTGGCCAGAGACGCCAGAACCGCCAGCCACGAGGCCATCTGAAGCTGACCGCTGGGCCAGCGGGTGAACAGGGCGCTGGGGTCGCCGGTCAGGCTCTGCCGCCAGCCGTTGAACAGGGCGATGGCTAAAATCCACACGGCGGCCGTGGCGTAGGAAATCCACGTGGCGGTGATTTGCGGGTCGGTCGGGTGGTCGCGCCGCCCCATGCGGCTCAGTCCCATCAGGACCAGCACGCACGAGCCCAGCATGACCGCGGTGAGGCCATAGAGGGTTGCGGGCCGGTGGAACCAGCCGACGCGCTCGTATCGGGCCATATTGGCGGTGGTTTCAAAGGCTGTGGCCTTGCCGCCCTGCGGTTTGAACAGGAAGTGCAGGCCGTCGCCGCCGATCTGCGGCCCCAGCGGGTTGCTCTCCTGCGGGATGAAGAAGCCGCGCGCCGAGGTGGTGACGAAGGCCGCTGCGCCATCCGGCCCGGAAACGACCAGCCGTCCGTCCTGATCGACATCGACGGTGACGGTATTGACCAGCCGCGTCACCGCGCCTTCGAGGCCGCCATAGGCGCGCCGCGTCGACACATAGGCCCCGCGTAAAGAGTCGTAATAGGCGGGATTGTCGGCATAGCCTTGCGCCGGCTGACGCGGGGCCGGGGTGGCCCCCCCTTCGACGTGGCGGATCAGAAGCTCCGGATAGGCACGCGTCAGACCGTCTCCGGTTTCGGTATTGGCGGCGATAAAGATGCCGAGGCCAAGCTCAGGGACCAGCACCATATTGGCATTGAACCACAGGGTTGCACCGGAATGGCCATAGGTCTTAAGCCCCTGAGGCGTTTCGCCGATGCGCAGGCCTGATGCCCAGCCATTATAGCCATTGGGCATTTTCAGCAGCGGCGACCGGAAGGCCTTTGCCGAACCGGCATCGAAAAGCTGCGTGCCGTCCAGCGTACCGTTGTTGAGCATCAGCGACATGAAGCGCGCCATGTCCGGGGCGGTCGATGAGGCCCCGAGTGCGCCGGACACCGGCAGGACGTGATCGAACGGCTGAGGCCGGAAGGTCGCGCCGTCCCAGACGAAGCCCTGCGACAGGCGGTCGGACAGACCACCAGGCATGGGCGAGGGCAGGCCTTCGGCGGCGGCGTTGGCGCTGATCAGGGCGGGGTCATAGGGTTCGCGTAAGGTCGTGGAGCTCAGGCCCAGCGGGCGGAACAGACGCGCCTCCATGAGGCTCGGTACGTCTTTGGCCTCAGCGGTATGGGCCGCTGCGCGTGAGGCCAGAGCCGCCCCGTAGTTGGAATAGGTGGCGAAGCTTCCCGGTTCGCGCAGTCTTTGCGGGGCATGGCGGCGCAGATAGGTATCCGCCGACTCGATGCGCCCGTCCTCCAGCCGGAACAGGTGGCCCAGCGACGTGTCCGCAAATCCGCCGGTATGCGCCATCAGGTCGCGCATGCGGATGGGCTTGAAGCGGCGGTCGGCGGCGAAGATGTCCTTGGGCAGGTAGGTGGCGACGGGGCCATCCAGACGGATGCGTCCGGCTTCGACCTCCTGACGCACGACGATCCAGGTGAAGGTCTTGGTTATCGAGCCGAGGCGGAACAGGCTGGAACGGGCATCGACGGCGCGACGGGGGCTAAGGCGGTCGTAGCCATAGCCTTTGATCAGGATCGGCGTATCGCCCTGCACCACGGCAACGGTGGCCCCCAGCACGTGGTCGCGCTGCATGAGGGCGCTGACCGTGGCGTCGGTGAAGGATTCGATGTCTTCGGGGCTGATCGGGCGGTTGGCCGGGTTGACGGCGGGGGCGACGACGACCGCCGCGGCGGCAGGGCGTCTGACGACGGCGAGGCGTGGCACGGTCTGTGATGACGGTACAGCGACCGGTGCGGTGGTGGCTTCAGCCGGTGTTGTCGGAACCGCGTTGGTCTGAGCATCTGCGGTCTGCGCCGCGGCCACTTGCGCGGCGGCACAGGGCGTCAGAAGGCACAAAGCCGCCGCAAGGGCGCTCAGGAAGGATCGGGGGGAGGCAGGTTGTCTCAGCATGCGCACGGAACCCTGCGGCGGAGGCGACGTTATTTCTTGCGGAACTGATCGAGCGAAACGACCTTCGGGCCTGTATCGGCTGCGTCCGGGGCGGGGGCGGTTTCGAGGACCGCCTCATCGGAGACTTCGGACATGTCCGTGTCCTCCATGTCCTCGGTCTCGTCGGCTTCGAACTCAAGGATGAACTGTACGCTGGGGTCGTAAAAGCGCGTAATGGCCGCCAGCGGGAAGCGCAGCACCTTCGGCATGCCGCCGAAGTGCAGGGTCACGTTTACGCGGTCGGTTTCAACCTTAAGGTCCTGATACTGATGCTGAAGAACGATGGTGATGTCGTTCGGGTAGCGTGCCAGCAGGTCGTCGGGGACCGAGACGCCGGGCGCGCGCGTCAGGAAGGTGATATAGAAATGGTGATCGCCGGGCAGACCCTGAGGGTGCGCGGCGCGCAGCAACGCATCACGAATGACCCCGCGCAGGGCGTTCTGGGTCAGGGTGGCGTAATCCATATGGTCGATGACGGGCGTGGAGTCGGTCATAATCGTTGCGGTAAAAGCGTAAAAACCAAGCCAAGACTTAGCATGGCGGGCGCGAAACAAAACAGTAAAATGCCGCGAAAGGCGAATTTTCCCCCGTGGAAATTGCACAGGCAGGCGAGGGGCGCTGCTGAGCATTGAGAGGAAGTGGCGGGGTTCTGTTGCCAAGCCCCCCCAAAGAAGCCAAAAACTGGCGGGGGCCATACGACCGAGACTGTTAGAAGTGGCGGGGTTCTGTTGCCAGGCCCCCGCCGGGCCCCGCCTGGGGAGCTTAAGCCTCAGGACTTTAAGGTGGAATTACTCCGCCGCATTACGCAGCAAGAGCGACATCCGAAGCGAAGTTATCGTTCGCAACTATAATTTTGAGCCGATCACAGAGGCTCAAACTGAGGGAAGGCTGCACCTTTACACGTCTGTCGATGCTGATCGGCCCCATAGGCTCCGGTGACGGAGGAAATGGTGGAGCCGCCGGGAATCGCACCCGGGTCCAGTCCGCTTATTACGTGGGCGTTTATCCCCATAGTCCCGAGGGACAGGCTCAATATAAGGGCTGCGGGGCACGGAGGGAAGAGGCGGCTTTATATTCTTCACAAAACAATCGGCCATTACAGTCCGGTCGTATTTTGATACCTTTGGGCGAGTGACGATTCGCATGTGCGGTTGAGGCGAGTGGGCGGAGCGAAGGGGGCGGCATGACATCGATATCCTCAAACGCCTCGGCTAAGCTGGCCCTGCGCGTTATGCACGACGCCCTCAGCAAACAGTCCGATATCCAGAGTCGCATCGCCAGCGGGCTGAGCGTGACCGGGGCGAAGGACAATGGCGCCGCCTTCGCCATCAGCCAGACGCTTAAGGCCGACCTCGCTTCCGAGCAGGGGCTGACGCATAATCTGGCCCGCGCCGCCAGCACACTGGACGTGGCGCTGGCCGGGACCGAAGGCATTCAGGACCTGCTGATCCGCCTGCGCGAACTGTCGGTGGCCTATAGTGATCCGTCCCTGAGCGATGGTTCGCGTAATGCCCTGCGCAGCGAACTGAGCGAGGGGTTTCAGCAGCTGGATAAGGCGGCGCGCGGCAGCACCTTTGACGGCGTCAACCTGCTGACGGGCAAGCTGACGCCCTCCAATACGACGCGGGTGCGTTACGCCCTGCCTGCGGGCGCGACCACTCCGGCGGGGTTACAAACTGTGATGGCCTCTCTGCCCGAAGGTACGTCCCTGACGCGCAGCGCCTATACGCAGAACCAGTCAACCGTGACCGGAACCCTGACGCCCCCCACCTATGGGCAGGCCTTGGCGCAGGTATCGGGGTTCGACAGTCAGACCGTCAGTTTCGACGCCGGAACAGCGGCAGGCCGTCTCAATCTGTTCGTCAACGCCTACAGTGCGCCGGACGCGGTGGAAATCTGGCAGAACGGCCAAAGGCTGGCGGCGACGGGTCAGCCCTATGTCGCCGGTGGGGGCGGGGGTGCCGGTGGCCGGGCAATCGGTCCTGTCCTTCGATTACGACCCGGCGGCGGGTCAGACGGTCGAATTGCGCTTCAACGAAAACTATCAGACCCGGGGGACGATATGGGACGTGTCGGGTCTGATCCTTCAGGATATGAGCGAACCCGTGCCCACAGGGCCGGGGACGGTCGCGCAAAGGGTCGAGGCGGGTCAGTTGTCGGTAACGACGACGACTGACGATCCGGCCCTGCCGGTGACACCCTTGTCGCCGGAACAGTCGGCGGCGCTGCTGGGCGAAACCCTTCAGGGGGGGCAGACCCGCCCGGCGATAGACGGCGGGGCGACGGCAGGGCGGGTGATGGTGGTTTTCGACGCCTTTGAAACCGCCGATACGCTAGAAATCTATCAGAACGGTGTGCGTGTGGCGGCCACGGGGCAGACCGATCCGCGCGATGGCCTGTCCGTTGGCGCGGGGCAGGACCTCACCGGGGTTCAGTTGCTCAGCTTCGATTACGATCCCGCCAATGGCCGCGACCTGAGTTTCGTCGTCAACGGTAGCCGGACGACCTATGATTCCGGCTGGGTGATCGGGAGCATGGCCCTGCTGCCGCTGACGGCGGATGTGCCGACCAGCGACCCCAAGACGCTGAAATCCGTGTCGAGCGAGCCGGGCTTCATGCCGCAGACCTATCGCTATATGACCTCGGCGCGCGGCGACATGATCGATGTGCAGACGCGCAACCTGACGCTGGGGGGACTGGGGCTCGATGCCCCGGACTGGCGTGATCCGCAGAGTCTGCGCGCCTTGATCGACGCCGCGATGATCACGGTCTCCGAAGCGGCGGGCTATTTCGGCGGTCGGGCCAATGCCATGGCGGCGATGCAGGAGGCCCTGACCGGGCGTGCCGACGTGCTTGAGGTCGCGCGCGGCAATCTGGTCGATGCCGACCTCGCCAAACTCTCGGCCTTGTCGCTGGCGGCCGGGGTCAAGTCGCAACTGGCGACCGAGAGTCTGGCGATAGCCGGGGCGCAGCCGGAAATCCTGCTGAGCCTGTTCAATAAACCATCAGCGGGCTAAGGCATTTTACGCCGTCAGGTCCAGCACGATGCGGCCTTCGATCTGGCCCTTGTGCATGCGGGCGAAGATGTCGTTGATGTTCTCCAGCTTTTCGGTGGCGATGGTCGCCTTCACCTTGCCGTCGCTGGCGAAATCGAGCGATTCCTGAAGATCGAGGCGCGTGCCGACGATCGAGCCGCGCACGGTGACGCCGTTGAGCACCATGCCGAAGATGTCGAGCGGGAACTCTCCCGGCGGCAGGCCGTTGAGCGCCACCGTGCCGCCGCGCGACACCATGCCCAGCGCCTGTTTGAAGGCGGTGGTCGAGACCGCAGTGACCAGCACGCCCTGCGCCCCGCCGCCGGTTTCCTTCTTGATATAGGCCGCCGGATCGGCTTCGGTCTTCGCATTGACCGTCACCGTGGCGCCCAGACGGCGGGCGAGGTCGAGTTTGGCGTCGTCGATATCGACGGCGGCGACGTTCAGGCCCATGGCCTTGGCGTATTGCACCGCCATGTGGCCTAAGCCGCCGACGCCGGAAATGACCACCCAGTCGCCGGGCTTGGTGTCGGTGACCTTAAGCCCCTTATAGACGGTGACGCCCGCGCACAGGACCGGGGCGATTTCGTTGAAGCCGATGTTTTTCGGCAGGTGGCCCACGAAGTTCGGGTCGGCAACGACGTATTCGGCAAAGCCGCCATTGACCGAATAGCCGGTATTGAGCTGATCGACGCAGAGGGTTTCCCAGCCGCCGAGACAGTGTTTGCAATGGCCGCAGGAGGTGTAGAGCCACGGCACGCCGACGCGGTCGCCTTCCTTGACGTGCTTGACGCCCTTGCCCACCGCCGAGACGTAACCGACGCCTTCGTGGCCGGGGATAAAGGGCGGGTTCGGTTTGACGGGCCAGTCGCCTTCGGCGGCATGCAGGTCGGTGTGGCAGACACCTGACGCCTGAATGGCGACCTGAATCAGGCCTTCGCCGGGTTCGGGGATGGGAACTTCATCGATGGTGAGGGGTTTGCCGAACTGACGGACGACGGCGGCTTTCATGGTTCTGGCCATTGGACCTGTTCTTTCTCTCGCTGTGTGTTGCCGGTAATTTATTGTCTGTATTGGCACGCGGCGTTGCGCCATGCGGTGCGTGGACGCGCGTAAAAAAGACGCGGTCATCGGGTGTGACGCCGATGGCCGCGCCGCAGGGAGGGGAGACGCGCGGGCCGTGCCGGGTGTGCAGCGCGCCGTCTCCGGGTCCGGCCGCCGCATAGGGGACGCGGCGGCAAGAGGGGGAGGATCAGAAGAAGCCGAGCTTTGCGGGCTGATAGGAGACGAGGATGTTCTTCGTCTGCTGATAGTGATCCAGCATCATCTTGTGGGTTTCGCGTCCGATGCCCGACTGCTTATAGCCGCCGAAGGCCGCGTGGGCCGGATAGGCGTGGTAGCAGTTGGTCCACACGCGGCCCGCTTCGATGCCGCGTCCGGCACGGTAGGCCGTGTTCATGTCGCGGCTCCACACCCCGGCACCGAGGCCATAGATGGTGTCGTTGGCGATGGCGATGGCCTCTTCGACCGTCTTGAAGGTGGTCACCGAAACGACCGGCCCGAAGATTTCTTCCTGGAAGACGCGCATCTTATTATTGCCTTCGAAGATGGTCGGCTTGATGTAGAAGCCGTCCTTCAGGTCGCCGGACAGGTGGTTGGCCTCACCGCCGGTCAGCACCTTCGCGCCTTCGGACCGGCCGATATCGAGGTATTTCTGGATCTTTTCGTACTGCTCAAGCGAGGCCTGGGCGCCGATCATCGTGCCCATATTGAGCGGATCGCCCTGCGTGATGGCCTCGACGCGCTTGATCGCCTTTTCCATGAACTTGTCGTAGATCGACTCATGGACCAGCGCCCGCGACGGACAGGTACAGATTTCGCCCTGATTGAGGGCGAAGAAGGCGAAACCTTCCAGCGCCTTGTCGAGGAAGGCGTCGTCTTCGTCCATGATGTCGGCGAAGAAGACGTTCGGCGACTTGCCGCCCAGTTCCAGCGTGATGTTGGTCAGGTTGTCGGCAGCTGAGCGCATGATCTCCTTACCCACGCCGGTCGAGCCGGTGAAGGCGATCTTGGCGATACGGTCGCTCTTGGCCAGCGGCGCGCCCGCTTCGATGCCGTTGCCGTTGACGATGTTGAGTACGCCCGGCGGCAGAAGGTCGGCAATGACCTCCATGACCACAAGGATCGAGGCCGGGGTCTGTTCGGCGGGTTTAAGCACAATGCAGTTGCCGGCGGCCAGCGCCGGGGCCAGCTTCCACGCCGCCATAAGGATGGGGAAGTTCCACGGAATGATCTGCCCTACGACGCCCAGCGGCTCATGGAAGTGATAGGCCACCGTATCGTGGTCGATTTCGCCGATCGAGCCTTCCTGAGCGCGGATGCAGCCCGCGAAATAGCGGAAATGGTCGATGGCCAGCGGAATATCGGCGGCGGTGGTTTCGCGCAGGGGTTTGCCGTTGTCCCAGGTTTCAGCCTCGGCAATGAGGGCCAGATTGGCTTCGATGCGGTCGGCGATCTTCAGAAGGATGTTCGAGCGTTCGGTGACCGAGGTGCGGCCCCATGCAGCCTTGGCCTTATGCGCGGCGTCCAGCGCGCGTTCGATGTCGGCAGCGTCGGAGCGGGGGACTTCGCACAGTTTCTTGCCGTTGACCGGCGAGATATTGTCCATATAGCGCCCGTTGACCGGTTCGACCCATTCGCCGCCGATAAAATTGCCATAGCGGTTCTTGAACGGCGTGGCCGCCGAGATGTCGCGTTCATGCTTGGTCATGTTCTTTTTCCTCTTCAAGGGCTGCGAGTGCCCCCCTGTATGTCGATGTGAGCGCGGCACAGGTCTGGCGGCAAGGCAGGCCGCGCATGCTGCGGCGCGAGATCACGCGCATTGTGATGTCGGGTAACGCCGTGTGTCGCGCGCTGCGCCAGACCTGTCGCGGCTGTCGCAATTTGCGACAGATGACAGACGGAAAAAGCGGGCGCATAATCGCCCGAAAGTAAGAATAAAAGAGTGAGTAAATCGTGGGGAACCAGTCCGGGAGACGTAGATGACACAGTCTGTGACCTTGGCCGATCCGGCCCGCGTCGAGGCGGCGCGCAAGGTGTTCTTCGAGCAGCACGGCCTGCCCGTCGATCAGGTGGGACACGCGATCCTGAGGTCGTGGATACGCTGCGCCGATATGGGGCTCGACGCCTTTGCCGATCCGCGCGCCGAAGCGCCATCGGCCCACGATGTGCGCACCCTGCACGAACGGCACGAGGCCCTGCGGCGGATTTCACGCCCGGAGCTGGACGCCCTCTATGCCGAGGCACGCGACCTGTCGGGCATCGTCATCCTGACCAATGCGCGCGGGGAAATTTTGGATGCCGTCGGTGATCCGGCCTTTGCCGGGCGCGCCGCCGAGGTGGCGCTCAAGCCCGGCGTGCTGTGGAGCGAGGACGGCATCGGCACCAACGCCATCGGTACGGCGATTGCCGAACGCCGCGCCGTCGCGGTCAACGGGGCCGAGCATTATTTTCAGGCGCATAAGGTTCTAAGCTGCGCCGCCACGCCGATCATCGATCCGCGCGGAGCGGTGCTGGGTGTGCTCGACATCTCCACCCCGGCGACACCGCAGGGTGGGCATATGCTGGGGCTGATGCGACTGGCGGTCGAACAGATCGAACACCGCCTGTTCCGCGAAGGCTTCGAATCCTGCCAGACCCTGCGCTTCCATAGCGAGGCCAGCCTTGTCGGTGCATCGCGCGAAGGCATACTGGTCTTCCGTGATGGCGTGGTCGTCGCCGCCAATCGCCGCGGCCTGTCGCTGATGGGGCGCAACTGGGAAGATCTCGATACCCTGCGTTTCGAGGAACTGTTCGACGGGGCAGGCCTGCGTTCAGGCGCCGTGCAGTTGCGCAGCCACGACGGGCGGGCCTTCCACGGACGCTGCGATGCCGACGGTCAGGGGGTGCTGATGGGCGACGGGCGTCTCGAAGACATGGAAACGGCGGCCATCCGTCGCGCGCTGGAAGCCCATGGCGGCAATGTCAGCGCTGCCGCCCGCGCGCTGGGCATCCACCGCTCGACCATCTACCGTCGTATGGGGCTGGATTGAGGACCAGAGCGCATTCCGATCTGGCTGAACCCAATCGGCGCTCTAAATTTTTGTTGAACGCGCTTCTTTTCCGAAAAGTGGTGTCCACTTTATCGGGAAGCGCTTATGCGAACAGCAGGCGTTCGCCCAGAAAGTCCAGAAAGGCCCGGATGCGCGCGGGCTGATGCGTCTGCCCCATCCATACGGCGTACATCTCTTCCGTCTCGTTGGGATTATAGCGGTCGAGCACGCGTACCAGCCGACCGTCCGCCAGATATTCGCGCGTCATAAAACCCGCCAGCCGTGACATCCCCATCCCTGCCAGCGTCATGGCCAGAAGGCTTTCGCCGTCGCTGACCCTGAGGTTTCCCGTGACGGGAAACTCGCGGATCTCACCGTCGATGCGCAGAGGCCAGCCGTTCGTTTGCCGCGCATAGGTAAAGCTGAGCCCGTTGTGGCTGATGAGGTCGTCGGGCGTTTCAGGCGTCCCGTGTTGCGCCAGATAGGCGGGGGCGGCCACGATATCGAGCGAGGTCTGGCCCAGCTTGCGCGCCATCAGTCCTGAGCTTTTCATCGGACCGTTGCGCAGGGCGATATCGGTGCGCTGCTCATAGAGATCGATCACCGTGTCGGTCAGCGACACTTCAAGCTCGATGCCGGGATAAAGGCGCAGGAAGTCGGGGATCAGCGGCAGGAGAAGGCGGCGGCCCACCGGCATATTGACCGATATACGCAAGCGCCCGGACGGGGCGTCCTTTGCCGCGACCGTGCCTTCGGCCTCATCGAGATCAGAAAGGACGCGGACCGAACGTTCATAGAAGACCTGACCTTCGGGGGTGAGCAGCAGGCGGCGCGTCGAGCGGTTGATCAGCCGCGCCCCCAACCGCGCCTCAAGGCGCGAGATCAGCTTGGACACCGCCGAAGGCGTCAGGCGCAGGTCGCGCGCCGCCGCCGCAAAGCCGCCGCGTTCGACCACGCGGACAAAGACTTCCATTTCGCCGGAGCGGTTGATGTCGGGGCGCGCCATGAGATGTCTCCATGAAGTGAATCTATTTCATGAATGAT
This sequence comes from Asticcacaulis sp., assembly GCA_047605065.1. GTDB lineage: Bacteria > Pseudomonadota > Alphaproteobacteria > Caulobacterales > Caulobacteraceae > Asticcacaulis. The sequence goes on from JASGGL010000054.1 coordinate 11,590, forward strand.
TTTACAACTGGCAATCTAATTCTCTTTGAGGCGGCGGTCTATCTGTGGGGCTGGATTTTTGCACTGCGGGAGTATCGCCATGCCTTTGGCCCTCTATGCTTTGACCATCGGTGCCTTCGGCATCGGGGTTACCGAATTTGTCATTATGGGCCTGCTGCTTGAGGTCGGGGCCGATCTGGGCGTCAGCGTCTCGACGGCGGGCCTGCTGATTTCCGGCTATGCACTCGGGGTGGTGGCCGGTGCGCCGGTCCTGACGACGGTGATGGGGCGCTGGCCGCGCAAGCGGGCGCTGATCGTGCTGATGGCCATCTTCACCATCGGCAATATCGCCTGTGCGGTGGCGGCGAACTATGGCCTGCTGATGACGGCACGGGTGGTGACGGCTCTGGCCCACGGTACGTTTTTCGGTATCGGTTCGGTGCTGGCGACGTCGCTGGTGCCGCCTGAACGCCGCGCGTCGGCGATTGCCATCATGTTCACCGGGTTGACGCTGGCCAATGTGCTGGGGGTGCCGTTCGGGACATGGCTGGGGCAGCACATGGGTTGGCGCGCCACCTTCTGGGCCGTGGGCGGTATCGGCGTTCTGGCCATGATCGTGCTGGCCCTGTTCGTCCCCCATGGTGAAAAGCCGGAGACAGAAGATGACTGGCGTTCCGACCTGAGGGTGCTGGGTCGCCGCCCGGTGCTGCTGGGGCTTCTGACCACGGTGATGGGCTTTGGCGGTGTGTTCGCGGTCTTTACCTATATCGCGCCCCTGCTGCGTCAGGTGACGGGTTTTTCGGAAGCCGCGGTCGCGCCGATCCTGCTGGTTTTCGGCGGCGGGCTGGTGGTCGGTAATCTGCTGGGGGGCAAGCTGGCCGACCGTAACCTCATCGCCACCATGATCGGCGCGATGCTGGCCCTCTTTGCCGTGCTGCTCCTGTTTCCTCTGGCTTTGCACAGCAAGGTGGCGGCGGTGGTGTTCGTCGGTCTTATCGGAATAACGGCCTTTGCCACGGTCGCGCCGCTTCAGATGTGGGTCTTAAGCAAGGCCGAAGGGTCGGGGCAGTCTCTGGCGTCGTCGTTCAATATCGCCGCCTTCAACCTCGGCAATGCGCTGGGGGCGTGGCTGGGCGGGGTGGTGATCGCCCTGCCGTCGGGCCTGAGCCTCCTGCCTCTGGCGGGGGCGGCCCTGCCGGTGCTGGGCGTCATCGTGGCGGTGACGGCGCTGCGGCTGGAGCGTCGGCCGGTAGCGCAGGTGGCGGAGTAGTCTGCAATGAAAAACCGCCGGAGTGCGAAACTCCGGCGGTCTTTTCTGTTCCAAGTATCGGGTGTAGGAGCGGTGCCCCTGCGAACCTTTAAGCCTAGTGGTTGTCGCGCGGCACGCCCGCACCCACCTGAGCGATGCGTTGATACTTGACGGCGTTTTCGAGCACCATGCCGGAGCCCATCTGACCGACGACGGCGCGCTGCATTTCCTGCCAGGGCGTCTGGTGTGCCGGATACTGATAGCCACCGGCGGCTTCGAGCGCCGTGCGGCGCGCCGCGATTTCCTCATCCGAAATCTGCACGTTGACGGTGTTGGCGTTGAGGTCGACGCGCACCATGTCGCCGGTTTGCAGGATGCCGAGATTGCCGCCCGCGGCCGCTTCAGGCGACGCGTTGAGGATCGACGGCGAACCCGACGTACCTGACTGACGCCCATCGCCGATACAGGCGAGCGAGGTGACGCCGCGCTTCAGCAGATAGTTCGGCGCGCGCATGTTGACGACTTCGGCAGCACCCGGATAACCGACGGGACCGGCACCACGCATGAACAGGATGCAGTGCTCGTCGATGCCCAGAGATTCGTCGTCGATGCGGTGGTGATAGTCCTCAGGGCCGTCGAAGACGATGGCGCGGCCGGTGAAGGCGTTGGGCGAGGCCGGATCGGACAGGTAGCGTTCGCGGAATTCAGGCGAAATGACCGACACCTTCATGACCGCCGAATCGAACAGGTTGCCCGACAGGACGCGGAAACCGGCGGCGTCTTTCAGCGGGCGCTCATACGGACGGATGACGTTTTCGTCTTCGATCACCGCGTCCTTGCAGTTTTCGCCGATCGTCTTGCCGTTGACGGTCATGGCGTCTTCGTGGATCAGGCCCTGCTTGATCAGTTGCCCCACCACGGCCGGGACACCGCCCGCGTGGTGATAATCTTCGCCCAGATATTCACCGGCAGGCATCAGGTTGACCAGCAGCGGAATCTCTTCGCCGTACTGCTGCCATTCCTCGACCTGAAGATCGACGCCGATATGACGGGCCAGCGCGTTGAGGTGGATCGGAGCGTTGGTCGAACCGCCGATGGCCGAATTGACGCGGATGGCGTTGATGAAGGCCTCTTTCGTCAGGATGTCCGACGGCTTCAGGTCTTCGTGGACCATGTCGACGATACGCTTTCCCGTACGCCAGGCGCATTCCTGACGGTCGCGGTGCGGAGCCGGGATGGCCGCCGAATAGGGCAGCTGCATGCCCAGCGCTTCGGCCAGGCTATTCATGGTCGTTGCCGTGCCCATGGTGTTGCAATAGCCCGTCGACGGGGCCGAGGACGCCACCAGCTTGATGAAGCCCTGATAATCGATTTCACCGGCAGCCAGCAGTTCGCGGGCCTTCCACACGATGGTGCCCGAACCGGTGCGCTGCCCCTTGTACCAGCCGTTGAGCATGGGCCCGACCGACAGGGCGATAGCCGGGATGTTGACGGTGGCCGCGGCCATCAGGCACGCCGGGGTCGTCTTGTCGCAGCCGATGGTCAGGACCACGCCGTCCAGCGGGTAGCCGTAGATGACTTCGACCAGACCGATATAGGCCAGATTGCGGTCAAGGCCTGCCGTTGGGCGCTTGCCGGTTTCCTGAATGGGGTGGACGGGAAACTCCAGCGGAATCCCGCCCGCCTCACGAATGCCCTCACGGATGCGATGCGCCAGCTCGAGGTGGTGGCGGTTGCACGGGCTGAGGTCCGAACCGGTCTGGGCGATGCCGATGATCGGTTTGTCCGATTGAAGCTCCTCCAGCGACAGACCGAAATTCATGTAGCGCTCAAGATAGAGCGCCGTCATGTCGGCGTTTTCAGGATTGTCGAACCAGGCGCGCGAACGCAGCTTGGTCTTGGAGCGAGGCAGAGGGGAATCGGACATGTTTTATATACTATCTTTTCTCGGTGTTATTTCGTGACGAACAGGTGATGGACCGTCGTCTGGGTATAGGTTTCGCCGGGGTTCAGGCGCGTGGTGGGGAAGGACGGCTGATTCGGGCTGTCGGGGAAGTGCTGGGCCTCAAAAGCAACGGCGTCGCCCATGCGGGTGACCTGACCGCCCTTGCCCGGAACCTTACCGTCGAGGAAGTTGCCGGTGTACATCTGGATGCCCGGCTCGGTGGTGAGGATCTTCATGCCGCGGCCCGACTTGGCGTCGGTCAGGGTAACGGCCAGACGCGGGGTCTTGGTCACGCCGCCGCGCAGCACGTAGTTGTGGTCGATGCCGAGGCCGATGAGGATCTGCGGGTCGCGGGCATCGCGCACGCGGCTGTTGATCACGGCGGGCTTGGTGAAATCGAACGGCGTGCCCTTCACCGGCGCGATATTGCCGTAGGGGATGGCCACCGCGTCGGTCGGCAGGTAGCCGTCGGCCTCAAGCTGAAGCGAGGCGTCGAGCGCCGAACGGCCCGAATTTACACCGCCCAGATTGAACAGCGAGTGGTTGGTCAGGTTGATGACGGTCGGCTTGTCGGTGGTGGCCTTATAGCTGACGGTCAGGTCGTTGGTTTCCGACAGGGAATAGGTCACTTCGGCCTTGACCGTGCCGGGATAGCCTTCCTCACCATCGGGCGAGGTATAGGTGAAGGTCACCGAAGCCGCACCGGCCGCGCCGCCGGACTTCACGTCCTTGACGGTCCAGTTGACCTTGTCCCAGCCCTTGAGCCCGCCGTGCAGGTGGTTGCCGTTATTGTTGGTGGCAAGCGTATATTCCTTGCCGTCGATCTTGAACTTGCCCTTGGCGATGCGGTTGGCGTAACGGCCTACGGTGACGCCGGTATATTGCGGGGTGTCGACATAGCCTTTCAGGTCGTCGTAACCGATGACGATGTCGGCGGTCTTGCCGGCACGGTCCGGGGTGGTCAGGGCCTGAAGGGTTGCGCCGTAGGAGATGATGCGGGCGGTGACGCCCTTGGCATTTTTAAGGACGATGGCCTTGACCTCGGTGCCGTCGGACAGCTTGCCGAAGCTTTCGGTTTTGGCCGTGGCGGCGTGTGCGGCCTGAGCAGCGCCCATAACCAGAACAATGGCGGCAAGCGCGGTAGAAGTGCGGAGTGTCATGGCCGGGGCCCTTCCCATCAGTGCGTAATGCGTTTCCCAAAACGTTTAGAGCGTGTTCCGATCGGGTTGAACCGGATCGGCGCTCTAACTCTTTGCTTTAATGCGCTTCTTTTCCGAAAAGGGGTTTCCACCTTATCGGGAAGCGCTTTAACTCTTTGCTCTAACGCGCTTCTTTTCCGAAAAGTGGTATCCACTTTATCGGGAAGCGCTCTAAGGCCTCGCGGTTCTGCGCCGGAGGCCGTGGGAACTGATTAAACCCTCGCTTTTAGTCAGACAATAGAGAAAATGCGCGAAGTTTAATTATATGATAAATTGCAGGCGTCCATGGTGAAGACGCCCGCTCGCAAGGCTCCGGCGAAACGCTTCTGTCCGGACAGTTTCAGGCCGGATTATGCGTCTCAAGGAAGGCGACGGCAGCCTTAAGCAACGCGGTGCGCGTGGCCTCAACCGACAGCCAATGGTCTTCGCCCTTGAGCCTGACCAGTTCCACCGGCTTACCCGCTTTTTTGAGTG
>JASGGL010000055.1:0-16347 GCA_047605065.1 Asticcacaulis sp.
CGCGGCGTCAGGCTGCTCAGAAAAGGACGACAAAAGGCCGGGACGGATCAGAAAAAACGCCGTCCACACACAGGCAAACAGCGCCAGATTGATGACAATCTGAACCGCCGACAGGAACAGGCTGGCGCTCCAGATATAGAGCGGCAGGCCGATGCCGAAATAGCCCAGCGCATAGGGCAGCAGGCGCACCTGCGCGCGCAAACCGTAGTCGAGCACGATCTGATCGCGGCTCAAAGGCGCGGCGGCGGCCTGTTCAGGGGTATGGTCCGGGGTATGCAAAGACATGCCGCCACCCTAACCGAAACTGATTGCGGTCCCGTTACCGGCAAAAATTAACATTTTCAGCCTTCTGACGGCGTTGCACACGTCCATAGTAAGGTTTCATTAAGATGCGAGGCGGACAATTCCCCTAAGGCAGCGCCTGCAGAATCGCCTGAGGCGGCGCGCGCTTTTTCCAGACTATTCTTCAGGCCGGTCATTCTTCGGGAATGTCTCCTATGTCCACCTCACGTAACATATTGTCCGAGCAGGATATCGAACGCCTTGTCCGCAGCGACAACGCCGATGATCGCGCCGTGGCCACCCATAAGGTGTGTCGTCTGATGGAGCGCAGTGAACTGAGCGTGGTCGAACGCGCCGCTGCGCAGGAGATCATCCGTCTGCTGGCCGAAGACGCCGCTGAGCTGGTGCGTCGCGCGCTGGCGGTCACCTTGCGGACCTCGATGCTGTTGCCGCACGATGTGGCGATGCGTCTGGCGCAGGATGTTCATACGGTTTCCCTGCCGGTGCTCAGCCATTCGCCGGTATTCAGCGATGCCGATCTGGCCGAAATCGTCCGTTCGGGCGGGCCGTCGCGTCAGGTGGCCATTGCGCGCCGCGAAACGCTTTCGGAAGCCGTCACCGGAGCTTTGGCCGGACATGCCGTCGAAGAGGCGGTGGTCATTGCCTGCGCCAACGACAATGCGCGGTTCAGCGCAGAGGGGCTGGGTGAACTTCTGTCGCGCTTCGGGGAGTCCGAGGTGGTGCAGAATACGCTGGTCCATCGCCACGATCTGCCGGTGTCGGTGACGGAAAAGCTGATCCACATGGTCAGCCAGTCGCTGCGTGAACAACTGGTGGCGCGCCACGCCATGCAGCCGGAAACCGCCGTTCAGATATCGGAAGCCACTCAGGAACGTGCGACGATCGATATCGCCGATCAGGCCGGGCGCGATCCCGGCGCGCTGGCCCGTCATCTGGTGGCCGCCGGGCGCATGACGCCGTCGCTGATGCTGCGGGCGCTGGCGCGGGGACATATGGGCTTTTTCGAGCACGCTCTGGCCGAACTGGCCGGTGTGCCGCACGACCGTACATGGCTGATGGTTCACGATGCCGGGGCGCTGGGGCTGCGGGCCATCTATGACCGGGCGGGCCTGCCGGCGCGCATGTTCCAGACCTTCCGCATCGCGGTCGACACCTATCATACGCTGGCCGCGGAGCGGGCTGAGCTCGATCCCGTGCGCTTCCAGTCGCGCATGATCGAACGTTTCCTGACGCAGGTGCCGTTCGCGCCGCGCGAAGACCTTATCTATCTCTATGAGCGCCTTGACCGCGACGCAAAGGGGCGGCGGTGGAACGGCGCACCCAGGCTCGGGATGGCGCAGGCCGCCTGAGACTGAGGACGAGGACAAACAAAAAGCCCGGTCAATCGACCGGGCTTTTTCAATTTCATATCGGGAGCGGGAAAGCCTATTCCTTGAGCTTTTCCAGATGCTCGGCGACGCGGGCTTCAAGCTCGCTGGCCAGCGCCACGCCGACGGGGTGGTTGTCGGCCTTGATCTTGCCACGCACGATGGCGCGGATGGCGTGAACGTGGGCGTCGATCAGCACACGCGGCGACTTCATGCGGACATCGTCGTCATCCAGCATCTTGCAGATCGAACCGGCGACGCGGGTGATGAGCGGATAGCCATAGGTCGTGCCCAGACCTTTGAGGTCATGGCAGCGGAAGTAGAGCCCTTCGGCGTTCTTTTCGGTCAGGCCGCCGTCGGCGCGAATGGTTTCCTGCGCCTGCTCCAGCTTGTTCAGTTCGTCTTCCAGCCAGTTGTCGAATTGTTCCGACAGGGAGGAGAGGGCTTCTTCGGCCTTGGCGAGCGCCGCCTGATCGAGGGCCCCCAGCTTTCCGCCGACCTTGGCGCGCAGCGTGTTGGGGATTTGAATGACCTGGGCTTTTTCGGACATGGCAGGGAGTATTCCGTGGTTGTTTACAGCCACAGTAAGGTAAATCGATTTAGGAAGCCCTAACGCGACCTGTAAAATTTGCCCTGATCCTGCTCAGTCGGAATCAGGCGGAAAATTGCTCGGTCAGAACGCGCTCGTCATAGCCATTGCCCGCATCGAACAGAATGGTCGCCGACAGGTCGGGCGCTTCGCAGATTTCGACCTCGCGGATATGGCGCACTTCGAACGTATCGGCGGAGGCGGCCACCGGGCGCTTGTCGCATTCGCGGACTTCGAAACGCACCGTGGCCGTATGGGGCAGGATGGCCCCGCGCCAGCGCCGGGGACGGAAGGCGCTGATCGGTGTGAGGGCCAGAGCCTGCGCCGTCAGGGGAATGATCGGACCGTGCGCCGACAGGTTATAGGCCGTCGATCCGGCGGGCGTGGCCACCAGCGCGCCGTCGCAGATCAGTTCTTCGAGGCGCTCCTTGCCGTCGATGAGGATGCGCAGCTTGGCGCTCTGGTGCGTCTGGCGCAGCAGCGACACCTCATTGAAGGCCAGCGCTTCGTGCACCTCGCCATGGCCGTTGGTCGCCTTCATGCACAGGGGGCTGATGCGCGTCTGCTCGGCATTTTCGATGCGCGCCATCAGGTCGTCTTCGCCATATTCGTTCAGCAGGAAGCCGATCGAACCCATATTCATGCCGAAGATCGGCAGTTCGTCGCGGAAATAGGCGTGGACGCACTCCAGAAGCCAGCCGTCACCCCCCAGCGCCACCATGACGTCCGGAGTCTGCGCCTGACCATAGCGCTGGCGCAGGGCGGCACAGGCGATCTGGGCGTCGGGGCGTTCGGAAGCAGTGAAGGCAAGTTTCAGGGACATGGAGTCGTGCCGTTGCGGAGGGGATATCGCTCTTACCCTATTCCGTGGGTAAAACCAAACCCGCTTCAACCGGCGGGGGGGATGCGCTGGCGGCGCTCAGGCGGCTGCGGGCTTCGGCGGGGCTGAGGTCGAAGGTCGTGCGCACGAAGCGGATATGGCCCGAACTGACGCGCGGGTGGCCGTCATTGAGCGCCTGAAGCGGCGTCAGAAGGCCGGGCAGGGCGGCACGGTCCATACCGGCGATCACCATCAGCAGGGCCAGAGGCACCAGCGAATCCTGCCTCAGGCAACGGTCGATCTCGTCCGGGAGGATGCCGGTCAGGTGCGAAAGCCCGCTTCGGAAGCCCGGAAAATCCCCCCTTGAGAGGGCCTGAAGCGTCTGGGCGGCGTCGCGCGGCGGCGGGGTGACGAAATCGCGGGCATAAAGCTGCGCGAAGCGCGCCATCAGTATGTCTTTGAGGCGCGGGCCGGCAAAACCCAGCAGGCGCGAAGCCGCCTCGCGCGTCAGATCGCGGTGGCGGACCAGCGGTTCGCGTAAGGCTATGTGATCGCGCGCCCGCGTGACCAGCCGTTCGAACTGCTCTGCGGTCGGGTGGAGCGCGTCATTATGCAGGAGGGCGATGGCCGCGTCGGGCGACGGGGCATCGATGAGCGCATCCATGACCGCCGCACTGAGATACGTCCGGCGGGCGGCCACTGGGGCGCGGTCTTCGTCGGTCGTCAGGGGAAGCAGATCGGCGTCACGCAGAACCGGGGAGCGCCGGATCATCGCGGCGGGTGCGGGCATGGGCAGGCGGCATAACCGGCTTATCAGATCGGGTTCGGCCCAGTCGGCATCGGTCAGTTCATCGATCAGAGGCTGCTGAGCGGGGATGGGCAGGGACTGGATCAGGTCGGCCAGCCGCTGACCGAGACCGGTCGTGTGGGGCTGGATGCGACCGGCCTGACGCTGTGCGAGGCTGTTGAGTTGCATCAGGCGCAGGAGCGTGCGCGCCTGAGTGAGGGGTGACAGGCCGCTGTCTGCGCTGCGCGCACGCTCAGGTGCCGCGCCGGTCGGGTCGACCGGGCGGGTATGCGTGACGGAGGTGGCGAGGGCGGACGTGATGGCGGGCTCCGGTGCGGCAGTGATTCGCCGCATAGTTTACAAAGTCTTGCCGGGTGTGGTGAAGAGTTGCTTAACCCCGTGCCTGTCGCGTCGTTAATTGAGTTTCAATGATACCCGCTTAGGCTGAATCGGGGTTGTCAGTACAAGCGCAGAGCAGGCCATGCCGGGTGGATCTCAGGAACTCCAGACGCAGGAACACGAAGACGTGGATGCCTCCTCGCCCGTGGCGCATCTGGGCGAACGGCTGATCCTTGAGCGTGAGGACGCCGTGACCATTATCGAGCGCCTGCGCGAAACGCGCGTCAGCGCCGATGGCCACGCCTTCCTGCTCAGGCTCGACGCCCTGATCGTGCGGTTGGGAACGCGCTGGGAAAGCAAGAGTGAACTGGTCTTCGAACACCTGAAGACCGGGTTCGAACGGCGTTTCGAAGAACCGAACTGGTGCCTGAAGATCAATGACGACGCCTGGCTGGCCATTATCCCGGGCGTGGGGTCGCGGCGCGGCGCGCTGACGGTTGCCGAGATCTGGCGCGATCTGGGGGGCTTTTTCGTCGGCGATGTGTCTGCCCTTGAGGGTGCCCATCTACGCCGTGCAGGTCGAGGATGTCGACCGCTTCATGCTCAGCCGCATTGATCTCAATACGTGGTTCGACCGTCCCGAGACCGAGGGTGACGAGAAGCTGCGGCCGATTACGGGTGAAACGACGGGTGAGGCGGTGCGCGGGCCGGGGGACGGGCCGCAGATGACCAGCATCCAGCGCCCGACCATCGTGGCGGCGACGATCACCATGGCAGGCCGCACGCTCAGGGTCGCCTCGACCAATGAACCCCTGTTCGAAATGAAGAAGATGGCGATGATCGGCCATCGCCTTGAGCCCATGGTGCTCGAAGGGCTCGACAATACGCTGCTGGACCGCAAGGCGCTGGCCAATCTGGACTGGGGCCTGCGCGAACAGGTCGATATCACCAATATAGAGCAGGGGCTGAAAATCCTGCGCGCCCGACCGGCGGAGCAGCGCAAGATGCTGATGGTCGTGCCGGCGGCCTTTTCCACCTTTGCGTCACAGCGCGCGCGTCAGAAGATCACGCATGAGGTGGCCAGAGCCGCGGCGGAAATGGGGCTTAAGGTTCTGTTCGAGGTGCGTGGCCTCGATGGGGTGCCGCCGCATCGGGTGCTTGAGATCGTCTCGCTGATCAAGCCGTTCTGCATGACGGTGGTCGGACACGTGTCGGCGGACCGCAAGGTTATTGCCAATCTGGCCAAATGCGGTCTGTCGGGTGTGTGTATCGAATATGACGGCGCGCGCCGCGAAGACGAGGCGCTGGTCGAATATCTGAGCGTGCTGGCGGCTGCGGCCAAGCAGGCGGCAGGGGCCTGTATGGTGCAGGGCTTCGACAGCTATCGTCAGATGGCGGTGGCACGTCTGGCCGGGATTACCCACGGCTCCCTGAAAGCCTCGGCGACCATGTCGCCCAAGGGCGCGGCGGCGACCGCCAAAGCCATTGCCGACGGTTTGGCCTCTTCGGCGGCGTCCCTGCCGGAACTGGGCGGACTGGAACGCCCCGAATAACGCGCCCTGAATTCCGCGCACAGATATCAGGAGAAGGTGTCGCAGGCCTTCGGATCGCCGGAGCCATAGCCCGTATTGAACCAGTACATGCGCTGCTTGGACGTGCCGTGCGTAAAGGAATCCGGCACGACACTGCCGCCGCTGCGCTTTTGCAGCGTGTCGTCACCGACGGCGGAGGCGGCGCGTATGGCCTCTTCCAGATCGCCGGATTGCAGCCAGTGGTTCTGCGCGTCCGAGCGCTTGGCCCACACCCCGGCGTAGCAGTCGGCCTGAAGCTCCAGCTTGACCGACAGGGCATTGGCCCCGGCCTCGCTCAGGCGCTGCTGGGCGTTGTGGACCTGAGACGAGACGCCGGTGACGTTCTGGACGTGGTGGCCGACCTCGTGGCCGATGACGTAGGCCAGCGCGAAATCGCCCGATGCCCCCAGATCGCGCTCCAGCGTACGGGCGAAGTCGAGATCGAGATAAACGCGGTCGTCAGCGGGGCAATAGAAGGGCCCCATGGCCGACTGTCCCATGCCGCAACCGGTCGAGGTGCCCTGACTGTAGATGGCGAGGGTCGAGGGGCGGTAGTCGCGGATCAGACCGGCCCAGGTGTCGTTGGCGGAGGTATGGATGACGTCGGCGAAATCGCAGGCCTTGTCGCCTTCGGGGCAGGCCCCGACCTGAACCTGCTGCTGAGCGGGGGCGCTGACATTGGCCGTCTGACTCAGCAGGACCTGAGGGTCGATGCCGAAGACGAAATAGCCGATCAGGGCGATGACCACTGCGCCGATACCGCCGCCGCCCACCACCGTACCCGCGCTCATGCCGCGTCGGTCTTCGATCCCGCTGCGGCGTCCGCCTTGCCAGTCAACCATATGTCATCCTCTCCCGGAACAGGGTGTTATCTTACGCCGGAATTGCGACAGGGCAAATGGGATTAGCGCAAAAGCGCCATCACCATGTCCCAGTGCGCTTGCGACCACTTTTTCAGGTCGAAGGCCGTCGCATTACCGCTGATGATCTGAGCCAGCATCAGCATGACGCCGGGAGAGATGACGATGTCCTCGATACCGGACAGGCGTTCCAGCGCGTCGGCGGCGAATTCACCGCGTTCGACGCCATGGCGGATCAGGTCGCGCAGGCCCTCGATTTCCCCGCCGACCAGCTCCAGCGCATAGAATTGCCCGATTTCCGGCACGCGGTGGCTTTCGGCGATGATGAGCCGCAAAATGCCCAGTGTGTGTTCGTCGTGGATCAGGTTGGCGTAGAACTGATCGTGTTCATGCCGCATCTGTTCTGCGGCGGGGCGCGTGACATCCAGCGTGAAACCCGCGCCCTTGATCGGGGCGGTGACGTGTCGTGCCACCGCCAGAAACAGGTCGGTCTTGGTCGGATAATAGACGTAGATCAGGGCTTTCGAGATGCCCGCGCGGCGGGCGATGTCTTCGAGGCGGGTGGCGGCGAAACCGCGCTGACAGAATTCGTCGCGCGCGGCGTCCAGTATCTGTCCCGGCCGTAAGGCCTTGGTACGCTTGCGGATTCCCAACCGTTCGGCCACCGCATCGAAGGGGCAGGCGCAGGCCGCATCGTCTTGGGCACCGTCTGGCGCAGCTTCCGGTAAGGCTTTTTTATGCGGCATTGCTTATTTTTAATACAGCGTTCGTTGACTGACTGGTCAATGAAACGATAAACCTGAAAACCTTGCAAGTCATCCGGATTCCGCCCATGCGCGCCAAACGCTTTCTGAACCGCCCGTTCCGCCTTGTGGCGATCACCTCCCTTGTCGGGCTTTCGACGGTTCTGGCCGCCTGTTCCGGCGGACATAAGGACGAGAAGGGCAATAAACCTGCGGAAGGCGCGCTGGTCGAGGCCGTGGTCGCGGGCGAAAGCGTTGCGCCGCTGATGGTGTCGGGTTCCGGCACGGTCGGTGCCTGGCAGGAGGCCCCCATCGGGGCCGAGGTCGGCGGGCTGACGGCGACGGCGGTTCTGGCCGACGAAGGTCAGTACGTCCAGCAGGGGCAGCCTCTGCTGCGTATGAATGACGCCGTGCTGCGCGCCCAGCTTCAGCAGGCACAGGCCGGTATCCAGAGCGCGAAGGCGCAGGCCGTCGAGGCCGAGCGCGCCTATCAGCGTTATAAGGAGCTCTTCGACAAGGGCTATGCCTCTCAGTCGGCGCTGGATCAGAAGGAGGCGGCCTATAAGACCGCTCAGGCTCAGGTCGCCACCGCCGAAGCGACGGCGGCGCAGGCCCAGACCCAGCTCAGCCAGACGGTCGTCCGTGCACCCGTGTCGGGCCTGATCACCTCGCGCACCGCCGTGGCGGGTCAGATCGTCGGGGCCGGGACGGAGCTGTTCCGCATCGCGCGCGACAACCGCATCGAACTGAACATGGAAGTGGTCGAGACCGAACTGAGCACGATCCGGGCCGGAATGAGCGCCACCGTCACCAATGAGACGGGTCAGAGCGTCACCGGCACGGTGCGCGTTGTTACCCCGGCGGTGAACCAGCAGACCCGGCTGGGCTATGCCCGCATCAGCATTCCGGCCAGTGCCGGTTTCAAATCGGGGCAGTTTGCCCGCGCCTCGATCAATGTCGGCGAGCAGCCCGTGGTCATCATCCCGCAAAAGGCCGTCGTCTATCAGCAGAACCAGCCGACCGCCTTCGTCGTCAACGCCAATGGCAAGGTCAGCGCGCGCAAGCTGGTGACGCGTGAGCGTCTGGGCAACGATATCATCATCGCCGATGGCGTACGCGCCGGTGAAAAGGTCGTCACCAGTGGTGCGGGCTTCCTTGTCGACGGCGACGCCGTTCGTACGGGCAAGGTCGCGGTCGCTCCGGGCAGCGAAGCCACCATCAAGGCCGGTGGCCACTGATGAGCACGCCTGCACCTCGTCCCGATCGCGGTACCATTTCCTCGTGGTCGATCCGCAACCCCATTCCGACGGTCCTGTTCTTCATTGTCATGACCATTGTCGGCTGGGGGGCCTTCAATGCGTTGCGCATCAACAACTTCCCGGATGTCGACCTGCCGGTGGTCACGGCCACCTATGTGCAGTCGGGCGCGGCGCCGGCGGAACTCGAAACGCAGGTTACACGCCGGGTCGAGGATGCCGTATCGGGTATCGGCTCGGTCAAGCATATCACCTCCTACGTCAATGACGGGGTGTCGACGACGGCCATCGAATTCCAGCTGGGCGTCAATCTCGAAAAGGCCACCAACGACGTGCGCAACGCCGTGGCGCAGATCCGCTCGGACCTGCCCGCCGACGTGCAGGACCCGATCATCCAGCGCGAGGAAGCCTCGGGCGAGGCACTGATCAACTATATTATCCGTGGCGATGGCCTGAACCCGGAGCAGTTGTCCTGGTTCGTCGATAACGATATTTCCAAAAAGGTGCTCGCCAACAAGGGCGTGGCCAAGGTCACGCGCATCGGCGGGGTCGAGCGCGAAATCCGCATCCAGCTCGATCCGGCGCTGCTGGCCGGGCAGGGGATCACCGCCGCCGAGGTGTCGAACCAGTTGCGCGCCACTAACGTCAACCTGCCCGGCGGGCGGCTTGAGGTCGGCGGTTCGGAACAGTCGATCCGTACGCTGGGCAACGCCGCTTCGGTCGACGCCCTGCGCGAGACGCGTATCAACCTGTCGAGTGGTGGCTCGGTCCGTCTGGGTGATCTGGGGCAGGTGATCGATACCTGGGGCGAGCCGCGTTCGCGCGCTCGCTTCAACGGCAACGAGGTGGTGGGCTTTGCCGTCTACCGCTCTATCGGCTCGTCGGAAGTCCACGTGGCCAAGGCCGTGCGTAAATCGATGGATGAACTGCGTAAGGCGCACCCGAACGTGGTCATCGAAGAGGTGACGGCTTCGGTCGACTGGGTCAATGAGAGCTATACGGCCTCGATGGAAACCCTGCTGATCGGGGCGGCCCTTGCCGTGTTCGTGGTGTGGCTGTTCCTGCGCGATCTGAGGGCGACCTTCGTGTCCGCCGTGGCCATGCCCATGTCGCTGCTGCCGACCTTCTTTGTCATGTACGTGCTCAACGACTCGTTCAACATCGTGTCGCTGCTGGCCCTTTCGCTGACCATCGGCATCCTTGTCGACGACGCCATCGTTGAAATCGAGAATATCGTCCGGCACATACGCGACGGGAAAAAACCCTTCGAAGCCGCCATCGAGGCCGCGGACGAAATCGGTCTGGCGGTGGTGGCGACGACCGCCACCATTATTGCCGTCTTTGCGCCAGTGGGCTTCATGCCGGGCATTGTGGGGCAGTTCTTCAAGAGCTTTGCCGTTGCCGCCTGCGTTTCGGTCTTCTTCTCGCTGGTCGTGGCCCGGACCCTGACGCCGCTGATGGGGGCCTATTTCCTGCGTGCCGATCCGGGCAAGGAACATGGCGATCCGTTCTGGATGAAGGGCTATCTGAAAGTCCTCCACTGGGGGCTGGAAGGGCCGTTCCACTGGCGCAACCTGTTCATGTCGGCCGGTATCGGCCTCGGGGTGGTGTTCTTCCTTATCGGCGGTCATGCGTTCCTGACCAGCGGGGGCGGCGTCGTAATGATGGGCGTCGGGGCGCTGCTGGTCGTCGCCGGTATCGGGCTGGGGCTGCTGGTGGGGCAAGCCGTGGTGCGCGCCCGCTGGCCTCTGGGGCTGCTGCTTCTGGGCCTTGGGGCTCTGGCCCTGCTTAATCTGGTGAATCTGGGCGTTCAGCTTCTCTCCCTGCTGCATCTGCTGCCCAGTGTGCCGCCTGCCGCAGGCTGGTCCGCGCTCATTGCACCGGTCATAGGCCTGCTGATTTTCGCCGCGCTGACTTACGGGACGTGGACGTTGATACGCAAGCACGGCGGTGACGAGCTGAAGATGCGCTGGGGCGTGCTGATGGCCGGTATCGGTTTCTTCGCCCTGTCCATCTTCATATCGACCAAATTACCGGGCGAATTCATCCCGGTGGGCGACAATGGCCGTTCCTTCCTGTCGATCGAACAGCCGCCGGGCACGCGTCTCGAGGAAACCGACGCGGTCGTCATGTCGATCATGGAAGAACTGAAGAAGCGGCCTGAGGTCAAAAGCGCTTTTGCTTCGGTTGAGTTGCGCAAGGCTAATCTGACGATCAATCTGGTTCCGCGTCACGATCGCAAGCTGAGCCAGCAGGAGTTCGAAGCCGACTTCAACCATGTCGTGTCGCGCTATCCGGGCGTGCGCACCTCCTTCGGGCAGGAAGGCGGCGGCGGGGGCATCGTGTCCTTCACGCTCGTTTCCGATAATCCTGAGGCGCTGGAACAGGCTTCGCGCGAACTGGAGCGGCAGATGCGTGGCCTGTCGACGCTGCGCAATGTGTCGTCGACCTCCAACCTGTCGCGTCCCGAAGTACTGGTCACGCCAAAGGCCGATCAGGCCGCCCTCATGGGGGTATCGGCGCAGGCCATTTCTCAGGCGGCCCGCGTAGCCACGGTCGGGGATTTCGATCAGATCCTTGCCAAGTATAATATCGGCGACCGTCAGGTGCCGATACGCGTCCTGCTCGATACCGAGGCGCGTTCGGCCGTCGACACGCTGGCCGATCTGAAGGTGCCGACCAACAGCGGCGTCGCCGTGCCGCTGGCGGCGGTGGCCGATATCCGCTTCGGTTCCGGCCCGATCCAGATTACCCGCATCGACCGCTCCAGAAGTGCGACGGTCAAGGCCGACCTGCCTGCCGGGGTTCCCGGCGGCGTGGCTCAGGAGGCGGTGCGCGCCCTGCCCATCATGAAGGCCCTGCCTGCGGGTGTGCAGGAACTGGTCACCGGTGAGCAGGAAAGTCAGGCCGAAATGGGGGCGGGCTTCATGGTCGCCATCGGCACGGGGATTATGCTTATGTATGTGGTGCTGGTCCTGCTGTTCCGCAGCTTTACCATCCCCATCACCATTCTGACGGCCTTGCCGCTCAGCTTTGGGGGGGCCTTCTTCCTGCTGCTGGTCACCAATAAGTCCATGTCGATGCCGGCCCTGATCGGTCTGATCATGCTGACCGGCATCGCGGCGAAGAACTCCATCCTGCTGGTCGAGTACGCTCTCGAAGCGATCAAGGGCGGTATGCCGCGCATGGATGCCCTGATGGATGCCGCGCATAAGCGGGCCCGACCGATCCTGATGACGACGGTGGCCATGGGCGCGGGCATGCTGCCGATTGCTATCGGCTGGGGCGCGGACGTTGCTTTCCGCTCTCCCATGGCTATTGCGGTTATCGGCGGCCTGATCACCTCGACGCTTCTGTCGCTGCTGTTCGTGCCGGTCGCCTATACGCTGGTCGATGATTTCGCGCAGTTTCTGGGGCGGCATACGAAGAAATACTTCCATGCCCAGAAGGAAGGCGAATCCGAAACCGTGGCGGGGGAGTGAGTGTCTGATGCGCCTCAAACCGTTCTGGTCCTTGCCACCTCAAGGGGAACGGATTCTCTGCGGGTGCATTGCGAGCTGAGTTTCGATCCAGCGGATTATCCGTACTTTGGTCCGCTGGCCCCCTGTGCGCTGGACATGGCGCTATATAACAATCCTTTCTGTGACCTGCACAGGGTGATTGAAAAAGTTGGTAGACGTGTAGTCTTTGAACGGTTCGACTCTCTGGATAGTCGAGTGCCAGAGATCGGAAAGACCTACTTCTACAGAGGGTATTGGACTCCAGAGTTTCTGGACGCCGCGATGGATACGGATTCAGAGTGGGCTCTGAAGGACTATCCCGATAATGGCGATCATGACCATAGCCTGTTTACCTGGGAGACGATTGCGGCCTATGCCGACCATAAACAGGGCTATTTCAATGAGCGCTATGGTTGGGTGACGATTGAGGCCTACACGCAATTTATACAGGGCGACCTGTATCGCCTGAGAGAGGCCCGCACCCTGTAAACCAACCCTGTCTCCTCCCCCGTTTCGCAGGGGAGGGTTAGGCTGTAGCTCCGTCCGCGATCAGAAATTCGCGGATCGATGCGGCTGGGACGTCCTTGGCCACAAAGGCCTCGCCGATGGCCTTGACCAGCACGAAGACCAGCTTGCCGCCCTCGGCTTTCTTGTCGTGGCCCATGTGGCGGATCAGGGTGTCGGCGTCGAAAGAGGCGTTGCGGATCTGGGACATCTGCGTTGGCAGGCCGGATTTGGCAATGGCCGCTACGGCGCGGTCGGCCTCGGCCTGAGCGCACAGGCCCATGCGCGCCGAATAGCGGAAGGCCATGCCCATGCCGATGGCCACGGCTTCACCGTGCAGCAGGGCGTCGCCAAAGCCCAGTTCGGCCTCAAGCGCATGGCCGAAAGTATGGCCGAGGTTGAGCAGGGCGCGCTGACCGCCTTCGCGTTCGTCGGCGGCGACGATTTCGGCCTTCATTTCGACGGAGCGCGAAACGGCGTGTTCGATGGCGGCGGGCTCGAGCGCCAGCACGGCCTGATCATTGGCCTCAAGCCAGTCGAAAAAGGCGCGGTCGCCCAGAAGGCCGTACTTGATCACCTCGGCATAGCCGCAGCGGATGTCGCGCGCGGGCAGGGTTTTCAGCACATCGAGGTCGCACAGGACCAGACGCGGCTGATGGAAGGCGCCGATCAGGTTCTTGCCCTTTGGATGGTCGATGGCGGTCTTGCCGCCGACGCTGGAATCGACCTGCGCCAGCACGGTGGTTGGGATTTGAACGAAGTCGATGCCGCGCATATAGACCGAGGCCGCAAAGCCGGTCAGGTCGCCGATAACGCCGCCGCCCAGCGCGATCACCACGTCCTTGCGATCCAGCCCCGCATCGACCAGCCCGTCGGTCAGGTCTTTCAGGCCTTCCCACGACTTGGTTTCCTCACCGGCGGGCAGGGTCAGGACGGAGGCGGAAATCCCTTCGGCCTCAAGCACGGCCTTCAGGCGATCGGCGTGCAGCGGGCCGACGCGGCTGTCGGTGACGATGACCGTGCGGCGGTTTTTCAGGAACGGGGTCATGCGCGCGGCGGCGCCGTCGATCAGGCCTGAGCCGACTTCGACATCGTAGGGGCGGAAGGCGCCGCCCGCGACGGGTATGGTGGTCATTTTTCGATTTCCAGAAAGGCCTTGAGCGCCTCGAGGACCAGTTCGACGCTGCGGGCGTGCGACTGATCGCCGGTGTCGACCGTGATGTCGGCCTGTGCGTAGAAGGGATAGCGGTTCTTTTCGTGCTCGCGCAGGACCTCCATCGGGTCGCGGTCGCGCAGCAGCGGGCGGTGGTTGCGGTTGGCGACGCGGCGGGCGATGACGCGCAGATCGGTCCTCAGCCAGACGGTGACGGCCTTTTGTTTGATGACCTCGCGCGTGGCGGGCTGCACAAACGCGCCGCCGCCGGTGGCCAGTATGTGCGGGCCTTCGTCCAGCAGGCGGGCGATGACCTTTTGTTCGCCGTCGCGGAAGCCCGCTTCGCCATAGGCGGCGAAAATGTCGGAAACGCTGAGGCCCGCGGCCTTTTCGATCTCTTCGTCGGCATCCCGGAACGGCACGGCCAGCGCATCGGCCAGACGGCGGCCCACGGTCGTCTTGCCGACACCCATCAGGCCGATCAGCGCCACCGGGCGCGGCAGGATCAGGCGGGGCAGAGGCTTCTTGTGGGCGTCAGGCACGTCTCAAGCGTCCCGCGCGCGGAAAAACGGTATGCATAAAGGTGCTTTACACGATGTTTGCCTGATTTAGCCAGTCATAAACCAAATCGGCCCTACCTTGTCACAAACAGATGGGCCCCCTCCGTCGCGGACTTCGCCGCGCCACCTCCCCCGCTTTGCAGGGGAGGATGAACGAGCGAGAATATCTTCCCCTGTAGCGCAGCGTACGGGGGAGGTGCCGAGCAAGCGAAGCGCGTCGAGGCGGAGGGGGCATATTTCCGCGAAAGTCGATTATGGCTCCCGATCCGATCACCGCCTTTTTCCAGATGCTCAGCGTCGAACGCGATGCCTCCAGGCGTACGCTCGAGGCCTATGGGCAGGACCTGCTCGACCTTCGCAGTCACACCGGCGTAACGGCGGAGGGCCTTCTGAAACTGGGGGAGGCGGATATTGCCGGCTTTTTCGACGCCCTGCATGCGCGGGGGCTGGCGGCGTCGACCACCCAGCGCAAACGCTCGGCGGTCCGGCAATTTTACCGGTTCTGCGTCAGCGAAGGGCTGAGCGACGCCGACCCCAGCCGCAAGATCGCCGCGGCGAAGAAGGGGCGGCCTCTGCCGAAAATCCTCAGCCGCGCCGAGGTAGAGGCGCTGATCGCCGCTGCCGAAGCCAAGGACGCGCATCAGGCCATTCGCCTGCAATGTCTGATCGAAATCGCCTATGCCTCGGGGATGCGGGTGTCGGAAATCGTCGCCCTGCGCCTTGATGCCGTACAAAAAGACCCGGCCTTCCTGATCATTAAGGGCAAGGGCGGGGCGGAGCGGCTGGTGCCGCTGAACCCTTCGGCGCGCACGGCTATCCGCGAATATCTGGAGATACGTCCCCTGTTTCTGGGCGCGAAGGACAAGGCCAATCCGTACCTCTTCTGCTCGCGCGGGGCCGAAGGGCATCTGACGCGCCGCCGGGTGGGGCAGTTGCTGGACGCAGCGGCTCTTGAGGCGGGAATCGACCCGGCCCGGGTGTCGCCGCACGTCCTTCGTCACGCCTTCGCCACGCACCTGCTCGAAGGCGGGGCGGACCTGCGGGTGGTGCAGACGCTTCTGGGGCATGCCGATATTTCAACCACTCAGGTCTATACCCACGTGGCCACCGAACGGTTGAAAGAGATCGTCGAGACCCACCATCCGTTGTCGCGTAAGCGGACAGGCTGAGCGATTTCCCGCCATCCCATGAGTTGCCGCATATTGCCCCTTTCGCCGATTTGCGTTAGAGGCCAAGGTTTGTAAGCGAAGCCGAAGCCCGGAAAACCATGCGCCATTATCTCGAATTCGAACGCCCGATCGCCGATCTGGAAGCCAAGATCGAGGAGCTGTCGGCCCTGTCGTCTTCGGGAGGCGCCAATCTCGACACCGAAATCCGTGCCCTGCGTGAGCGCACTCAGGTCCTGATCAAGGAAACCTACGACCGTCTTGAGCCCTGGCAGAAGACCATGGTCGCCCGTCATCCGGAGCGTCCGCATCTGGTCGACTATCTCGGCGGTCTGATCGAGGACTTCGTCGAGCTGCGCGGGGATCGCAAGTTCGGCGACGATCAGGCTATCGTCGGCGGTCTGGGCCGTTTCCGTGGCCGCTCCGTGGTGGTTATGGGCCATGAAAAGGGTCACGACACCAATTCGCGCCTGCGCCACAATTTCGGCATGGCCCGTCCGGAAGGCTACCGCAAGGCGGTGCGTCTGATGGATATGGCCGAACAGTACGGCCTGCCGGTGGTCACCTTTGTCGATACGGCGGGGGCCTATCCGGGCATCGGGGCCGAAGAGCGCGGTCAGGCCGAAGCCATTGCGCGCTCGACCGAACGCGGCCTGACGCTCAAGGTGCCGTTCATCTCGACCGTGACGGGCGAGGGCGGTTCGGGTGGGGCCATTGCACTGGCCGCGGCCAATCGCGTGCTGATTCTCGAACACTCGATCTATTCGGTGATCTCGCCGGAAGGCGCGGCCTCGATCCTGTGGCGCGACGGTTCGCGCGCCAAGGACGC
>JASGGL010000056.1:0-16184 GCA_047605065.1 Asticcacaulis sp.
CGCTTGGGCTGGAGGTCCCACTTCGGACCGCCGACCGCACCCAGCAGCACGGCATCGGCGGCCAGACAGGCGGCGTCGGTATCGGCGGGGTAGGGATCGTTGCGCTCATCGATGGCGATGCCGCCGATCAGCTTTTCTTCGAAATTGAAGGTGTGGCCGTAGACTTCGCCGATGGCCTTGAGCGCGGAAACACCTGCGGCGGCGACTTCGGGACCGATGCCGTCACCCGGCAGCACGACGATATTGAAGGTAGACATAATGGCTCTTTCTGGAAAAGGGCGTGGGATAATATAAAGAAACCGGCTGACGCCGGTTTCTGAGTTAGGCGGCTTTACCGCTGGTTCTTTCGTAAGATTCGATGTCGGGCAGGCGCTTGAGCAGCCAGCCCATGGCGTCCACGCCTTCCAGCAGGCACTGACGCGCGAAGGCTTCGACCTGGAAGGTGACGGTCGTGCCGTCTTCCAGCGTCAGGGTGCAGGATTCGAGATCGATGGTGACGCGCTGCTGCGGATTTTTCAGCAGGGTTTCGTGGATTTCCGGCGAAACCACGACCGGCAGCAGACCGTTCTTCAGGCTGTTCGACTTGAAGATGTCGGCGATCTCGGTCGAGATGACGGCCTTGAAGCCATAGTCCATCAGCGCCCAGGGCGCATGTTCGCGCGACGAGCCGCAGCCGAGATTGTTACCGGCGACCAGCACGCGGTGCTCGGTCGGGTCGATCTCGTTGAGGATGTGCGGCTTGTTCGAGCCGTCGGCATTATAGCGCCAGTCGTTGAAGGCCACCTTGCCCAGACCGGCCTTGGTGGTCGTGGTCAGAAAGCGCGCCGGAATAATCTGGTCGGTATCGATATTGGCTTCCGGCAGGACGACGATGCGCGAGGAGAAGCTGTTGACGGGTTCTTGGTTCGACATGGTCTTTTCCATTTAATTAAGAACCCCCACCACCATTCGCTGCGCTCATGGTCCCCCTCCCCAGCAAGCTGGGGAGGTATAGGAAAAGCGCTTCTTGGATCATACCTCCCCGACTTGTCGGGGAGGGGGACCGCGCCGTGAAACGGCGGGGTGGTGGGGTATCTTTCGGGTTACGCGCTCTCAAGCTGCATGAATTGACGGGGATCGGCCACGTGGCCGGCGATGGCCGACGCGGCGGCCGTGGCGGGCGAGGCCAGCACGGTGCGCGAGCCGGGGCCCTGACGGCCTTCGAAATTGCGGTTCGAGGTCGAAACGGCCAGTTGCCCCGGCAGCACGAAGTCGCCGTTCATGGCGATACACATCGAGCAGCCCGGCAGACGCCATTCGGCACCGGCTTCGAGGAAGATGTTGTGCAGGCCTTCCTTTTCGGCTTCGACGCGGACCCATTCGGAACCGGGCACGATCAGGGCGCGTACGCCCGGCGCGACCTTACGCCCCTTCATGACGGCGGCAGCGGCGCGCAGGTCGGCCATGCGGCCATTGGTGCACGAACCGATGAAGACCACATCGACCTTCTCCACCTCGCGGGCCTCGCCGCCGGTGAAGCCCATATATTTCAGGGCGCGTTCTTCGTCCTCGTTGGCAGCCACCGGCACGCCTCTGACGATCGGCGCACCCTGATCGGGCGAGGTGCCCCAGGTGGCCATGGGCTCGATGGCCGAACCGTCGATGGTGATTTCGGTATCGAAGGTCGCCCCTTCGTCGGACTTCAGCTCGAGCCACTTGGCGGCGGCTTCGTCATAGGCTGCGCCCTGCGGCACGTACTGACGGCCACGCAGCCATTCGACGGTCTTCTGATCCGGAGCGATCATGCCGCAGCGCGCACCGGCTTCGATCGACAGGTTACAGACCGTCATGCGGCCTTCCATGTCGAGCGCTTCGATGACCGGACCGGCATATTCCAGCGCGTAGCCGGTGCCGCCCGAGAAGCCGAGCGTATTGATGACGGTCAGCGCCACGTCCTTACCCGTTACGCCGGGTTGCAGCGCGCCGGTGATATTGATGCGCATGGTCTTCGGCTTGCGCTGGGCGAGGCACTGGGTGGCCAGAACGTGACCGACTTCCGAGGTGCCGATGCCGAAGGCGATACAGCCGAACGCGCCGTGGGTCGAGGTGTGCGAGTCGCCGCAAACGACGGTGAAGCCCGGCTGGGTCAGGCCCATTTCCGGCCCGATGACGTGGACGACGCCACGGTTTTCGGCGTCGTAACCGAACAGGCGCAGGCCGTTATTGGCGGCATTGGCTTCAAGGGTTTCGACCTGCTTTTTCGCCTGCGCCGTGACGTAGGGGCGGTTGCCCTCCGCGTCGGGGGCCAGGGTCGGGATCGAGTGATCCAGTGTGGCGAAGGTGCGGTCCGGACGACGAACCTTCAGGCCCCGGGCTTCAAGCTCGGAGAAGGCCTGAGGACTGGTCACCTCGTGCACCAGATGCAGGTCGATATAGAGGACCGCGGGCTTATCCGCGCCTTCTTCCTCAACGATGTGGCGTTCCCACACCTTTTCGAACAATGATTTGGGTTTCGATGACATAGGGGTCGTCCGTATATGAAACCTCCCCTGATGTCAGGGGAGGGGACCGCACGGCCGAAGCCGCGCGGTGGTGGGTTTCGTACCATCGGGGTCGCCCCCGCGGCGGTTTAGAGCGCTTCCTGACAAAGTGGACACCACTTTTCGGAAAAGAAGCGCGTCAAAATAAAGACTTAGAGCGCCGATCTGGTTCAGCCAGATCGGAAAACGCTCTAGTTCACGTAGTCGAGCCAGCCCCATTTGTCTTCGGTCTGGCCGTTGAACAGGCCGTGGAAGCGGGCCTGCA
The DNA here is from genome assembly GCA_047605065.1 of Asticcacaulis sp. Taxonomy (GTDB): domain Bacteria; phylum Pseudomonadota; class Alphaproteobacteria; order Caulobacterales; family Caulobacteraceae; genus Asticcacaulis. Next base: position 2,785 of record JASGGL010000056.1, read on the forward strand.
GAAGCTTGGTGATCGGGCCGGGGCCGTTTTCACGCGTCGGGATGTCGTCGATCGAGCGGATCGGCGTGATTTCCGCCGCCGTACCGGTCATGAAGACTTCGTCGGCGAGGTAGAGCATTTCGCGCGGCAGGTCCTGCTCGATGATCTCGATGCCTTCGGCAGCGGCCAGGGTCAGGATGGTGTTGCGCGTGATGCCGCCCAGAATCGAAGCCGACACCGGCGGGGTGTAGATCTTGCCACCCATCATCAGGAACAGGTTTTCACCGGCACCTTCCGACAGACGTCCGTCAACGCCGAGGCCCAGACCTTCGACATAGCCGCGCGAGCGGGCTTCGCGGCCGATCAGGTAGGACGACAGGTAGTTGCCGCCGGCCTTGGCCATGACGGGGATAGTGTTCGGTGCGGCGCGGTTCCACGAGGAGACGATGACATCCACGCCCTTGGTCAGGCCGTCGTCACCCAGATAGGCGCCCCACGGGAAGGCGGCGATGGCGACGTCGGTGCGGACGTTTTCCGGCTTCGGCGTCACGCCCATGCCGCATTCCCCGAGGAAGGCGATGGGGCGCAGATAGGCCGACTTCAGGCCGTTGACGCGCACGGTTTCCTTACAGGCTTCGTTGATCTGATCGACGGTGAAGGGCATCGGCATGTGATAGATGCGGGCCGAGTCGAACAGGCGCTGAGTGTGTTCCTTGAGGCGGAAGATCGCCGGGCCCTTGGGCGTGTCGTAGGCGCGCACGCCTTCGAAGACCGAGGTGCCGTAATGCAGGGCGTGGGTCATGACGTGGACCTTGGTGTCCTCCCACGCCTTGAGTTCACCGTTGAACCAGATTTTTTCAGCGAGCGGTTTCATGTTGTTTCTCAGTATTAGAGGTCAGGGCATTGGCCTTCCTGTCGTGCAGGAAGACGTATTTCTCAAAAGCGTCGCACATGGCGCGAAGCCCGGCCCATACAGGGTCGGGGCCGCGACCACGGCCCCGGTATGCCTCACCCTTAATCTGTAAACTGATTTCTGCAAAGGCCCCGCCGTCAAAGGTGAAGCCGGACTGGATGATTTCGCAGTCATTGACGCGCGCCTCGATCTGATAGGCGTCCACCAATGCGCGGAACCCGGCCTCAAACGCGTTGAGGCCCGTAGCCGTTACCTTCAACGGATCGCCGTTGTCGCGGAACAGGTCGAGCGTGATCGACACGAAGTCCTTGGTGACTTCGCTCGACACCTTATAAAGGCGCGCATCGTCCTTATCGGCATTGTCGCGGGTCAACAGCGACATCAGCTCGAATTCGTCGATTTCACCGATTTCGTCGGCGCGGCGCTTGAACGCCGAGAACAGGTCGCCCAGCGCCAGTTCGTCGAGGTCGAAACCCAGCGCCGCCGCCTGCTTGGCGATGGCGTGACGGCCCGAATGCTTGCCCAGCACCAGATTGGATTTTTCCGCGCCGACGTCTTCGGGGCGCATGATCTCATAGGTGCGCGCGTCCGACAGCATGCCGTGCTGATGGATGCCCGATTCGTGGGCGAAGGCGTTGCGTCCGACGACGGCCTTGTTGCGCATGACGATGGTGCCGGTGGCGCGCGACAACAGATGGCTGGCCTTGCACAGCTTGGTCGTATCGATACCGGTATGCAGCTTGAACAGCTCAGGGCGGGTGCGCAGCGCCATGACGACTTCTTCGAGCGCGGCATTGCCTGCGCGTTCGCCGATGCCGTTGATGGTGACTTCGATCTGACGCGCTCCGGCTTCGAGGGCGGCCAGCGTATTGGCGACGCCAAGGCCCAGATCGTCGTGATTGTGCGCCGACAGGATGACGTTCGGATGGTCTTTCAGGGCCGCCTTCAGGTCGGCGAATATCTGATAGATTTCCTTGGGCGTGGTGTAACCGACCGTATCGGGGATGTTGAGCGTCGTCGCACCGGCCTCGGCCATGGCGATACACACCTCGGCCAGAAAGTCCGGCTCGGTACGGATGGCGTCTTCGGGCGAGAACTCGACCTCGTCGAAGATTTTGGAGGCGTAGGCGACCGCCTTGTGGCCGATTTCCAGAACCTGCTCGCGGGTTTTCTTCAGCTTGGCCGCGCGGTGGATGGGCGAGGTGGCGAGGAAGATGTGGCAGCGCTTGCGCTTGGCGGGCAAAAGCGCGCGGGCGGCGGCGTCGATGTCGGATTCCAGCGCGCGCGACAAGGAGCAGAAGGTCGGGCCGACGACTTCGCGGGCGATGGTGCGGATGGCTTCCTCATCGCCGGGCGAAGAGGCGGCGAAACCGGCTTCGATGACGTCGACGCCCAGTTCCTTGAGCGTATGGGCCAGCATCAGCTTGTCCTTGACGCCCAGGCTAAAGCCGGGGGCCTGTTCCCCGTCACGCAGGGTGGTGTCGAGGATGATGACGCGGTTCGGGTCGGTGTTTACTACGGAATTCATGGTCCTGCCCACTACTCTCAGGCGCTCAGTTTTTCGGCGGCGGCTGCGGCGGCATTTTGCGCCCGTTCCGGGGCATGCTCAAGCCGTTTGATGCCGTAAAGGCGGTCGATCTGGAGACCCAGCGTGTCGAGACTGCGGCCCGCGTCGCGCGGACGCACGGTGACGCTCAGGCCACGGGTTTCGGCGTCGATCTCGAAAAGCTCGATGGCGTCGATATGGAAGCCGCGGCGTTCGATCAGGCCCAGAATGCGCAGAAGCGTGCCTTCCAGACGGTCGATCTCAATATGAATCGATTGGCTCATCCCAGCGCTCCTCCATCATTTCGGCGTTAGACGCACCCGGCGGCACCAGCGGCCAGACGTTTTCGCGCGGGTCGATCAGTACATGCAGCAGGGTCGGGGCATCGGCGGCCAGAAGCCGGTCGATCGCGCCTTCGACCTCATGGCGCTGGGTGATGCGGAATGCGCTCAGGCCAAACGCCTTGGCGACCTCGACGAAGTCGGGATTATCCGACAGGTCGATTTCGCTGTAGTTTTCTTCGTAGAACAGCTCCTGCCATTGACGCACCAGCCCCAGCGATGAATTGTCGAGCAGGACGATCTTCAGGTTGATGCCGTAGCGCCGCAGCGTCGCCATCTCCTGAATATTCATCATGAAGCTGCCGTCGCCGGACACGGTGACGACATGGTGGTCGGGCAGGCCCAGCTTGGCCCCCATACCGGCGGGCAGGCCATAGCCCATGGCCCCCGAACCTCCGGAGGTCAGATGCGCGCGGTTCTGTTCGAACTCGCAATGCTGGGCGACCCACATCTGGTGCTGTCCGACATCGCAGGCGACGATGAAGTTCTTGCCCGCCTTTTCCGACAGCGACTTGAGCAGGCCGGGGGCATAGATCCCCTTGCCCGGCGCGTCGTATTTGAAACGGTGCTGCCACTTATCGGCGCGGCACTTTTTCACCCAGTCCGAAATGTTGGCCATTTTGGGCTGAAGCGCGGGCAGGGCCTGTTTCAGGTCACCGAGGATGGCGACATCGGCGCGGCGGTTCTTGTGGATTTCCGCCGGATCGATGTCGAAATGGATGACCTTGGCGTGCGGGGCAAAGGCCGACAGCTTACCCGTGGCGCGGTCGTCGAAACGCGCGCCGACGGCGATCAGCAGGTCGGTGTCCTGAACGGCGATATTACCCGCGCGGGTGCCGTGCATGCCCAGCATGCCCAGATGCAGGTCGTGATAGGTCGACACGGTGCCGAGGCCCTTGAGCGTCGAGACGAACGGGATGCCGGTGCGGTTGACGAAGTCGCGCATCTCCTGATCGGCATCGGCCATGTGCACGCCGCCACCGATATAGAGCAGCGGCTTTTTCGCCTGTTCGATCAGTGCCTTTGCGGCCTCGAGCGCTTCGGGCGCGGGCGTGGCGGGCGTCCATGCGGGCAGTTCGCCCATTTCGGAGGCTTCGACGAAGCTGGCGGCGACGTCCTTGGGGATGTCGACCAGAACGGGGCCCGGGCGGCCTTCCTTGGCGATGGCGAAGGCGCGGGCGAGGATGGCCGGGATTTGCGCGGCGTCGCGCACCAGCCAGGAATGTTTGACGATCGGCAGGGTCAGGCCCAGAAAGTCCACTTCCTGAAAGCCATCGGTGCCCATCAGGTGGGTGGCGACCTGACCGGTGATGAAGACGACCGGAACCGAGTCCATATAGGCGTTGGCGATGCCGGTGATCAGGTTGGTCGCGCCGGGACCGGAGGTGGCCATGCAGACGCCGACGCGGCCGGTGGCGCGGGCATAGGAATCGGCGGCGAAGGACGCCCCCTGTTCGTGGCGGACCAGAATGTGACGCAGGCCGGACCCCGCCAGCGCGTCATAGATCGGCATGATGGCACCGCCCGGATAACCGAACAGCACGTCTACACCCAGCGCCTTCAGCGTTGAGATGACGAGTTGCGCGCCGGTCGGTTTATTGGTGGCCATGAGTTTACTCGGTGTTGAGTGCGGATTGACCGCTTGTTCTTGTGTGGTCGGCGAAGGTAAGGCCCCCACCACCATTCGCTGCGCTCATGGTCCCCCTCCCCGCAAGCGGGGGGGTATTGGATCATACTCCCCCACTTGTGGGGGAGGTGGCGCGCAGCGCCGGAGGGGGGCCTTAATCTTCTTAGCCGTTACCCTTCTGGTTCAGCCAGGACATGCGCGAACGCAGGTCACGACCGACGGTTTCGATCGGATGCTCGAGGTCCTGACGCATCAGGGCCGAATAGCGCGGACGACCGGCCATGTTTTCGAGGATCCAGTCGCGCGCGAAGTCACCCGACTGAATGTCGTTGAGCACTTCTTCCATGCGCTCGCGGGTTTCTTCGTTGATGATGCGCGGGCCCGAAACCAGATCGCCGTACTTGCAGGTTTCCGACACGAACGAGTGCATCTTTTCGAGGCCGCCTTCATACAGCAGGTCGACGATGAGCTTCAGCTCGTGCAGCACTTCGAAATAGGCGATTTCCGGACGGTAGCCGGCGTTGGTCAGGGTTTCGAAGCCCATCAGGATCAGTTCCGAGGTGCCGCCGCACAGAACGGCCTGTTCGCCGAACAGGTCGGTTTCGGTTTCTTCGCGGAACGAGGTTTCGATCACGCCGCCGACGGTGCCGCCGATGCCGCGGGCATAGCCCAGCGCCTTGCGGGCGGCTTCACCGGTCACGTCGCGGTCAACGGCGAACAGCGACGGCACGCCGCGGCCGCGCTGATATTCGCGGCGGACGAGGTCGCCCGGACCCTTGGGGGCGACGAGGATGACGTCGAGGTCGGCACGGGCGGTGACGCGGCCATAGAGGACCGAGAAGCCGTGGGCGAACAGAAGCGCCGCGCCCTTGGGGGCGTAGGGCTCGATCTCGTCCTTATAGATGTCGGCGTGCGACATGTCCGGCGTCAGAAGCGCGATGATGGTGGCGTCCTTGACGGCGTCCTTGATTTCGGCGGTGGCGAGGCCGTCAGCGGTGGCCTTGGTGTGGCCCGCGCCGCCGGCGCGAACGCCGACGATCACGTCTGCGCCCGATTCCTTCAGGTTCTGGGCGTGGGCGCGGCCTTGCGAACCGTAGCCGATGATGGCGATGCGTTCGCCCTTCAGGCTGTCCGGCGAAACGTCGTCGTTGGTATAGATTTTCACTTGGGAGGCTCCATTGAGTGCCGGCTTTGCCGGTCGCTTTGAGAGAAAGGGTGGAAAGGGGATATCAGGCTTCCGCTGCGGCGGCCTCGGCCATGAGGGCGGCGTATTTGCCCATGGGGGCAAAGCCGTTCTTGACCTTGGTGTCACGCGGCGCCTCGGCCCGACGCGCGGTCAGGTCGGCGTCGATGTCGATGCGGCGGTTCTTGATGTCGATGGTGATGGTGTCGAAGTTCTGGACGTAGCGGATCATGCGGCCGACATGGCCGATGACGATGCCCTCGTTCGAAGGAGCGAACCGTCCGTTGGAGATCAGGGTGATGTCCTTCAGGTCCGCGTCGGCGATGGCGGCGTAGATGGCCGACATTTCGGCATCGTCCGCTGCGGCGATGACGATGGCTTCACCGTTGGCGACGCGGCCTTCGCCGATGGCGGCGATGGCGTCGGATTCCATGGCGAAGACGCGGGCGCGGGTTTCATGCGGGTCGCGCTCGAAGCCGCCGCCGGTCATCACGCAGCCTTCGGGCGACAGGGCGCCGTGCAGAATGACGAAGTTGGGTCCGCTGTTCTGGGAAGCGAGGGCGGCCGGGTCGATGATGCGGATCTGAGCGTTCATGATAACTGTCTCTGAACTCTGATACTTCGGTGTGACGCTATGGGCGCGTGTAAAAAAACCCGCCCTGGTGATGGAGCGGGAGGATGTGTTCCTCAGAAAAGCGGGGTTTAGACCTGCCTTACCACTCCGTGATCATAGGACGTACAAGTACGCCTACGATGAGTAGGTTAATCAGGGCTACGATGACGGCGGACGCAGCCATAGAGAGCGTCAGGGCGATACCCTGATCGTCTTTCTGAGCAGCGATGGCGATAGCCTTGCGCACGTATGCGTCTCCGTCCTGCGGGACCGTTATGGCCTCGCCTTGGGATCATATAGACTGAAACCTTTCCGGATTGCAAAGGCAAAATTGAAAAAAAATTTCTTCATGGGGCAATTGGGGGAATTTATCGGGTTAAATTTAATTTCAAATTGCCAATATTGGGAAATATATTTCCGATATGCGGGTGTGTTGAAAAATTTACCCCGCATCCGGGGGGCTTTGCGGAACAGTTTCGCACGAGCAAAAAAATCCGTCCGCCCGTCGCCAAGGCCTGATCGGTCCGGTGGTGCTGTTGCAATCCTGTGCGTTCGTTTTATATGGCCGCACATACATATAAAGTCCGAGGTAATCCCCATGCCTGCTTATCGTTCACGCACCACGACCTTCGGCCGCAACATGGCGGGCGCGCGGGCGCTCTGGCGTGCGACCGGCATGACCGACGCCGACTTTTCCAAGCCGATCGTCGCGGTCGTCAACTCCTTCACCCAGTTCGTACCGGGGCATGTGCACCTGAAGGATCTGGGGCAGATGGTGGCGCGCGAGATCGAAAAGGCCGGGGGCGTCGCCAAGGAGTTCAACACCATCGCCGTCGATGACGGCATCGCCATGGGCCACGGCGGCATGCTCTATTCCCTGCCGTCGCGCGACCTGATCGCGGATTCGGTAGAATATATGGTCAATGCCCACTGTGCCGACGCCATGGTGTGCATTTCCAACTGCGACAAGATCACGCCGGGTATGCTGATGGCCGCCATGCGCCTCAACATTCCGTGCATCTTCGTGTCGGGCGGTCCCATGGAGGCGGGTAAGGTGGTGTGGCCGGATAAGGACGGCGTGAAAAAGACCCACGCGCTCGATCTGGTCGACGCCATGATTCAGGCCGCCGACGACAATATCTCGGACGAGCAGGTCAAGGCCGTCGAAGAAAACGCCTGCCCGACCTGCGGCTCGTGTTCGGGCATGTTCACCGCCAATTCGATGAACTGCCTGACCGAGGCGCTGGGGCTTTCGCTGCCCGGCAACGGCACGACTCTGGCCACCCACGCCGACCGCAAAGCCCTGTTCTGCGAGGCCGGTCGCCTGATCGTCGAAAACACGCGTCGCTATTATGAGACGGACGACGCTTCGGTTCTGCCGCGCTCCATCGCCACTTTCGAAGCGTTTGAAAACGCCATGCGCCTCGACATCGCCATGGGGGGATCGTCCAACACCGTGCTGCACCTTCTGGCTGCGGCTCAGGAAGCAGGCGTCGACTTCACTATGCGCGACATCGACCGTTTGTCACGCGTGACGCCGTGCCTGTGCAAGGTCGCGCCGGCGACGTCGAGCGTGCATATCGAAGACGTGCACCGCGCCGGCGGCATCATGGGGATTTTGGGCGAACTGCATCGCGGCGGCATGCTACACGGCGAAGTGCCCACGGTACATGCGCCGACCCTGGCTTCGGCCATCGCCCACTGGGATATCAAGTCGTCGAACGATGAGCGCGTGGCGACCTTCTTCAAGGCGGCACCCGGCGGCGTGCGGACGACTCAGGCCTTTTCGCAGGAGCGCCGCTGGGACGAACTGGATTCGAACCGTCAAACGGGGGTGATCCGCTCGGTCGAGCACGCCTTCACCAAGGACGGCGGCATCGCGGTGCTGTACGGCAATATCGCCGAGAACGGCTGCATCGTGAAGACGGCGGGCGTCGATGAGGAAATCTGGCGCTTCAACGGTACGGCGCGCGTGTTCGAGTCTCAGGAAGACGCGACGGCGGGCATCCTCAACAATCAGGTGCAGCCGGGGGATGTCGTCATCATCCGCTACGAAGGCCCGCGCGGCGGTCCGGGTATGCAGGAAATGCTCTATCCGACCTCGTACCTGAAATCGAAAGGGCTGGGGAAAAAGTGCGCACTTCTGACCGACGGGCGTTTCTCCGGCGGTACGTCGGGGCTCTCGATCGGTCATGCTTCGCCCGAAGCCGGGCAGGGCGGTCTGATCGCGCTGGTCGAAGACGGCGACACTATCGAGATCAACATCCCTGAGCGGACGATCAAGCTGGCCGTGTCGGAAGCGGTGATCGCCGGGCGTCGGGCGAAGGAAGAGGCGCGCGGCAAGGACGCCTATACGCCGAAGAACCGCGAACGCTATGTGTCGGCGGCCTTGCAGGCCTATGCCGCCATGGTCACCAGCGCCGATACCGGCGCAGTGCGCGATGTGAGCCTGCTGCGGCGGTAAAGTTTCTCCCCTGATTTGGCTGCGCCGAACTGCGTTTCAGGGGAGGCGCTTCTGCTTTTTCATTTCCAATTCATCTGGCGCGTCGTATCGTTAATCAAATTAACGGAGCACCACGATGGACCGGCGTTTTGTCATAGCGGCACTGATTTCGACGGGCTGGACCACGCAGGCAGCGGCGGAAACCGATCTGTCCAAAATCGTCAAGGCGGTCACGGCGTCCAAGGGAGGCCTGACCAATGCGCAGGCCGACAGTGGTCTGCGCGAAGCCCTGTCTTTGGGGGCGGCGTCGGCGGTGACGCGCGTGGGCAAGACCGACGGCTATTGGGGCGACAGCCTGATCCGCATTCCTCTGCCCGATACGCTGGCCAAGGTGCAACGTACGCTCAAGCCGCTGGGCATGTCCGGCGCGCTGGATGATGTCCATCTCAAGGTCAATCGCGCCGCCGAAGTGGCCGCGCCGGTGGCCAAAAGCCTGTTCGTCGATGCCATCAAGGCGATGACCATTCAGGACGCTATCAGCATCGTGAAGGGCGGGCCGACCTCAGGCACGCAATATCTGCAAAAGACAACGACGCCGCGCCTGACGACCCTGTTCACGCCGCCGATCCAGACGGCCCTGCAGGACACCGGCGCGGTGCAGGCGCTGGATCGCGCCATCCAGCGCAACGGTCTGAACAGCTATATCAAAAAAGAGCCGAAGATTTACCTGAGCGAATTTGCCGTGGGTAAGGCGCTGGGCGGGCTGTTCCACTATGTCGGCACCGAAGAGACGGCGATCCGCACCGATCCTGCCAAGCGCACCAGCGCCATCCTCAAAACCGTTTTCGGTTAAGTCTTAAGAGTCTTCGCGGGTCAGGCGGCGGAAGTTCAGCCAGAACAGGATCGCCCCCAATGGCACCGACATCAGGATGATCAGCGGCTGATAGAGCGCGAAGCTGAAGCGCGTCGGCGGCAGGCTGGCGCCGATCAGGCTCATCGCCATGCGCCCTTCCAGCCAGTTGAAGCTCATCAGCCCGACCCCCAGCAGAATCAGCAGAATCCACACGAAGCGCCAGCGCACTCTGGGCGCGGCGATGCAGACGAACAGGGTGATGGCGCAGAAAACCAGATTGGCGACGGCCAGCCCCAGGAACAGATAGTGTTCGGCGCTTTGGCCCTGAAAACGGAAGGCCGTACGCTCAAACAGCGAGGCGCGGTAGGTGTTGAGGTTGAACCCGGCAATGGTCTGCTTGTCCGAAGTCGGCTCGACCGTGATCGCCGCTATGATCCAGCGGTCGGAAAATTCGTACTCCAGCGCCACAAAGGTGAAGCGCGTGCCTTCGCGTTCCTGTACCAGATAGCCGACGGGCTGGATATTGCGCGGGGTTTCCTGCGGCAGGTAGAGATAGACCCGGTCCATGATCAGGTCGAAATTGGCGTCGATATAGTCCGGATTGATCTGGGCGCGCACGGCGGAGGTGTCGTGGCTCTGCATGACGGCCACGAAGTCTTTCGACTGGCTGACCTGCGGTTCCAGCTTCGACAGCGCTTTCGACAGCTCGGTGGCCTGACCGCGCTGATCCAGCGTCCCGGCCAGTATGTAGAGCTGGCTGACCAGCAGCACAAGGCTCAGCACCGCGCCTGCTATTTTGCGGAAAATATCCATACACCCACCCGTTAACCTTTTCAGTGTTGGCACGGGTGAAAGGCCAGCAAAAGCCCTTTTTTACGGTTTTTTGCGGATCGGTGGCAAAGCGTTGCAAATATCCACCGCTCCCGCCGGATGGGCGAAGAAGTCATCCTTGCGATTGGCGCGCGCCTTCAGCCATTTGCCGAAGGTGGCGCTGTCGGTGTCGAGATACTGAAAGGCCGGTCGCTCGGCGGGCGCAAGGTCCGAAGCGACACGGATCGAGACGATTTTGGTGCGCTCTTCGGCGGTCTTATAGAAGCCAAGCGTTTCGGTGCCGCGCGGACGCGCGCTTAAGTGCTCCATGCCCGAAATCACGCGACCCGCTATGGCCAGATTGCGGTCGAGGTGGCGTGGGGCGTGGCCGATGACCGTATAAAGCTGAGACGAAGAGCCCGTATCCGGGTTCAGGCCGCGCGCCACGCCGATCATGCCGTAGCAGTGCGGCACCCACTGCGCCTTGCCGTCCGAGGCGACGGGCCAGCCCGCGCTGTGGCCGACGACCGGGGCATAGGCGTCGAAATAGGGCATGCGCCGGAAGGCGGGCGTCAGCGGCTGATCGTATTCGGCGGGTGGCTCGGCCTTTACGGTGTCCGGGTATTTCGGCTCGGGCTCATCAGGCCAGCCCCACTGGGTGACATAGTTGTCCTGCACGCGGATGAGGGCCGATCCGTCCCACCATTTGGCACGGGCAAAGGCGCGGACATTGGCGACGTGTACGGGCGAGAAGCCGGACGCCAGTTGCCAGACCACCTGCGTCCCGTCGGCCAGCGACATGACCATCAGGTCTTCGGCCGGGATATCCTTCCATACGGAGGCAGGTGCGGATTCCAGTATCGAGGAGGGCGTGACCGGCTTGGGCTTTTCCGCTTCGGCCGCCAGCGCGCCGCCAAAACCTGAGAGGGCCGTACCGATAAGGGCGGACAGGAGGAGGGCGCGGGCGGTCATGCGGAGTGTCCTTATTGGGGTTTCAGCGAAGAGTAGCGTTCTTCGTTGCGTGTGCAACCGCCAATTTTTGCGGCCATTGCATCAAACCTGTTGCGTTTTGCGACGACTAAAGTCGAATAGCCGCAGGGGCAGGGCTGAATTAGGCTCCGTCTCTGATCTTCCGCCTGAAAAAGGAAGACAAAATAAGCCGCACAGGCAAAGGCCGGCCTCAAAACCGGTTACACAGGAAGGAAACCCGAATGAGCACCGACGACGTCTATCGTCGTATCTACGACAATCCGAAATTCCAGTCGCTGGTCAAACGGCGCGGGCGCTTTGCCTGGACGCTGTCGATCATCATGCTGGCGGCCTATTATGGCTTCGTCTGCCTGATCGCCTTCGATCCGAAGCTGCTCGGCACGCCGGTCAGTTCAGCGACGGTGATGAGCTGGGGTATTCCCGGCGGTCTGGGCCTGATCTTCCTGTGCTTCATCCTGACCGGTGTCTATGTGCAGCGGGCCAATGGCGAATACGACCGCCTGATCCGTGAAATCCTTGCGGAGGCAGAGCAATGAGAGCCTTGCGTTCCCTTATCACGGCTGCGGCCCTGAGCGTTGCCCCTGCCGTGGCTTTCGCCGACTCGATCAATGGCGAAGTCCACAAGCAGCCGACCAACTATATCGCCATCGGCATGTTCCTGGCCTTTATCATCCTGACGCTGGGCATCACCAAGTGGGCCTCGAAGCGTTCGGCCTCGACCAAGGACTATTACACAGCCGGTGGTTCGATCACCGGGTTTCAGAACGGTCTGGCCATTGCCGGCGACTTCATGTCGGCGGCCTCCTTCCTCGGTATTTCGGCGCTGGTCTTTACGTCGGGTTTCGACGGTCTGATCTATTCGATCGGCTTCCTCGTCGGCTGGCCGATCATTCTGTTCCTGATGGCGGAGCGCCTGCGCAATCTCGGCAAATATACCTTTTCCGATGTGGCCTCCTATCGCCTGAGCCAGACGCCGATCCGCTTCCTGTCGGCTTTGTCGTCGCTGACGGTGGTGGCGTTTTATCTGATCGCGCAGTTGGTGGGGGCGGGTAAGCTTATCCAGCTTCTGTTCGGGCTCGACTATTTGATTGCCGTGGTGATGGTCGGCGTGCTGATGGTGCTTTACGTCCTGTTCGGCGGGATGCTGGCGACCACATGGGTGCAGATCATCAAGGCGGTCCTGCTCCTGTCCGGTGCGACCTTTATGGCCATCATGGTCATGGTGTCGGTCGGGTTCGACTTCTCGAAACTGTTCGCCGACGCTGTGGCCGTTCACCACAAGGGCGCGGCGATCATGAGCCCCGGCGGGCTGGTCTCCGATCCGGTCTCAGCCATTTCGCTCGGTCTGGCGCTGATGTTCGGGACGGCGGGCCTGCCGCACATCCTGATGCGTTTCTTCACCGTCAGCGATGCCAAGGAGGCGCGCAAGTCGGTCTTCTACGCCACGGGTTTCATCGGCTACTTCTATATTCTGACCTTCATCATCGGCTTCGGGGCCATCCTGCTGGTCGGTACCAATCCGGCGTTCAAGGACGCGGCGGGCGAACTGCTCGGTGGGTCGAACATGGCCGCCGTGCATCTGGCTAAGGCGGTGGGTGGCGACGTCTTCCTCGGCTTTATCTCGGCGGTGGCGTTTGCGACCATTCTGGCGGTCGTCGCCGGTCTGGCTCTGGCGGGGGCGTCGTCGGTGGCGCTCGACCTCTACAGCCACGTTATCCGCGGCGGTAAGGCTTCGGAAAAGCAGCAGATGGCCGTGTCGAAAGTGTCGGTGGTGGTGCTCGGTATCGTCGCCATCGGGCTGGGCGTCGTTTTTGAGAAGCAGAACATCGCCTTCATGGTGGGGCTGGCCTTCTCGGTAGCCGCAGCGACCAACTTCCCCATCCTGTTCCTCAGCATGTACTGGCAAAAACTGACGACACGCGGGGCGTTTATCGGCGGGGCGCTGGGCCTGATCACGGCGCTGACGCTTACGGTGCTCAGCCCGACTGTGTGGGTGGATGTCTTCCATCACGCCACGGCGGTCTTCCCGTACAAGTACCCGGCCCTGTTCGCCATGATCGTGTCATTCGCAGGCACGTGGTTCTTCTCGATCACCGATAATT
>JASGGL010000057.1:0-16178 GCA_047605065.1 Asticcacaulis sp.
CTGAATCTTGGCTTAATATGCTGAATTTTATACTGAAAATATACTATGATCCGACGTCGGATCATGTCTGTGGTAATCAGATACGGCCCATGGTCGTGGGGCCGCGAAAGAAGGCGCCATGCAGAGGCTGATTGTCCGGATCAAGCCCCGTAAGCGCCCAGCTGTCTCCGCAGCGGTCATAACGTACCGGGCAGGCATTGGGGCTGGAATACATTTCCCCCAGATAGACGCGGGCGATGGCGCGGAACGGAATGCCGTGGCAAACGAACAGGGGGGCGGGGGTGTGGCCGCGATGATCTTCGACGGCGGCGTTCACCCGGTCGATAACGGCGCTCAGCCGTTCGGCGCTGTGGGGGTAGTGCTTGCCGTCGATATCGAGTTCGGGGTTCATGTGTTCGCGCATATCGCGGCGATGGGTTTCGACCTCATCGATCGTCATGCCTTCGAACAGGCCGAAATTGCGCTCGATCAGGCGCGGATCGGTCTGAACCGGCAGACCGAGGCTTTGGGCGACGATCTCGGCTGTTTCATAGGCGCGGCTGAGTGGGCTGGCGACAATCCGGGTAATACCCTGTGCCGCAAGAAACCGCGCGGCGGTGTGCGCCTGCTCGCGGCCGGTGGCGTTAAGCGGAATATCGGTCGAGCCCTGAAGCCGCAATTCGGCGTTCCAGTCGGTTTGACCATGGCGAAGAACGAAGAACATCAGAATGCGTACCCGTTTTCTCTTGTTTTGTCCTGCTGCGTCGCAGCCGGGCCGGGCCAGTCGGTTTGGCCATGGCGAAGAACAGGGAGCGGGCCGCAGACTATAGATGAGTCTGCGGGGCTGTACAGGCAGGGGACGTTTTATTGCAAGGAAATGGCCGTGATGCTTGGCCCGGTGCGCGGTATGGTGCTGATGGCTGTGGACTGAATATAAAGTTTATAGCCGGGGGAGAGAATGAGATTGCCGCTGGCCGGATAAGACCAGACGCTCTGGTGCGTCGTAAGGTCAATGGCGTAAACAGCTTTATCAGTGCTTACGAACAGCAGATTATCTGTGACGATGATATTGCTGGCAAAGCGGCTATCCGCAATCGGGGGCACCCATGACCATGCGATCGTGCCATCGGATTCCTTGAGTACGTCAAGGCGGGCCGGTGTATCCTTAGCTGTAAAGATGAGGTTCTTCGCATAGGCGGGTTGCGCCGAGTAGGGTATGGCCGATCGCCAGAGCCGGGCTTTGGTGACGGTGTCGATAAGGGTGACATAGCGTGTGTAATACCCTGTTCCGCTCAGGCTAATGACCGAGTTCTTCGATGTCAGCACGGGTGCGCCATAGTCGTAGCCGGAACTGTCGCTTGCGTCCTGAATGCTTGTTGTTAAAACCCCTGTTACTCTGTTGAATATATTTAATGTTCCTCCGGTGTGATAATAGACGGACTGGTCGTCAACGGCAACCGACTGCAAGCTCGCGCTCGGTGCTCCGACCGACATAGTGCGCCATTTGACCTCATCGCTTGTCTGGGCATGGCTGCTGATCTGACCGCCATATGATCCGGCGGCAAGATAGAACTGATCGCCATAGGGGGTAGGTGCGCCGGGCACGGTCCATTGCGCATAGAATATGGATTTGAACAGATAATTGCCGGTCGCGGAATCGAAGACGTAAACGGCATTATTCTGTGTGGGGCCAATGGCCGGGACGTAGATCTTGCCATTCGCGGCGGCGGCGGCACCTTCAGTGGCTATTCCCGGAATGTCCGTGCTCCAGACCTGGGCGCCTGTCGCCTCGTTCAAAGCGTAAACAGTCCCATTGGAGTTGAACGTATTGTTCCGGGTGACAATAACATTGCCGCCAATCGTTGTGAGCCCGTTAATGCCGTATGTCAGCCCGTTGTTGGCATTGGTACTGATTGTCCACTCCCAGGCCTTGGCAAATCTGGACGGGTCCAGCTTTACGTGGACGCGGCCTGTGTGGGCGGCGTTGCGCTGAAAGGTTTGCCAGTCCTGAAGCCTGACATTGATATCATAGGCATAGGTGGCCGACGTATAGACCGTCGCGCACGCGACTTCCTTACACAGACGGGCCGTGATGGTGCCCTTGTAGTCGCCGACCAGAAGATCGGGCCGGGTTTGTGCCGCTACGGTATAGGTGCCGGGCGTGGTGCCTGCCGTGGCGGAAACCGAGGCGAACACAGCGCTATCATATTGTACATCGACCACATACGGCAGTGACCCGTTTTGCTCGGTGACCGTGGCCGAGGTGGTCAGGGTTTGGGTGTTGCCGTCAAGGACGGAGGCGCTTCCCGAGGTGGAGCTCAGTTGCAGGCTCAGGCTCGGCGGTGCTGTTGGTGCGCTTCCGCCACCACCACCACCACCTCCTCCACATGAGGATAGCAGGATGCACGTAGTTGCGGCGACCAGAAGCTTTTTCATCGACATTCCCCCCATGTCAGGCGGTATGTCCATACGTTCGCAAATCAACTCCTGTCAAGTGATGTGGAAGGATGCAGCTTCAGGTTTTTGTGGGTTCCGATCCTATAGCTTCGCCTTGATGCGTGCGGCCAGGTCCTGAAGCTCCTTCATATCGGCCATTTCGCCGGAAGCGTGGCTTTTCAGCGTACCCTCGGCATAAACCGGAATGATATGGAAGTGCAGGTGGAAGACGGTCTGGCCTGCCGGTGCGCCATTGAACTGAGCGATGCGCAGGCCAGCCGGTTCCAGCGCGTCATGCACGGCGCGGCCGATCTTCTGCGTATGGTGAATAAGGTTTTGCAGATGTTCCGACGGGATGTCGAACAGGTTGCGCGCCGACACCTTGGGGATGACCAGCGTGTGGCCCCGCGTCTGCGGAAAGGCGTCCATGAAGCTCAAAACCCGTGCGTCTTCGTAGACCTTGGCGCAGGGGATGTCGCCGGACAGTATTTTGGCGAAGATGTTCTTCGGGTCGTATTCCCCATACAGGCTCATGGTTTGCCCTTTCGGCAGCGCTATTCGGTCTTTCTTCCTTAAAACACTATGATTTAAGGGCCAAGAGGGGTATTAGGCAGCCTATGTTCAATTTCGTGCTGGTCATGATCGGCGGAGCCGTCGGTTCGGCGGCGCGCTATGGTCTGTCGCGGCTCTGGTCTGTTCAGGC
The DNA here is from genome assembly GCA_047605065.1 of Asticcacaulis sp. Classification (GTDB taxonomy): domain Bacteria; phylum Pseudomonadota; class Alphaproteobacteria; order Caulobacterales; family Caulobacteraceae; genus Asticcacaulis. Next base: position 3,119 of record JASGGL010000057.1, read on the forward strand.
CGGGCCTGCTCAGGTTTGGCCATGGCCTACCTTTGCGGCGAATCTGCTGGGCGGTGTCCTCATGGGGCTTCTGGCCGGGTGGCTGATGGCGCGCGGCGGAGCCGACAGCGAGCGCCTGCGCCTCTTTTTGGGTGTCGGTGTGCTGGGTGGCTTCACCACCTTTTCCAGCTATTCGCTCGAAGTGGTGCTGATGCTTGAGCGCCGTGAGTACGCCCTTGCCGGATTTTACGCCGTCGCATCGGCGGCTCTGGCCATCATAGCCGTCATGATCGGTCTGTTTGTGTTTCGGAAAGTGTCCGGATGAGTCGGGAAGTCAAGATTCTGTATGTCGCCGATGGCGAGGATGGGGTGCGTATCGACCGCTTTTTTAAGCGTCGGTGGCCCCACCTGAACCACGTGCAACTCAATAAGCTGCTGCGGTCGGGGCAGGTGCGCGTGGATGGCGCGCGCGCCAAGGCCGATACGCGCCTGAGCGCGGGGCAAAGCGTGCGCGTGCCGCCTCTGCCTGAGGCCCCGAGCGAAGATCAGCAAAAGCGCGAGCGCGCCGAGCTGTCGCCTCAGGAGGTGCGCTACGCCAAGTCGCTGGTGCTCTATGAGGACGAGGACGTCATCGCCATCAACAAGCCTTCGGGCCTGGCGGTGCAGGGCGGTACCAAGACGAAGAACCATATCGACCGTCTGTTGTCGGCGTGGGGCGAGGGGCTTGAGCGTCCGCGTCTGGTCCACCGTCTCGACCGCGACACGTCGGGTGTGCTGCTGCTGGGCAAGTCGCCGTCGGCGGCGGCGCGTCTGGCCGGAGCCTTTGCCAAGCGCAAGGCCTATAAGACCTACTGGGCGCTGGTGGCCGGAAACCCCGACCCGAAGGAAGGCATTATCGATACGCCCCTGATCAAGAAGGGCTTTCATGATCGGGAAATCGTCATGCCCGCCGATCCGAAGGAACCGGGTGCCGAGCCTGCCGAGACGGAATACGTGACCATTTCGCGCGCCGGCCCGCGACTGGCGTGGATGGCTTTGCGGCCGCATACGGGTCGGACGCACCAGTTGCGCGCCCACATGCAGGCCATTGGCCACTGCATACTGGGCGATCCGAAGTACAAGGATGAGGCGTCCATCGCCCTGTCCGGAGGTCTGGGGCTTCAGTTGCACCATCGTCGCATCGAAATCCCGCATCCGTCGCACGGCACGCTGATTGTCGAAGCGCCGCTCGACCCGGTCATTCAGGCCGGTTTCGACCAGTACGGTTTTGACGAGCACGAGGCCAGCGCCGAACCGTTCCGCAAAGTCACCCGCGCGTCGCGCCGATGAGATTGGCGGTTTTCGACGTCGACGGCACCCTGATCGACAGCCGTGCTTCGATCCATCGAGCGGCGGTAGAGGCGGCCGGGGTGCTTAACCTTGCCCCGCCGACCTATGACGAGGTACGCGCCATTGTCGGCCTGTCGCTGTTCGACGCGCTGGCGGCCATGCGGCCGGATCTCGATCCGGAAACCATCGCGGCCTATACGCGGGAGTTCCAGAACGCCTTTCTGACCTTCCATGCCGATCCGGATTTCAACGAAGCCCTGTATGCGGGCGCGCATGAGACACTGGTCCGGCTTAAGGACGACAACTGGCTGATCGGTATGGCGACCGGTAATTCGCGGCGTGGGGTGACGCGTTTTGTCGAAAAGCATGGATGGGGGCATCTGTTCGATGTCACCTTCTGCGCCGATGACGGACCGTCAAAACCGCACCCGCACATGCTTCAGTGTAATCTGACGGCGCTGGGCGTCGGCACGCATCAGGCGGTGATGATCGGTGATGCCACGCACGATATGCGCATGGCGCGCGCCGCTCAGGTGCAGGCCATCGGCGTGTCGTGGGGCTTCCACACGGTCGATGAGCTTGAGGCCGCAGGGGCGCACCACATCGTGCACGATTTTACGCAACTGGGCACGGTGCTGGATGGCTTCGTGCCGGAATTGATCAGTTAGGCCCTCTCCTCGCGGGGGCGAGGGAGAGACAGGAAAATACCTTCATGACCTACAAAGCCGAAGCCCCGTCGAAGCGTACGGATCAGATCGGATCGAAGCCGAAGCGTTTCTGGAAAACCGTCGAGATAAAGGCCGAAGGTGAGGGCTTCGGCGTGACTCTGGACGCGCGGTCCGTCAAAACCCCGAAGGGCACGGTTCTGGTCCTGCCGAATTTCGCTCTGGCGGCGCTGGTGGCGCGCGAGTGGGAGGCGGTGGCAGAGACGGTCGATTTCACGGCCATGCCTCTGACGCGTCTGGGTTTTGCGGCGCTCGACCACATGGCCGACGGGCTTGAGGCCGCCGAAGCCGAGGCTGGACGTTTCAGCGAGACCGACCTGATCTGCTACCCGGCGGACTATCCGCAGGCGCTGATGGCGCGCGAACAGGCGGCGTGGGGGCCGGTAATCGACTGGCTGAAAAACGAGATGGGGCTTGAATTCATCCAGCAAACCTCATTGGCGCAGCGCGGTCAGCCGCGCGAAACCGTCGAGGGCGTCAAGGCGATCCTGAGGTCGGCGGATATCTATGCGCGGGCCGGTCTGATGGCGGCGATCCCGCTGCTGGGGTCGGTGGCGCTGGCTCTGGCGCTTTATAAGGGCCGTCTGAGCGCGGACGACGCCTTTGCGGCGTCGCGCGTCGGTGAGGCCTTTCAGGCGGAAACATGGGGCGAGGATGCCGAGGCGTCTCAGCGCGCCGAAGGCATGCGCCGTGACGCGCATAGCCTCAACATCTGGTTCAGAGCGCTTTAATTCGGGCGTCGGCGGCGGTCCGGCGTTTTTCCAGACGCCCGGTCAGCCACAGACCGAACATGTGATAGTCGCCCATGAAGGACCACAGCGGATAGGTGAAGGTCGCCGGGCGGTTCTTTTCGACGAAAAAATGACCGGCCCACGCAAAGCCGTATCCGGCGACAAGCCCTGCCAGAAGCCACAGGGGCTGGCGTTGCGACAGCGCCAGAATAATCGCGGCTACGCCGAGGCTGGACCCCGCATAGTGCAGAACCCGCGTCCGCGACTGGCTATGTTCGCTCAGGTAAAAGTCAAAAAAGCTGGAATAGGTGGTGTAGCGCGTCATAGCGGCGATCCTGTGCGGTGTCCTGTCCTGTGGCGGGCCTTGTTTTTATAAGCGGCCTCAGGGGGAGGGTAACACATCCGCACGGGGACGCCAGAGCCGTAGGCAGGTATGGTTAGCCGCAGATTTTGCTGAAGAAAATCACCATTACTCGCGCATTACACGAACGGTTACGGAAAATAATCTCAAATGTTACAGACGCGCCTCTTGTTCGCAGGTGCAAAAAATGCTAATGACAGCGCTGTCATCAAGATTGTCCCTAATTTGTGTGTGAGGAATGACGATGGAAAAGCTGATTGAACGTTTTATGGCGGCCCTTCTGGCCCTTGGTTTCGCGCCCGGCGCGGCGTCGAATTAGAGCGTTTTCCGATCTGGTTGACCCAGATCGGCGCTCTGAATTTTTGCTTTAACGCGCTTCTCTTCCGAAAAGTGGCATCCACTTTATCGGGAAGCGCTCTCTGAGAGAGATATATCTATGTCTGCGTTTAAAACCGTACTTGCGCGTCTGGTCATGGCCTGGGTTCGCGCCCACCGCCTGCCGGTCGCCTGATCGACTTGCTTATCGACGAATAAAAGCCGCCGGATCCTCCCTCCGGCGGTTTTTCGTATTTAAGGCCCTTAAGCTCATTCAGGCCTTGTCTTTAAACGGGGATAGCTCCGCCGTCAGTTCCATCATCTGCGCTATAACCGCCGGTCGTTCCTGATCCAGATAGCGGGCGATCGGCATACGCAGGGCCTTGTCGCGGATATAGTGGGCCGAATAGACCGGGCAGGGCAGATAGCCGCGCGAAATCTTGTGCTCGCCCTGCGTTCCGGCCTCGACGCGCTTAAGGCCGTGAGCAATCGCGTAGTCGATGGCCTGATAGTAGCAAACCTCGAAATGCAGGAAGGGGACTTCGACGCGCGCCCCCCATTGCCGTCCATAGAGGGTGTCCCCGCCACGATAATTGATGGCTCCGGCAACAGGCGTCTGACCGTCATAGGCAAAGACCAGCACGATCTGTTCGCGCAGCCGCTGCGTAATCAGCGAAAAGAAGTCGCGCGTCAGATAGGGCGAGCCCCATTTGCGGTCGTAAGTGTCTTCGATGAAGGCATGAAGCTGATCGAGGTGGGCTTCGGTGATGTCGTCCCCGCTATGGATTTTCAGCGTCAGGGCCGCCTGAACGTCGCGGCGCTCGCGGCGGATGACCTTGCGCCGGTTGGCGCTCAGCACCCCCAGGAAGGCGTCGAAATCGGCATAGCCGTCATTGTGCCACCAGAATTGCTGATCCTGACGCCTCAGCAGGCCTTCATCGGCCATCAGATCCCATTCAGCTTCGGTGGGGAAGGTGACGTGCAGCGACGACAGGCGGTTGGAATCGCACAGCCTTATCGCCGTTTGCACCAGTGCCTTGCGCACCTCTGCGTCCGGTGACAGCAGGCGTGCCCCCGTCACGGGGGTAAAGGGCGAGGCGGACAGCAGTTTAGGGTAATATTGCCCGCCCGCGCGCTCATAGGCCTGCGCCCAGCTATGGTCGAAGACGTATTCGCCCATGGAATGCATCTTCAGGTAAAGCGGCATGACTCCGCGCACGGTTCCGGTGTCGTCGGTCAGGGACAGGTGGTGCGGCAGCCAGCCGGTCTCTTCGCCGAGGCAGCCCGTCCGTTCGAGGGCATCCAAGAATGCATGGCTGTTGAAGGGATTGTCGTCGCCTTTTAACGCGTCCCAGACAGCGGGCTCGATCTCGCTGATCGATCGGTGCAGGGCGGCGGTGAAAGACGGGAGGGGCATGGCCCCAATCTAGGGCCTGTATGCAGGGATACAAGATAGGAATTGGCCACGAAAAACAGGAAAACGCTGTGGGGCTGATCTTGCGCGAGAGCAAGGGCTGTTTGGCCACACACCCGGATGTAGGGCGCTGCAGGCCGAAGTTCCATCCTGCCTTTTCCGTGTTTTGGCTTCGCCGAACTTCGTTTCGTGCTTTTCGTGGCTAAAAACCAGTTAGTCGGCCAGTTCGACAACCGCGTCGACTTCGACGGCAAAGCCCAGCGGGATCTTGTAGACGCCGACCGCCGAACGGGCGTGCTTTCCGGCTTCACCCAGAACGTCGACCATCAGGTTGGAGCAGCCATTGACCACCTGAGGGATGTCGTAGAAGTCGGGACCGGCCTGCACGAAGGCCCCCAGCTTGATCACGCGGACGACCTTATCAAGATCACCCCCGGCAGCGGCCTTCATCTGGGCCAGCAGGTTGATGCCGCAGACGCGCGCCGCTTCGGTGGCTTCCTCAAGCGAGACATCCACGCCGACAGTACCCTTGTGACGGCCCGTGCCGTCGTTGGAAATCTGACCCGAAATGTGAACGATATTGCCGCTTTTGACGAAGGACACATAGTTGGCCACCGGCACGGCGGGGACGGGCAGGGTGATGCCCAGTTCCTGAAGGCGGGCGTCGATCTTCGACATGACAGGCTCCTTTAAAGACGAAAACGATGCCCGCTTATAGGCAAAGCCGGACCTTGCGTCGATAGGCGGGTGGCATCTGCGGGGCCGCGTGACGGCGTTATTTACCTTTTGTTTCCATCCCCTTCACCTCGGCTTAAGACAGTTGGGATAGTTTATGCCCCTGATGGACAGGTGAGCGGCGAATCGCTTCCCGCAAACGGGTACGAAGTCTTATGAGCGCGAAGAAGGTCCTTATCGTCGAGGACAACGAACTGAACATGAAGCTGTTTCATGACCTGCTCGATGCGCAGGGCTATGAAACGCTGCAGACCGGCGAGGGGCTGTCGGCGCTTTCGCTTGCGCGTAAGCACCGTCCGGACCTGATTCTCATGGATATTCAGCTGCCCGAAATCTCCGGCCTCGAAGTCACCAAGTGGCTTAAAGAGGATGACGACCTGTCGCATATTCCCGTGGTGGCGGTGACGGCCTTCGCCATGAAGGGCGATGAGGAGCGTATCCGCGAAGGCGGCTGCGAGGCCTATATTTCCAAGCCGATCTCGGTTTCGCACTTCCTTGATACTGTTCGTCGCTACCTCGGCTAAGGGAAGGCGCAGATGACGGCGAAGGTTCTGGTCGTTGACGATATCCCGGCCAATGTCAGGCTGTTACAGGCACGTCTTGAGGCGGACTATTACGAAGTCGATGTCGCGCATTCCGGCACGGAGGCCATAGAAAAGGCCGTGTCCGGTCAGCCGGATATCATTCTACTCGACGTCATGATGCCTGGGATCGACGGCTATGAGGTGACGCGCGATCTCAAGGAGCGTGCGGAAACCCGGCATATCCCCATTATTCTGATCACCGCGCTCGATGGCCGCGAGGACCGTCTGTCCGGGCTTGAAGCCGGAGCGGACGACTTCCTCACCAAGCCGGTGGATGATGTCCTGCTCGAGGCGCGGCTCAAGGCGCTGGTGCGGCTCAAACACATGTCGGATGAGTTGCGTCAGCGCGAACAGTCGTCGCGGCGCATGGGGCTGATCGATACGGCCCAGCTTCAGCGTCAGATCGAAGCCCCCGGCAATGTGCTGATCGTCGACGACAATGTGCGTCAGGCCGAGCGGCTGATGCGGGGGCTGGGGCAGGTGCATCGTTGTGCCTACGAGACCGACCCGCAGGCGGCGCTGAAAATCGCCGGTGGACGCGTCGACCTTCTGGTGCTCAATCTGACGGCCACCGCTTTCAATCCGCTGCGTTTCATCGCCCAGATGCGTGCCGCCGAAGCGACGCGCCAGACGCCGGTGCTGGGGCTCTACAGCGCCGAGGAGCGGCTGGTCCTGCTTAAGGCGCTGGAACTGGGCATTAATGACGTCCTGCCGCGGCCGGTGGACATGGACGAGCTGATGGCGCGCACGCGTGGCCAGATCCGGCGCAAGCGCTATGCCGACTTCCTGCGTTCCAGCCTCGACCGGTCGCTGGAACTGGCGGTGACCGATCCCTTGACCGGGCTGAACAACCGCCGCTTCATGGACATGCAACTGGCGCAACTGATGCGTCGCCACTTGAAATCGGCGGAGCCGGTGTCGCTGCTTCTGCTCGATATCGACCATTTCAAGCGGGTGAACGACACCTACGGCCATGATGCCGGCGATGAGGTGCTTAAGGAATTCGCCCGCCGCGTGGCGCAGAATGTCCGCGCCATCGACATGCCCTGCCGCATGGGCGGGGAGGAGTTCGTCGTCGTCATGCCGGATACCGGCGGTGAGGACGCGCAGACCATTGCCGAGCGTGTACGTCAGTCTGTGGCGGGCGCGCCGTTCGGCCTGCCCGACGGGCGCAGGCTGGATGTCACGGTTTCGGTGGGCGTTTCGTCCCTGAACGGGCTGGGTGACACGCTGGAAGCCTTCGTCAAGCGGGCAGATGAAGCGGTCTATGAGGCCAAGTCCAGTGGCCGCAACCGCGTCATCCTGCGGGCGGCCTAAGGGTTTCCGGCTTTGGGGAATGGCTTTAAGTGGGGCCATCATTTCACGCCAAGCTCTTGACGGGTCGCGATATTATTACCGAAAACCGCTCACACTTTTCGGTATATCGCTCTAAATACGTAATCTGGTGGATAAATCTCCGCTTTAGGCTTGCCATCCGCTACAAAGCCTTGCTATACGCCGCCTCCTCGCTGGTGAAACATTCCTCGGTAGCTCAGCGGTAGAGCAATCGACTGTTAATCGATTGGTCGCAGGTTCGAATCCTGCCCGGGGAGCCAGCTACAAAAGATTAAGGCCCTGACGCTTATGCGCAGGGTCTTCTTTTTTTGCCCGTGACGCAGCGAATGGCTCTCAGGAGGTCGCAGGGCAGAAAAAAACCCGACCTTGTGGGGCCGGGTTTGGAAGTTTGGTGATGGTGGGTGTCTTCAATAAAGCAAAGACAACCTTACTTCGCCTGATTTTGCTTAACGAAGGGTTAATTCAAAGACTCGCGTTATCGAAATGAACGGCGAATCGTTTCAAACCTGTGGGCCATTATAATTTTACCGCATCCGCCGGGCGTGTTTGCATCGCTGTCATCATATTTCTGTATATAAGACGTGACATTCCCATTGCAGGGCGGGAAGTGATCTGATAGCTGAGCCCGACCCGCTTATGAGTGAGGCCTGATGGCGGAGCGGTTACGCAGCGGATTGCAAATCCGTGTAGCCCGGTTCGACTCCGGGTCAGGCCTCCACGCTCTTGCGTCGTTTTATCCTGAAAAATGTGAAACTGTGGCTCCGGCACGCATTGATGCGCGCCCGTCAAGCGCCTATAAGCCGGTGAGAGCATACGACTCTCTTCAGTGATAAGTTTTGAGGCCTGCCCCGATGGATTATTTCGCCGCTCGTCAGAACATGGTTGAATCTCAGGTGCGGGTAAACGACGTCACCGACCCCGCCCTGCAAAAGGCCATGCGTCATATCGAGCGCGAACGCCTTGTGGCGCCGGGGCAGGGATTTGCCGCCTATGGCGACGTCACGCCGCAAATCGCGCCCGGCCGGGCGCTGATGCTGCCGCGCGATCTGGCCAAGCTGCTGCATGTCCTTAAGCCTGTGGCGGGCCAGAGCGTTCTGGCCATCGGTGCGCCTTATGCGGCGGCGGTCCTGAAGCACGCCGGACTGGACGTTACCGCACAGGAAGCCGATGGCCGCGTCCAGACGGTGGTCGATCCTTATCTGAAGGCGCTGGGCGTCAAGCTGGTGTCGCAGGACCTCAAGGTTCCGGTGGCCGGTGAATACGACATCATCATCACCGAAGGCGGCGTGGAAGAGGTTCCGGCGGAGTGGTTCGCCGCGCTTAAGCTGCACGGGCGTCTGGGCGTCGTGGTGCGTAAAGGCGCGCTGGGGACGGCCAAGGTGTTCACCCGCCTGCAAAGCGGGGTGTCCGAAGCCGAGGCGTTCAACGCCGCGCCGGACGTCCTGCCGGGCTTTGCCAAGTCGACGGCCTTTGTATTCTAGTTTTTTTCGCCCCTCGCCGGGCGGTGGCTCCGCCACCCTGGCCGCCGCCTCAATGGCGGCTTTAGGCCTGAAGACGCAATTTTCAACGAAGCCCGCGATCACCGGTCGCGGGCTTTTTTGATGCCACCAAAAAAATCTTAGGTGAAAAAACCGTAACTCGCCAAACCGATTGCGTTCTGGCAGTGTGCGTCGCATGTTCAGGCAGCAACGCATCGCAATGCGGGCCATTATTCATGGCCATCGGGCGGGGGGTGGCGCTGCCGTTTCCAAGGGATTCTTTTGATGCTCATGCTTTCGCGTATGTCCGCCGGTAGCCGTATCTCTTTTCGTGCGCGTCTTCTGGCCGGGCTGGCCGCTACGTGTGTAACCTTCGGCGCGGGTAGCGCGCTGGCCGAGACGCTGACCGATGCGCTGACCATGGCCTATGCCAACAACCCGACCCTGCAGCGCGCCCGTGCGCAGCAGCGCGCCACCGACGAAACCTATGTACAGGCCCGTTCGGGCCTCGGGCCGACGCTGGGGGCCGGGGCTTCGACCAGCTATAGCGACGTACCTTCGTCGGGATCGCGCGCTACGACGGGCCTGTCGCTGGAGGCCAGCCAGACCCTGTTCGCTTCGGGCGGCCTGTCTTCGGGTGTCAAGGCGGCGGAGGCCGACGTTCTGGCGGGTCGCGAAGACCTGCGCGCGGTCGAAGCTCAGGTCCTGAGCGACGTGATCAGCGTCTATACGTCGGTGCGCCGCGATCAGGAGGCGCTGCGCATCGGGCAGGAAAACTATCAGGTGCTCAAGCGCCAGCTGGATGAAACCAAGGCGCGTTTCGACGCAGGTGAGCTGACCCGCACCGATGTGGCGCAATCGCAGGCCCGTCTGGCGGCGTCTTCGGCGTCTCTGGCGCAGGCACAGGCGCAACTGGACGCCAGCCGCGCCCAGTATGTTGCCATTGTCGGGCAGTCGCCGACCGCGCTTGAGGCCGCGCCGGGTCTGCCGAACGTGCCCGCCACCTTCGATGCCGCGCTGGATCGCGCCGAAGACAACAACCCCTCGCTCAATGCCGCCAAATGGGCCGAAGCCGCTGCCCGCGCCCGCGTGTCTCAGGCCAAGTCGGGTCTTGGGCCGAAGGTAACGCTGGGGGCCGGTTATTCGACCTCTGCGCCGACGGACGATTTCCGCGATCTGGACAAGCGCGATGCGACCACGGCGACCTTGCGCTTCACCATGCCCTTGTTCAGCGCGGGCTATAATTCCTCGCGCGTGCGTCAGGCCTCGGAAGGCTATAATGCCCAGCGCATCAGCGTCGAGCTGGCGCGCCGCACCGTCGTTCAGAACGTGTCGACGGCCTGGGCCAACATGTCGGCGTCGCGTACGGCGACTCAGGCCAATCAGGAACAGGTCCGCGCCGCACAGGTGGCTGCCGAGGGTGTTCGCTACGAGCAGCAGGTCGGCCTGCGCACCAATATCGAAGTGCTCAATGCCGAACAGGAACTGCGTCAGGCCCAACTGGCCCTGATCGATGCCCAGCGCGCCGAATATGTGGCCGCGTCTCAGCTTCTGGCGGTGATGGGCGATCTTGAGGCCAAGGCTCTGACGCCTACGGCCGAAGCCTATGATCCGGCGAAAAACTTCGATGCAGTGAAGAACAAGGGCGCGACCCTTCTCGATCCGCTGGTCCGCGTACTGGATGGTGCCGCCGATTCGTCGGGTGAAATCGTCAAGACGCGCTAAGACATCGTTTGAGCGTCGAAAAATGTGGGCGGCGAGGGGAGGAGGCTCCCTTCGCCGCCCTTCGTTTGACGGCGGCCGCAGTGAGTGTTTAACTGTTGTTAACCGTGTTCGGTGAAACTGTTACGGACTGATGGCGGCGGGTTGCAGAACAAACCTGACAGGCGAAAATAGGGCGTGGAAATATCGCTTAGCAGTTGCCAAAAACCCCTGAGCCGTGTCTTTATGGCACAGACTATCCCATTCGAGTGATTCACCACATGTCCGAGACCGCACACGAACCCACGATGGAGGAAATCCTCGCTTCGATCCGCCGGATCATTTCCGAGGACGACGCGCCGGAAGAGAAGGCCAAGCCTGCGCCTGAGCCCGAAGTGGCGGCGGCAGTGGCCGAGCCTGAACCCGAAGCCGAACCGGAAGTGTCGTTCGAGGCCGAGCCTGAACCGGCCAGCTTCGCTTCGTTCAGCGAAGAAGACGAAGAGGATGACGTGCTTGAGCTGACCACGCCGGTGGCCAAGCCTGCCATGTCGATCGGCGATATCGACGCCTTCGATCCGCCGCCCGCGCCCAAGGCCGCCCCGAAGCCTGCACCGGCTCCGGCGGCTTACGAATCGACGGCGCATCTGGTGTCCGAGCGTACCGTGCAGAGCGCGGTGTCGGCCTTTGGTCAGTTGACCAGCGCCAGCCTGCTGCCCCGTGAAGGTCGCACTATCGAAGACCTGCTGACTGAAATCCTGCGCCCGATGCTGCAAAACTGGCTCGACGGCAATCTGCCTGCCATCGTCGAAACGGCGGTGCGCGAAGAGGTCGAACGTCTGGCGCGTCAGGCACGCAGATAGGCGCATCGCTGATTTAAAGCGCTTTTTACCTGTTACCGGAGCGGCGTCCTGTGTTAAGGACGCCGCTCTTCTTATTTGTGCTTAGCCCTATCGAAAAGACCATGCTGGAAAAGACCTTCGATCCGAAATCTGTTGAACCGCGCCTCTACGAGATGTGGGAAACGTCCGGTGCGTTCAAGCCGACCGAAGACGAGGCGGCAGAACCCTTTTCCATCGTCATCCCGCCGCCTAATGTAACGGGCAGCCTGCATATCGGCCACGCGCTGAACAACACGCTTCAGGACGTGCTGATCCGTTTCGAGCGCATGCGCGGCAAGGCGGCCCTGTGGCTGCCCGGCACCGACCATGCGGGGATCGCCACTCAGATGGTCGTCGAGCGGCAACTGGCCGCCGCCGGTAATGCCGGTCGTCGTGACATGGGCCGTGAGGCCTTCGTGCAGAAGGTGTGGGAATGGAAGGCCGAATCGGGTGGCACCATTGTCGGCCAACTGCGTCGTCTGGGCGCGTCGTGCGACTGGTCGCGCGAGCGCTTTACGCTGGATGAAGGCCTGTCCGACGCCGTGCGCAAGGTTTTCGTGCAGCTTTACAAAGAAGGCCTGATCTACCGTGACAAGCGTCTGGTCAACTGGGACCCGCACTTCCAGACCGCCATCTCCGACCTTGAGGTCGAGCAGAAGGAGGTCGACGGCCATTACTGGCACTTCGCGTACCAACTCGCCGATGGCGTGACCTTCGACTATCCGGTCAAGGACGAAGAGGGCAATGAAAGCGTTGAAACCCGCGACTATATCGTCGTGGCGACCACGCGTCCGGAAACCCTGCTGGGCGATACGGCTGTCGCCGTCCATCCGGAGGACGAGCGCTATAAGCACCTGATCGGCAAGGAGGTCATCCTGCCGATTACGGGGCGTCGTGTGCCGATCGTCGGCGACGACTACGCCGATCCGGCCAAGGGTTCCGGCGCGGTGAAGATCACGCCGGCACACGATTTCAACGATTTTCAGGTCGGCAAGCGTCACAACCTGCCGCTGATCAACATTCTGACGCCGTTTGCCACGCTCAATGACGAGGTGCCTGAGGCCTATCGCGGTCAGGACCGCTTTGCGGCGCGCAAGGCGATCATTGCCGAAGCCGAGGCCGCAGGCTGGCTGAAAGGCATCGAAAAGACGAAGCACGTCGTGCCGCACGGCGACCGTTCGGGTGTGGTCATCGAGCCCTTCCTGACCGATCAGTGGTACGTCAATGCCGGTGAATTGGCGAAAGAGGCGCTGGCCGCTGTCGAGGATGGCCGCACGGTCTTCGAACCGAAGAACTGGGAAAAGACCTATTTCGAGTGGCTGCGCAATATCGAGCCGTGGTGCATTTCGCGTCAGCTCTGGTGGGGCCACCGCATCCCGGCCTGGTTCGGTCCGGACGGTAAATGCTTCGTCGAAATGTCCGGCGAAGAGGCGAAGGCCGCGGCGAATGCGCATTACGGTCAGGAAACCGAACTGACGCAGGACGAAGACGTTCT
>JASGGL010000058.1:0-16146 GCA_047605065.1 Asticcacaulis sp.
ACCGAAAAGACCGGTATCTACGTCAACCTTGAGGGCCGCGTTCAGATTTCCGAACGTGCGGTCTTCCCGAAGGGGGAGGCAAAGGAAGACTGGGCGATTTTCCGCGCCCTGTCCGAGCGTCTGGGTAAAACCCTGCCTTACGACACCCTGTCTGACCTGCGACACAAGCTGATCACCGATCACCCGACCTTTGGCCGCGTTGACGCGCGTCCGGTGGCGAAGGCCTTCGATGTGTCCTTGCTTGGCGTGAAAGGTGAAATCACCACGGAGGTGTTTGCCTCCAATATCAAGGACTTCTACCTGACCAACCCCATTGCCCGCGCATCGGTAGCAATGGCGGATATCTCGGCGGTCCGTTCCGGTCCATCGAGCCTGGCGGCGGAGTAAGGGCAAATGACTGAAGTTAATTTCTGGGCTGGTCCAGTGGGCTGGACGATCATCACCATCCTGCAGTCGCTGGCCGTTATCGTCGGCGTCATGGTGTCTCTGGCCTTCCTGCTGTGGGGCGACCGTAAGATCTGGGCCGGTGTTCAGATGCGTAAGGGGCCGAACGTCGTCGGTCCTTTCGGTCTGATGCAGTCGTTCGCCGACTTCCTGAAGTTCGTTCTGAAGGAAGTGGTGATCCCGGCGGGTGCCGATAAGCCGGTCTTCCTGATCGCGCCGCTGCTGACCTTTATTCTGGCCTTCATGTCGTGGGCGGTCATTCCGTTCGCGCCGGGCTGGGTGGTATCGAACATCAATGTCGGCATCCTTTACCTGTTCGCGATTTCGTCTCTGGGTGTCTATGGCATCATCATGGGCGGCTGGGCGTCCAACTCGAAATATCCCTTCCTCGGCGGCCTGCGTTCGGCAGCACAGATGGTGTCCTACGAAGTGTCTCTGGGCTTCATCATCATCACGGTCGTTCTGCTGGCCGGTTCGATGAACCTGTCGGACATCGTCAACAAACAGGCGGGCGGGTTCTGGAACTGGAATTTCCTCGGCGGCGGCGGGCTTCTGGGCCTTGGTATCATCAAGCTGCCGGTCATGTTCGGCATGATGGTCATGTTCTATATCTCGGCTCTGGCTGAAACCAACCGTCCGCCGTTCGATCTGCCCGAAGCCGAATCCGAACTGGTCGCCGGTTATCAGGTTGAATACTCCTCGACGCCCTACCTTCTGTTCATGATCGGTGAGTACGCCAACATCGTTCTGATGTGCGCGATGATCTCTATCCTGTTCTTCGGTGGCTGGCAGTCGCCGATCCCGATGGATTCGTTCATTGCGCCGGGCAGCTGGCAATACGCCGTAGCCAGCCTGCTGTGGTTCATCCTCAAGGTGGTGTTCTGGTTCATCATGTTCGCCATCGCCAAGGCCATCGTCCCGCGCTACCGCTACGATCAGCTGATGCGTCTGGGCTGGAAGGTCTTCCTGCCCCTGTCTCTCGTCGCCGTTATCATCATCGCGGCCTACCAGGTTTTCGGAGGTAACTTCGCATGATCGGTCGTCTCGTTCAGGCTGCCAAAGGCGCTCTTCTGCTCGATTTCGTAGGGGCCACCGGCCTTGCCGTGAAATATATGTTCAAGCACAAGGCGACCATCAACTATCCGTTCGAAAAGGGGCCGATCAGCCCGCGTTTTCGCGGTGAGCACGCCCTGCGTCGCTACGCCAACGGCGAAGAGCGCTGCATTGCCTGTAAGCTGTGCGAAGCTATCTGCCCGGCGCAGGCCATCACCATCGAAGCCGAACCGCGTGAAGACGGCTCGCGCCGCACCACGCGCTACGACATCGACATGGTGAAGTGCATCTATTGCGGCCTGTGTCAGGAAGCCTGCCCGGTCGACGCCATCGTCGAAGGGCCGAACTTCGAATTCGCCACCGATACGCGCGAAGAACTTTATTACGACAAGTCCAAACTTCTGGCCAATGGCGACCGCTGGGAACGCGAAATCGCCCGGGCGCTCGAGCTGGACGCGCCGTACCGGTAACGGAACACGAATATCCACCGATTCCGTAAGGATAAGCCTTGCGGGGTCACAGTCTGAGGGTTAGGGAGCGATCCCGAAACCCGCAAAGTAGAGAAGGGGCGGAGGTCCCGATCATGCTGGCAATAGCCTTTTACATTCTGGCGGCGGTGACCGTCGTATCGGGGGCGTTCGTTATTACGGCGCGCAACCCGGTGCACTCGGTACTGTTTCTGATCCTTGCCTTCTTCTCGGCGGCAGGTCTGTTCGTCCTCATGGGGGCGGAATTCCTCGCCATGCTTCTGGTCGTGGTCTATGTGGGCGCGGTGGCGGTTCTCTTCCTCTTCGTGGTCATGATGCTGGATGTCGACTTCAAGAAGTTGCGGCAGGGTTTCGCCAACTACCTGCCCATCGGCATGGTGGTCGGTATTCTGCTGCTGATCGAACTGATCATTATCTCCAGCGCGGTGGCTCAGCGCGGTGCGGCGGCGGGTAATACGCCGATGGTTTACGACGCCAGCATGAGCAACATCGAAGCTATCGGTCGCGTCCTCTATACGGATTATGTCTATCTCTTCCAGGCCTCAGGTCTGGTGCTTCTGGTCGCTATGATCGGGGCTATCGTGCTGACGCTTCAGCACCGCGCCTACGTCAAGCGTCAGGACATCCATACCCAGGTGACCCGCCGTCGCAAGGACGCGGTTGCCATCGTCAAGGTCAAAACCGGCGAAGGAATCAAGGAATGACTATCGGTCTCGAGCACTATCTGGTCGTTTCGGCTATCCTGTTCACCATCGGGGTGTTCGGCATCTTCATGAACCGCCGCAACATCATCATCATCCTGATGTCGATCGAACTGATCCTGCTGGCGGTCAATATCAACTTCGTCGCCTTCTCGACCCACCTGCATAATGTGCAGGGACAGATCATGGCGATGTTCGTGCTTACCGTCGCCGCCGCCGAAGCAGCGGTCGGTCTGGCCATTCTTGTGACGTTCTTCCGTAACCGCGGCGATATCGAAGTCGATGACGCCAGCATGATGAAGGGCTAAGGGAAGTCATGCAAAATCTGGTTACGATCCTCGTTCTGGCCCCGCTTCTGGGGGCCACGGTCGCCGGCCTGTTCGGCCGCAAGATCGGCGACATCGCCTCTCAGGCGGTGACGACCGGTCTGCTGTTCCTCTCCTGCGCCCTGTCCTGGTACGTCTTTTCGCAACACACCTGGGGCGGTCTTGAGCCCTTCACGGTGAAGCTGCTGGACTTCATCAATATCGGCACCTTCCATTCGGCATGGTCCATCCGTATCGACGCCCTGTCGGCGACCATGCTGATCGTGGTGACCTCGGTGTCCTCTCTGGTCCACCTCTACAGCTGGGGCTACATGGCCGAAGACCCCAGCCGCCCGCGTTTCTTCGCCTATCTGTCGCTGTTTACCTTCGCCATGCTGATGCTGGTGACGGCCGCTGACTTCATGCAGCTCTTCTTCGGCTGGGAAGGCGTGGGTCTGGCCTCGTACCTGTTGATCGGTTTCTGGTTCAACAAGGACTCGGCGTCGTCCGCCGCCATCAAGGCTTTTGTCGTCAACCGCGTCGGCGACTTCGGTTTCGCGCTCGGCATCATGACGATCTACTGGATGTTCGGGACGATCAACTTCCACGAACTGTTCCCGCTGATCGCCGCTCAGGAGCACGCGACCTGGACCTTCATCGGCCACAGCTTCTCGGCGCTCGATCTGGCCGCCTTCCTGCTGTTTATCGGTGCCATGGGTAAGTCGGCGCAGTTCTTCCTGCACACCTGGCTGCCGGACGCCATGGAAGGCCCGACACCTGTGTCGGCCCTGATCCACGCCGCGACCATGGTTACCGCCGGTGTCTATATGGTCTGTCTCCTGTCGCCGCTGTTCGAATACGCGCCGGTGGCCAAGACCATCGTCACCTATATCGGCGCGATCACGGCGATCTTTGCGGCCTCGATCGGCTTCACGCAGAACGATATCAAGCGCGTCATCGCCTTCTCGACCTGTTCGCAGCTCGGCTACATGTTCTTCGCCGCCGGTGTCGGTGCGTACGAAGCCGCCATGTTCCACCTGTTCACCCACGCCTTCTTCAAGGCGCTGCTGTTCCTCGGGGCCGGTTCGGTGATCCATGGCATGCACCACGAACAGGACATGCGTCACATGGGCGGGCTGGCCAAGTATCTGCCGGTGACCTATGCGGCCATGACCATCGGCACCATCGCCATCACCGGCCTTGGCATTCCCTATACGCAGATCGGTTTCGCGGGCTTCTTCTCGAAAGACACCATCATCGAAACCGCATGGGCGGCGCACAACACCCCGCAGGGTATGTTCGCCTTCGCCATCGGTATTCTGGCGGCTCTGCTGACGGCCTTCTATTCCTGGCGTCTGGCCTTCATGACCTTCCACGGTAAGAAGCACTGGGAAGCCGCGCACGACGATCATCATGTGGCCCATGCTGATCATTCACACGATGACCACGCGCACGCTGCTGTGGCGCACGGTCACGACGATCACCACGGTCATGCGCATACGCCGCATGAAAGCCCGATCGTCATGCTGATCCCGCTCATCGTCCTTTCGATCGGTGCAATCGCCGCAGGCTTCGTGTTCGCACCTTACTTCGTGGGTGAGCATGCCCATGACTTCTGGGGCCACGCCATTCAGCACGGACCGCACAACCACGTCCTGCATGACGCGCACCATATCGAAGAGGCGTGGGTCAAGTGGGCACCGCTGGTCGTTACCCTGATCGGTACGCTGGGCGCGGTTTACTTCTACCTGATCAACCCGACCCTTCCGAAGAAGATGGCCGCCAACAAGGACCCGCTCTATACTTTCCTGTATAACAAGTGGTTCTTCGATGAGCTTTACAACGCAACCTTCGTTAAGGGTGCGCGGGCTCTGGGCGACCTGTTCTGGAAGGTGCTCGATGTAAAGATCATCGACGGCCTTGGACCGAACGGCGCAGCCTGGACGGCGCTCAAGTCGGCGCAACGCCTGGTCAAAACCCAGACGGGCTATGTCTATCACTACGCCTTCGTCATGTTCCTCGGCATCGCGGGTCTTCTGACCTGGGTTGTCTTCGGTCTGGCGCGATAGGGGAGAACTTCTAAGTATGTCACCGGTAATCCCCAATCTTCTCAGCCTGATCACCTTCCTGCCGCTGGTAGGGGCGCTGGCTATCCTTGGCGTCAAGTGGGCGTCCCGCAAGGACGACACGGCGGTCATCGAGCGCAATGCCAAATGGATCGCCCTGTGGACGACGCTGGCGACGCTGGCGCTGACCGTCATCATGCTGGCGGGCTTCGACCGCACCTCGACCGACTATCAGTTCGTCGAAAAGGTGCAGTGGTTCAGCTTCCTCAGCTACCATATGGGCGTTGACGGCATTTCGGTCCTGTTCGTCGCCCTGACCGCGTTGCTCATGCCGCTGTGTATTCTGGCGTCGTGGGACTCGGTCAAGACGCGCCTCGTCGAATATATGATCGCCTTCCTCGTTCTGGAAACGCTGGTCATCGGCGTGTTTACGGCGCTCGACCTGTTCCTCTTCTACGTCTTCTTCGAAGGCGGTCTGGTCCCGATGTTCCTCATCATCGGCATCTGGGGCGGCAAGGACCGTATCTACGCGGCCTATAAGTTCTTCCTCTACACCCTGCTGGGGTCGGTGCTGATGCTGGCGGCCATGCTGTACATGGTCAGCGTCGCGGGCACGTCGGACATTCCGACCTTGTCGACCTATGCCTTTGCGCAGGCTGCTCAGCCGTGGTTGTGGTTCGCTTTCTTCGCCTCGTTCGCTGTGAAGATGCCGATGTGGCCGGTGCACACCTGGCTTCCGGACGCCCACGTTCAGGCCCCGACGGCAGGTTCGGTCATGCTGGCCGGTATCCTGCTGAAGCTCGGCGGTTACGGTTTCATCCGTTTCAACCTGCCTATGTTCCCGCATGCGTCGGAAATGTTCACGCCGTTCGTGCTGGCGCTTTCGGTCATCGCTATTGTGGTCACCTCGCTGATCGCCTTCCGTCAGACCGACATCAAGAAGCTGATCGCCTATTCGTCGGTCGCCCACATGGGCTTCGTGACCATGGGTATCTTCGCCGGCAATCAGGCGGGGGTTCAGGGCGCGGTTTATCAGATGATCTCGCACGGCTTTATCTCCGGCGCGCTCTTCCTCTGCGTTGGCGTGGTCTATGATCGCTGGCATACGCGTGAGATTGCCTTCTATGGCGGTCTGACCAAGCTGATGCCGCACTTCGCCTTTGTGTTCCTGCTGTTCACCATGGCCAATGTCGGCCTGCCGGGGACGTCGGGCTTCGTCGGTGAAATCCTGACCATGACCGGCGTTTATCAGGCATCGACCTGGGCGGCACTCGTGGCGGCATCCGGTGTCATTCTGTCGGCCATGTACGCGCTCACCCTGTTCAAAAAGGTGATGTACGGCGAAGTGACGAACGAGCAGCTCAAGGGCCATCCGGACCTGACCCTGCGCGAAAAAATCATCTTTGCGCCCCTGATCGCAGGGACGCTGCTGCTGGGTGTCTATCCGGCCTTTATATTTGACTTTACCACCGCCAGCGTGGACGCGGTCGTTGCGACCTACCGCGCGCTGATCGGCGGATAGGAGCGGCATAGCTATGGATTTGACATCGGCTCTTCATCTGGCGCTTCCGGAACTGATACTGGCGGTTTCCGTTCTGGCTATCCTTGTTTACGGCGCTTTGCGTGGAGACAAGTCGGCGGGCTCCGTGGCGGCGCTTTGCGGCGCGGCCCTGATCGCCGCGGCCTTTGCCGCAGCCTTCAACGGTCACGGTAAGGTCTTCAATGGCTCCTTCATCGCCGACGGTGTGGCAAACTTTGCCAAAACCTTCATCTATATCGCTTCGGCTATCATCATTGTGCTGGCGCGCGGCTATTTCGAGCGTCAGAACAATAACCGCTTCGAGTTCCCGATCCTTGTGACTCTGTCGGCTATCGGCATGAGCATGATGGTATCGGCGGGCGACCTGATTGCGCTCTATATCGGTCTCGAACTGAACTCTCTGGCGGCCTACGTCATGGCGTCCTTCCGTCGCGACGATGCCAAGGGATCGGAAGCCGGCCTCAAATACTTCGTTCTGGGCTCGCTGTCGTCGGGCCTTCTGCTCTACGGTATTTCGCTGGTCTACGGCTTTGCAGGTTCGATGAATTTCGACGCCATCGCGGCCTCGGCGCAAGCCAATCCGCAGGTCGGCCTGATTTTCGGTCTGGTCTTCGTGATTGCCGGTCTGGCCTTCAAGGTTTCCGCCGCGCCCTTCCACATGTGGACACCGGACGTTTACGAAGGCGCGCCTACGCCTGTGGTTGCTCTGTTCGCCGGTGCGCCGAAGTTCGCCGCTCTGGTCCTGCTGGCGCGCGTGCTGAACGATGCCTTTGCCGGTCTGCATGATCAATGGGCTCAGGTGCTTCTGGCTATCGCCAGCCTGTCCTTCCTCGTCGGCGGCCTTGGCGGTCTGATGCAGAAAGACTTCAAGCGTCTTCTGGCCTATTCGTCGATCGCCAATATGGGGTATGCCATGCTGGCTCTGGCGGCGGGTACGGACAACGGCGTCATGGCGCTGCTGCTGTTCTCGGTGCTCTATATGGTTGACACACTGGGCCTGTTCTCGGCTCAGATCGCTTTGTCGCGTAAAGGCATCGCCATCAGCAAGATCGACGATCTCGCAGGCCTGTCCAAAGTCGACATGAAGCTGACCATCGCCATCACGCTGCTGGCTCTGTCGGTTCTGGGGATGCCGCCTTTCTCCGGCTTCTGGGGTAAGTTCTTCGTCTTCGGTGCGGCGCTCGAAGCCGGTTACTGGGGCTTTGCGGTCGCGGGTCTTGTCGCGTCGGTCATCGCCGCCTTCTATTACCTGCGCATCATCAAGGTGATGTGGTTCGACTCTGCCGATAAGGGCGAAGTTGACAAGGCGCCCTTTGAGGCCAAGTGGATCGCTTATGCGGCGGCGGCCTTCGCCTTCCCGGTGGCAGCATTCGTTCTGTCGGGCCTCTATCCGCTTGCTGAAATGGCGGTTAAGAGCTTTGGCCTGAACTGAGTGACTTATCTGGTTTGTTTTTAGGGGGTGCGGGGATCGGTGGTCCCTGCACCTTTTTTTGTGTATGACGCCTGTTGATCTGTTTGAAACGCTGACATCCACCCAAACCGAGGCCCTGAACCGGCTGCGGGCGGAGGATCGCGGTCCGCGCTGGATACGTGCGGAGCGGCAGACCGCAGGGCAGGGGCGGATGGGCCGTCAGTGGGAAGGGCCGCCGGGCAATCTGATGGCCTCGTGGTACGGCGTGCTTCCGGTCGAAATACGCAAGGTAACGCAGCTGTCCTTCGTGACGGCTCTGGCGGTTACGGATGTCGTCCGGCCTCTGCTGAGAACGCCTGAACCGCTGAAGATCAAATGGCCGAATGACGTACTCTATGACGGGCGCAAGCTGTGCGGCATACTGGCACAGAGCGAAAGCCTCGATAGCGGGTTGGGACTTGTTATCGGCATCGGCCTCAATATTGCCGAAGCTCCGGATGTGAAAACCTACGGTACAGCGGCGGTCAATGCGCTGACGGACCGACCTCAATCCGCCGAAAGCCTGCTGGCGGCTATTGATCAGGCGCTGGATATACGCATCCGGGCGTGGCTTGAGGCAGGCTTTGAAGCCACAGCGGCCCAGTGGTGGGATCAGGCCTATGGTCGTGACCGCATCTGTCTGATAGAGCAGGGGAAACAGACCGTGAGCGGAACGATTCTCGGCCTCGATGATTATGGCGCGCTGCGCGTCCGGGACTTGTCTGGCGACATTCATGTGGTTTCAGGCGGTTCCGTTACCTATGCGGAGGTCTGATGCTTCTCGCCATTGAACAGGGCAATACCAATACGCTGTTTGCTGTGCACGACGGTCAGGATTGGTGCGCGCAGTGGCGCACGGCGACGGAATCGACGCGCACCGCCGATGAATACGCCGTCTGGCTCTATCAACTGCTTCAGATGCACGGCCTGGACTTCAGCCGCATCGACGACTGCATTATCTCCTCCGTCGTGCCTCAGTCCCTGTTCAACCTACGCAAGCTTGCACAGCGCTATTTTAACAAGACGCCTTATGTGATCGGGGAAAACACCCACCTTGGCATAGAGGTACGTATCGATAAGCCGTCCGAAGCCGGGGCTGACCGTCTGGTCAATACAATCGGCGCCCATATCCGCTATGGCGGACCGCTGATTGTTATCGACTCCGGCACGGCGACGACCTTCGATGTGGTGTCTGGCGATGGCGCACTGGAAGGCACGGCCATTGCGCCGGGCATTAATCTGTCCATGCAGGCGCTTCATCAGGCGGCGGCAAAGCTGCCGCGCATTGCGATCGAGCGTCCGGCGCACTATATCGGCAAGGACACGGTCAGCGCCATGCAGTCCGGTATCTTCTGGGGCTATATGGGCCTCATCGAATATCTGATCGACAAAATTCAGGCCGAGTACGGCCAGACCATGACGGTTGTTGCGACAGGCGGGGTAGCGTCCCTGTTCGAAGGCGCAACGGACCGTATTCACCATTTTGACCCTGATCTTACGCTGCGGGGTCTGCTCGAAATCTATCAGCGTACCCTTTCCAATCAAAAAAAGAACAATGAGTAAAAACAAAGACGAACTGGTGTTTTTGCCGCTTGGCGGCTCGAACGAAATCGGTATGAACCTGAATGCCTACGGGTTCGGCCCTGAGCATAACCGCAAGTGGATTCTGGTCGATGTCGGGGTCACCTTCGGCGATCTGACGACGCCGGGCATCGAAGTGATCGTTCCCGATCCGCGCTTCCTCGAAGGCGAGGACATTCTGGGCGTTATCCTGACCCATGCCCACGAAGACCATATCGGCGCGCTGGGCTGGCTGTGGGACAAGATCAAGGCCCCGCTTTACGCCACGCCCTTTACTGCCTTTCTGATCCGCGAAAAGCTGCGGGAAGCCGGTGTCGATGACTACAACCTGACCGAGGTGCCGCTGGGCGGTAAGGTCACGCTGGGGCCGTTCGAGGTCGACTACATCACCATCACCCACTCGATCCCCGAGCCCAATGGCCTGTCGATAAAGACGCCGCTGGGGACGGTGCTGCATACCGGTGACTGGAAGATCGATCCGGATCCGATTACGGGCAAGCCCACCGATGTCAGCCGTATCGTCGCCCTTGGCGACGAAGGCGTTCTGGCCATGGTCTGCGATTCGACGAACGTCTTTGTTGACGGTCAGGCGGGTTCCGAAGCCGATGTGAAAGTCGCCCTCGAAGCGGTTATTCGTGGGCTTACGGGCCGCGTGGCGGTCGCATGTTTCGCCTCGAACGTGGCACGCATGGACAGCGTCATCCGCTCGGCCGAGGCCTGTGGGCGTTCGGTCTGCCTCGTCGGGCGTTCTATGCACCGTATGTCCGCCGCTGCCAAATCGGTCGGCCTGATGAAGGGCATTCAGGAGTTTGTCTCCGAAGCCGAAGCCGCCAAGATGAAGGACACTGAAGTCCTTTATCTGTGCACCGGATCGCAGGGCGAGCCGCGCGCGGCTTTGTCGCGCATAGCGGACGGTAATCACCCGCTGGTACGACTGGGGGCGGGCGATTCCTGCGTCTTCTCTTCGCGCGTCATTCCGGGCAATGAGATCGGCATCCGCAGCCTGCAAAACCGCCTGTCCGATCTCGGTGTCGAAATTCACACTGAGAAGGATCACCCCGGCATCCATGTGTCCGGTCACCCCTGCCGGGACGAACTGAAGCAGATGTACGAATGGGCGCGCCCGAAGATCGCCGTGCCGACGCACGGTGAACGTCGCCACCTGCAAAAGCACGCCGCTCTGGCCGCTGAGATCGGTGTGCCGGAACAGGTCGTGCTGCGTAATGGCGACATGGTGCGTCTGGCTCCGGGGAAACCGGAAATCATCGATGAAGTCCCTTCGGGACGTCTGTTCGTCGATGGCGGCATGCTGGTGCCGGAAGCGTCGGACGCTTTGCGTGAACGTCGCCATGCCGCGCATAACGGTATGCTGTTCGTTTCCTTCGCTCTGGATCGCAAGAACCAGTTGGCCTCTTACGTCGATGTGCGCGGTCTGGGGCTGGCCTTCGAAGACGAGGACAGCATTTCCGAGCAACTCGAAAAGCTGTGCGATATTGCCGAAAAGGCTGTGCAGAAGCTGTCGCGGGAAGAACGCGAGGACGATCAGACGGTGGAAACCGCCGTTGCGCGCGTGCTCAAGAAGGCCGCGCAAAATGTCTGGGATCGCCGTCCGATCGTCGAAACGATCATTCTGAGGCTTTAAGGGAAAAATGCAGGGGCCACAGACCCCTGCACCCCAATAACCTGAGATCCTGCGATCTTAAACTTACGACTTTACCAGCACATAACTACCCGGCGCATCCATATCAGGCTTGAATTTGCCCTTGGACGGGTCGCGGGCCGGGATCATCGCGCCCGACTTGTCGTGTAGCCATTTGGCCCAATAGTCCCACCACGACCCCTTGTGCTCGATGGCATCCTTTTGCCAGGCCTCAAGTGTTTCCGGCAAGCCTTTGGCATTGCTCAGTTCATTGATCCAGTGCTGATATTTCTGAGCCGCGGGCGGATTAACGACGCCGGCGATATGACCTGAGCCCGCCATAACGAAGGTGACCGGACCGCCGAACAGGCGCGCGGACTTATAGACCGAACCCGGCGGCGCGATATGGTCTTCGCGGCCTGATTGCTCGAAGACCGGTATCTTTACGTTCTTAAGGTCGATATCCACCCCGCCGATAGTGAGTTCTCCCTTCGACAGCGCGTTCTCGTGATAGAATTTGCGCAGGTAGTACATGTGCAAAATCTTGGGCATGCGCGTCTGGTCGGCGTTCCAGCACAGAAGGTCGAAGGCCGTCAGATCCTTACCCATCAGGTAGTTGTTGACGAAGAAAGACCAGACCAGATCGTTGGCACGCAAGGCGTTGAAGGTGTCGGCCATGGCGGCGCCGGGAAGCACACCGCCGGCGGCATCCATTTGCCGCTCCAGTTCCTTCAGCCAGCTTTCGTTGGTGAACAGGAGCAGGTCGCCGGCTTCGGAAAAGTCATGCTGGGCGGTGAAGAAGGTCGCTGAGGACACGCTGTCGTCGCCCTTTGCCGCCATGTGAGCCAGTGCAACGCCCAGAAGCGTACCGCCGATGCAGTAGCCGACTGTATTGACGTTTTTCGCGCCGGTCTGTTCGCGGACCAGCGAGACGGCCTTATAGACGCCGCCGAACATATAGTCTTCGAACGTGACGTCCTTAAGGTGGGCATCCGGGTTGACCCAGGAAACCACGAAAACCGAAAATCCCTGATCGGTCAGCCATTTGATGAGGGAGTTCTTCGATTGAAGATCAAGAATATAGTACTTGTTGATCCACGGCGGGAAGATGAGGAGCGGTGTTTCGCGCACCTTTTCCGTCGTCGGGTTGTATTGCAAAAGTTCGAACAGCGGGCCGCGCCACACCACCTTGCCCGGCGTGGTGGCGACATTTTCCCCGACCTTGAAATGCGCGTAATCGGCCTGCGAAATCTTGAGCTTGCCATCGCCGCGGGCCAGATCCTCGGCGAACTTCTGCATACCCTTGACGAGGCTTTCGCCCTTGCTGCTGATCAGCGTGTCGAGCGCTGCCGGATTGGACATCAGGAAGTTCGACGGGGAAAAGGCGTCGGTGACCAGCTTGGTGAAAAACTCGGCCCGGCGCTTATGCAGAGGATCGACGCCTTCGACCGAAGACACCAGATTGTTCAGCCATGTCGACGACAGCAGATACGATTTGCGCATCATGTCGAACATGAGGTTCTGCTGCCAGCGCGGATCGGCGAAACGTTTATCCTTGGGCGTCGTGTCTTCACCGGGCTCCACACCCAGCGAACGCCGGGTCATTTCCGCCCACAGCGACATATAGCCGGTCATCAGATCCGTCTGGGCTTCGATAACCTTTTCCGGATTTTGCGCCAGTGAAGTCATCACCGATGTCATGGCCGGGGCGACCTGAAACGGGTCGCCGTTGGGCGTGCCGTTGAAATCGGGTTGCTTAAGCACGGCGCTGGCCAGAGCCGATTGTGCGGTGATCGCGGCCTTAGCGAGGTTGATCGATAAATCCTCCATCGCCTTGATTTGCTCGGCATCGAAGGACGCGCCGGTGTCCGTCGATGCGCCGCCGGTCGCGCTTTCGGTTTTTTCAACCTTTTCAGCCTTTTCAGCTTTAGGGGCGGGCGCAGGTTCCGGGATGGGGGGCGGGGCCGCTTTGGCGGCCGGAGCCTTCTTGATTCGTTTGGTGACAGGCTTGGGAGGCACCGTTTCGGCGACCGGAATTTCGGCGCTTTCGGCCTTGACCGCGCGTTTACGCACAGCGGTTTTTACCGGTGGGGTTGGGGTGACGGGCTTCCTGGCCATGCGCTCTCCGCGAGTCATCGGGTTATCTGGTGCATTTGTACCCTGCTTTTTTTATGCCTGTCCCTCAAATTTCGCCTTATACTCCGCAACACGTCGTGACGCGTAAAAACGGATCGCCGTTTTTCGCCGAAAGGTGTATTTAAAGCTGTTCAGGTCAGGCAAATTTTGCTTTTGATCTGAACCGGTTTTGCTGCCGGACCGGAGCACGGACATTATGACGAAGCGACGCCAACTGAAAACTACGGCCTTTTCCGTCCTGACCATGGGGGCATATCTCGCTTTCATGCCGTTAGTGGCGCATGCCCAGTCTGTCGCTTCGTCGCCCGCGCCGTCGTCGCCAGCGCCTGTGCATCGGGGCTTTCCCACATGGTCGCAATTTCCGCCGCCCCCGCAAGATATTCCCACGGCGCAGGACATAAAGGCGCAGGTTGAGGATCTGGCGGTGAGCGGTGAGGTGCTCAAACGCAGCGTTGATAAGATAGACTGGGAACTGAAAGATCCTGCGGGAATGTCGGCATCCATGGATGCCCGCATCGATCCCGTACTGGGGGCTCCGGTTACGCAGGGCGTCAATGCCGACGCCATTGCGGCTCTGGCGGCGCGGCTTCGGGCACGTGCCGAACCGCCGCCCATTGCGCAATAAGCATAAGACTAAAATCCAACAGGAATAGAAAATGCCAGATACGGGTTTCGACCTGGGCCTCGACATTGTTCGGGTGTCCGAAGAGGCGGCGATCGCTGCTTACGACTGGGTCGGCAACGGAGATGAGAAGGCCGCCGATCAGGCGGCTGTGGATGCCATGCGTTCGGCTCTGAACAGCCTTGAGATCGACGGTCGTGTCGTGATCGGCGAAGGTGAGCGTGACGAAGCGCCTATGTTGTTCATCGGTGAAAAGGTCGGTACGGGGCAGGGAACGGCCGTCGATATCGCTCTCGATCCGCTCGAAGGCACGACTCTGGCCGCCAAGGCCATGGCCAATGCGCTGGCCGTTGCGGCCTTTGCACCGCGCGGCGGGCTTCTGCACGCACCGGACACCTATATGGACAAGATCGCCATTGGCCCCGGCTATCCCGAAGGCGTGGTCGATCTCGATGCCTCTCCCGAAGCCAATGTCCGCGCTCTGGCCGAAGCCAAGGGCGTGGCGGTGTCTGAAATCGCCGCCTGCGTTCTGGATCGCCCGAGACACGAAGGCATCATTACCTCCCTGCGTAAGGTCGGCTGTCGCGTTCACCTTATCAATGATGGCGATGTCGCCGGGGTCATTCACACGGCCCAGCCGGAAACCGGCATCGATATCTATCTGGGGCTTGGTGGCGCGCCCGAAGGCGTTCTGGCGGCGGCCGCGCTGAAATGCGTCGGCGGGCAGTTTCAGGGGCGTCTGGTTTTCCGCAGCGACGATGAGCGCCGCCGCGCCCGCGATCTGGGGATTAGCGATCTCGATCGCAAATATACACTCGATGAACTGGTGTCGCAGGACGCGGTCTTCATTGCGACCGGCGTGACCAACGGTGCGCTTTTGCGCGGCGTACAAAGAGAAGTATCCCCGCGCGGTGAAGTCTTCCTGTCCACCGAAAGCCTGATGATGGTTTCGCGGACTCGCACTATATGTAAGCTGTATACGCGCCGGCCTCTCTCCGGTGCGGTAGATGTTGAGGACACCAAGGCCTGATGCCCGACGAACACACGCGTAAGCCGTCATTCGAACTGCCGTCTTTTCTGGGCGTCGACTCTTCGGTGAGCGGGCGTTTGTGGGTCGACCGGCGTGAGGCGCAAAAGGTCGATCCTGCCGATCTGAGGCGTATCCGTGAGCAGATTTCGCTCAAAGGGCTGGTCGACGAAGCGGTTGTTGAGCCGGTAGCCAATTCCATTGCCGGGCGGGGCGTCACCTCGGCGCAGCTTGAAGACTATCTTAAGCCGACGCTGAAAGCCCTGTTTCCGGACCCGGACAGCTTTACGGACATGCCGCAGGCGGTGACGGCTATTCTGGATGCGCTTGAAGCGCATAAGACGATTTATGTCTTTGCCGATTACGATGTTGATGGCGCGACCTCTGCGGCGCAACTGGTGCGCTGGTTCCGCCATATGGGGCATGAGCTGAGCGTCTATGTGCCGGACCGCATACTTGAGGGCTACGGCCCTTCGGAGCGCGCCTTTGACCGGCTTAAGGCCGAAGGTGCCGATCTGGTCATAACGGTCGATTGTGGCGCATCGGCGCACCGTGCCCTGAGTTATGCCGCCACTATCGGTCTGGATGTCGTGGTGATCGATCATCACATCATGCGCGAAGACCCGCCTGCCTGTCTGGCCGTGGTCAACCCCAACCGGCCGGGGTGCCTGTCGGCGCAGGGTAATCTGGCGGCAGCGGGCGTGGTGTTTGTGGTGCTGGCGGCGCTCAATCGCGAAGCCGAACGCCGGGGCCTGTTCAGGGACCGCCCGCGTCCGAACCTGACTAACTGGCTGGACCTTGCGGCATTGGGGGCCATTTGCGACGTGACGGCCCTGACCGGCTTTAACCGCGCTCTGGCCTCGCAGGGCCTTAAGGTCATGTCGCAACTGGACAATCCCGGCATACACGCGCTGATGCAGGTGGCGGGTGGTGAGCCGAAGGACGCCGCTAAGGCGCTGGGCGTCTTCCACTCCGGTTTTGTTCTGGGGCCGCGTATCAATGCCGGTGGGCGTATCGGTCGCGCTGATCTGGGGGTGCGGTTGTTGTCCACGGACGATGCCGATGAAGCTCTGGCTCTGGCGCAGGAACTGGAT
>JASGGL010000059.1:0-16134 GCA_047605065.1 Asticcacaulis sp.
GCTGCGCGAGCTGGCCAAATGAGCCGGGAGTGGGTCTGGCTGGACCGCGCCGTCTGCACCCGGTCGTTTTCGGGCGGTGCCTCGCCGGTCAGTTGCGCCATGCGCGCTGTCGAGGTCTCGGCATAGAGTTGCGCCACCTCTTCCGCCAGCAGGCGCAGGACCGCGCGCTGTAAAGCGCTCAGGTCGCGCCACGCGCGGTCAAAGCCGAACTGCGCCCCCAGTTCGTCCAGCACGTGAGCGATGGCGGTCTCAGGCGTCAGCCCGTCATGGGCCATCAGGGCGATCAGCCATTGCTGAAAGAACAGCGGATTGCGCCCGATCCGCGCAAAGGCACCGAGCGCCTCGCCCCGGTCGATCCGTCGCCGTGCCTTGTTTTTGAACACGCCCAACTGGTGATCGACAAAACCGTCATCCAGTTCCGGCAGGGTCATCTGGGTCGCAAAGCGGTAAAACGGCGCTTCGCGGGCATTGAACACCTTACGCAGCCCCTCCTGAGACGAGCCGGTAAACACCGAGACAAGGCCTGCGCGTCGCCGGTCCAGACTGGTGCGCAGGGCGGCGATGATCGGCGCGGTATGCGCGCTGCGCGCCACTTCCTGAAACTCGTCGAACAGCAAAAGCGTCGGGTGCTTATCGTCGGCCAGCCAGCCACAGTACTGGTCCAGCAGCAGCAGGTGTTCGTCCTGCGGCTTACCGCGCAAGGCCCCGATATCGACCTCGATCTCGGCACCGCCGGGGCCTTTCAGGGTCAGCTTCGGCGACAGATCACGCAGGGCCGTCTGTACGCGGTCGCTGAACCGCCCGCCGCGCAGGGCCGCGTCGAAGGCATGGAGCAGGCTGGCGATCGGCGTTTCGACCGTCTGCCACAGGCTGACATAGACGACGCGGTGCCTGCGCCCCTCGGCCAGCGGCGCGAGATCTTCACGCAGGAACTCCGTCTTGCCCGTGCGGCGCGGGCCGAACAGGCTGATGGCCGAGGCCGGGCTGTCGATCAGTATGTCGAACACCTGCTCGGCAAAGGCCCGCCGTGGAAAGTGCCATTCCGATTTCGCCATGACTCGCCTCCTGTAGCCACTTATAGCCACGAATGGCTATTTATGGCTACAGAACAATCAGGCGTGGGTACGCTCCCATTCCGCGAAGATGTCGATGGCCCGCTGCGGGGCGCGGCTGTACCAGGCATAGCCCTTGCGCGCGCCCTTTTCGATATCGGCCACCGAGTCGAAAATCGCCTTTTGCCGGTCACCGAAAATGGGTTGCAGCGTCTTCAGATCGAGATACCGCCCCCAGATCAAAGGGGCTCCCGGCTTGGAGATAAAGCGCCGCGCACCGACCTCCTCGACAAAGGTGAACTCCATGTCGGGAATGCCCAGCGTCTTCAGCGCCGCGACACCTGAGCGGATGGCTGTCTTCATCTCAGGCGTAGGCGCGGGATATTTCATCAGATAAATCAGCAAGCTGCCGCTATCCGTCGTGCTCAGCGACGGCATTTCATAGTTGCGTGCCGAACACGGCGTCAGGGTCAGGGCGTCGTATTGCGGCGCCCACAGCATCGGTGTGCCGTTGACCGCCACCTGCGTCTTCATAAAGACGGCAATAGCCCGCTGTTCCGCCGCCCGCAGCTTCTGACGCAGATCGGCGGGCAAGGCCGCGAAATCGCCCTCGCCGCGTCCGGCTTCGCCGACCAGCGACGTCACCGAGATCATGGCATTGTCGTTGAGCGTCAGGGCATCGTGATAACCGCCTTCCAGCGGCCACACCTGAGGCCAGCCGCCATTGGGGAACTGCGCATTGAGGAAATAGGTCAGGCCCCGGATCGCCCCGGCCTTCGCCGCCGCATCGCCGGTGGCCGCCGCCACCCGCGCCAGCCAGCGCGTTTCCATGATGGTCGCGCCATTATCGGTCGTGCCGACATAGTGCCATTTGGGCTCGGTCGGCGTGTCGAAATCACCCGCCGGACGCACCGGTTCCTCACCGATGACATAGGCCTGCCCCCGCTCGCGCGGCGCGGCCTTGCGCGGCTGATTTTTGCCCCAGCCACCCGCCGGGGTCTGATAGCTGAGGACATTGGCGGTGACCGCCTTCGCCTCATCCGAGCCGTACCATTCGGCGGGCTTGTCCATCGGCATGTCCGGCTTGCCATTGCCGTCCTTAGGCGGGGCGGGGATGGCGCTCAGCCCCTTGCGCTCGGCCTGAAGCGCGGCCTTGTCCGCCACCATCTGTGCCGCCGAGCGTTTCAGGTAATCGGTCCACGCCTTGCGCTCCGCCGCAGGCAGGGCGTTGATCCGGTCCGCACTCAGCGGTGGAAACGGCGTATTGGTGCCGATCTGGGCGGCGCGGGCGACTGTCCCCATAAAAGGCGTCAGGGCAAGGCCCGCAAGCAGGGCGCGACGATTCATGAGCGTTTCCTTTTCTCTGTATTATTCTAAAGCGACGGCCTGAGGCCTTCGACCTTTACGGTCCAGCCGGTCTTCGGGAAACCGGGCGCTGCCCCCGTCTGCCCGTCCCAGCCCCCGGCCATCAGCGCCACGGCCAGAAGCAGGCTGCCGTTCGAGGGGAAATAGGTTTCCGCCGCACGCTGATAGCCCGGCCCATCCGGCCCGGCATCGACCTGCGCCCCTGCGCCCGTCGCCGTCGGCACAAAGGCGGCGGCATGGGCATCGAGGTGGACGCGCGGGGTCATGCCGCTCTTGCCGTACCTGTTGTTTTTCGCATCGAAGAACAGCCAGTCGACCGCCTCTTCCGGCGCGGAGAGACGCGCGGCGGTCATGGCGATCATGGCGTAATCCCAGCCCCAGGTCTGGCGCAGATCCCAGTCGCGCTTCATGCGGTCGAGCGTCCGGCGCATGGTAGGCTTATCGACATCGCGTCCGGGCAGCCAGCCTAGCGGCATGAGGAAAGACATGTGGTCGCGGTTCTGACAGGTCTCTTCAAGCGCGTTCGATTTGCACGCCCCCGCCGCCTTGTCCCAGAAGCCCGGCTCGGAACCGACCGGCAGATAAAGCCCGTCCTTCTGCGGCAGGGCGGGCCAGCGTTTCAGCACCGCGTCCCAGTCGGCGCGCCGCTTCAGCCCCTGACGTTCGCGCCACGCCTGCGCCGTTTCGATGCCCCAGCGATAATAGGCGACCTCGAAAGCCGGATCGAAGGTGGTCAGCGGATTGAAATTTTCCTGCACCGGGATGATCGGCGGCCCGAGGCGATAGGTGCCGCTCTTTTCATCCGGCACGGCGAACGAGGCCAGAAGATCGGCGCTGGCCTCGACCAGTTCGCCATAGGCCTTAAGCACGCGCGGGCCGTCTCCGGCACGGTAAAGCATCTCGCTCATATAGATGGGGTGGGGCTGCTGCCACATGATGAAGGGCGACACCTTGGACGGGCTGTCGACCCCGTCCGGCCCGATCATCTTGGGCCACCACGCCCCCTTTAACCCCTGTTCGGCGGCGCGGGCCTTCGCTTTGGGCAGGAAGCCGACATACCAGCCGAGGCTCTTTTCCAGAAGCTGCGGACGCCCCCACAGGGCGAAGTGCGCCGAATGCCACGGGTGCATCTCAAGGTGCGACTTGCCGTTCCAGCTATTGGAGAACAGCCCCTCCTCCTGCGGCGGGAAAAGGCCTGCGGCATTCACCGCCATCAGATATTGCGACAGGATCACCCGGCGTTCCAGCTCAGGCGCGCGTGGGTCGGTGGAGCCCGTAAAATCGACCATACCGCCCTGCGACCAGTAGCCGACCCAGTGTCGCTCGACCTCCGCCCGCGCCGTCGCCGGCATCGGCAGGGCGGCCCCCGGTTCGGACGAAAACTGCGCCATGACGCTCAGGCTCTGAGACTTGCCGCCGATGCGATAGGCGTGAGGGCCTGCCGCTTCGATCCCCACCCCTGGCATCGCCCCCGGCGCACCGATAGCGGCATAGGAGGTGGTGGTGTCGATCTGCCGCTTCAGGCGCAGCTCGCCCGCCTTACGCGATACCTCGGTCGTGGTGTGGCCGTCCGGGTTGCTCCAGTCCGCAGGATCGGGGTTGAGCGTCTTCGACACACCGGGGAAGCGGACCATGACCCCCAGCCGTCCCTGCGCCACAAGCACCGAGGTCACATCGACCATGACCGTGTCCTGATCGGGCAGGACGCGCGTGACGACCGTCACCGCCGCACCGTCATAGGTAAAGCGGCTGGTCAGCACACCGGTCCACAGGTCAAGCGTCTGCTGCGTATTTTGGATGTCGGCGAAGCGCGCAGGCGTCCCGTCCTTCGCCCGTAAGTCCAGCGCCACGCGCCCCAGCGAAAAACGGTGCGGGTTTTCACGGATAAAGGCCACCGCCGGATTCTTCGCCGCCTCGGCCCAGTCCTTGATATAGCCATAGCGGCGCGTATGGCCGCGCACCTCGATCTCGACCTGCGTGTCCCTGACCGTATAGCCCTGCGGATTGGGGAAGCTGTGCCAGGCCCACTGCGCTTCGGTCAGCAGCGGCGCGATCTTGCTATAGGGCTCGGTGAAGGTCTGAAGCCCCGTAATGTCCGCCGTAAAGCCGATGCTGCCGTTGCCCAGCATCAGCGGCGCGTGGGGATCGGCCTGACTGAGGACCGGATTGTGCCGCCGCACCAGCGCCTTGCGGTCGATGGCCGTTACCGCCGCCGAGGCCGCGACGGGCAGGCCCGTTGCCACGCCCACCATGCCGAGAGCGGTCACCCCGGTCATCAACTGACGGCGGGACAACTGTACAGAGTTCCTGAACGGCGGAGATGTGGCAGCCATGACGTTTCCCTATTTGACCCAGCCCTCTGGCCGGCGGCGCGGCCGGGCCGCGCGTGGCGCCCATCATGACAACGCTATCATGAACCGCTGTGTCTTTATGTGTAACTAGATTTCATACATGTGTGTCGAAACTCCGGCCCGTTGTTACCGGTCCCCCGCCACAATTTGCGTCCCTATTGTCTAATCCGGACGCCTTCGACTGACAATCCGCAAAGCGTCGCTCATCACCGGATATCGTTCAAAATACATCATAAGCGATCAGTTCACGGGCTATTTCCGCGCAGAAATTTCACATAAATCAACGAATGCGTCAAAAACTTCACGTATGAAAACATTTTTAGAAAATATGTCGAAATTGAGCATTTTCGTTTACAGGCCATCAGGCATCGAGTATCAATTTTGAAAACAATCATCCTAAAAAAAGGGACGGAAATGAAACTCACCGGGGCAAAGGGATTAATCCCTGCCATCGCGCTCGTTCTGGCGTCGCCCGCCCTGTCGGCGGTCATCGGGCAGAACACGCCTGCGCCGGATGTACGCCTGACCCGTCTCAATGAGCTGCCTGCCGCCCAGCGCGACGACTGGGCCGCCTATATCCGCCGCTCCGAAGCGCAGATGAAACTGGACCGCGCCACCCTTGCCGCAGAGCTTCAGCCCGGCGAAACCCCGCCTCCGCCGCCCGTAGCCGGCAGCGGCAAGATGGTCCTTAACAAGGATGCCGCCTGGTACGCCTCGGCCGAAGCGCGCGCCATGGCCGACACCATCGTCAGCTTCCAGACCCCGTCGGGCGGCTGGAGCAAGAATCAGGACCGCACCAAGCCGCCGCGCCTGCGCGGTCAGCGCTATGGCAACAATGCCGAGACCATGGAGCTGAACACCGGCAGCTTCGATGCCCCGCACGATCGCTTCTGGACCTTTGTCGGCACGCTGGACAACGGCGCGACGTGGACCGAGATGCGCTTTCTGGCCCGCGTACAGGCGCAGGCACCGGGCAAGGAGGGCGACGCCTACCGCGCCAGCATCATCAAGGGCGTCCGCTATCTTCTGATGGCGCAATACCCCAATGGCGGCTGGCCTCAGGTCTATCCGCTGGAAGGCGGCTTCCACGACGGCGTCACCTTTAACGACAACGCCGTGGCGCAGGCCGCCATGATCCTTGAGGACATTGCCGAGGGTAAGGCCGATTTTACCTTCGTCAGTGCCGATCTGCGCAAGGCTGCAGGCGAGGCCAGCGCGCGCGCCGTGCGTCCCTTCCTCGATGCTCAGGTGATCGTCGATGGCAAGCGCACCGTCTGGCCGCAACAGGTCGACGCCTTGACCCTGACGCCGATTTCGGCCCGCAATTATGAAATGCGCTCTCTGGCCAGCGGTGAAACCACCGAGGTCCTGCTGTTCCTGATGCGCCAGCCCAAGCCCTCCACCGAAGTAAAAACGGCCATCCATGCCGGGATCGACTGGCTCAGGGCCCACGCCATCTACGACAAGGCCTTCACCAAGGTCAGCGAAGAAGAGGGCCGCAAGCTGATCGATAAGCCGGGCGCGGGGCCGATCTGGTCGCGCAATTACGACATCCGTACCGGCGTGCCGATCTTCGGCGACTGGGACAAAACCATTCAGGACGACGTCAATAACATCTCCAAGGGCCGCCGCAACGGCTATGCCTGGTACGTCAGTCAGCCGCAGGACGCCTTAAAGGCCTATGAGGCCTGGCTCAAGGCCAACCCCAAATAAGGACCGGCGCGCCGCGATGAACCGTCTCCTGACCCTTTTGCTGATGTTGCTGAGTTTCGGCCTTGCCGCCGGGGCGCAGGCCGCTGCGGGCGCTGACATCGTCATCGCCGCGCCGCAACGCCTGCTCACGCCCCTGCTGCGGGCGGAAAATTTCGGCGCGAAGGGCGACGGCGTCACAGACGACACCAAGGCCATTCAGGCGGCCATCGACGCCACGGCCGCCGTGCGCGGCACCCTCACCTTTAAGCCAGGCACCTATCTGACCGGCGCACTGTTTCTCAAATCGGGCATGGTCCTGCGCCTGAACAAGGACGTCCGCCTGACCGGGTCTCAGGATATCAAAGCCTATCCCGTCATGCCGACGCGTATCGCCGGGGTCGAAATCGACTGGCCCGCCGCCCTGATCAATGTCTATGAGCAGTCCGATATCCGCATCGAAGGCGACGGCACGATCGACGGCAATGGCAAGGTCTTCTGGGACCGCTTCCAGTCGATCCGTTATGAGTACGAAGCCAAAGGCCTGCGCTGGGCCGCCGATTACGACGCCCAGCGTCCGCGCCTGATCCAGATCTACAAGTCGAACCGTATCCAGCTCGGCAATGCCGAAGGCCGGGACAATCTCAACCTGATCCGCTCGGGCTTCTGGACGGTGCAGGCGGTCTACTCCCACGACATCCATATCGCGGGCGTTACCATCCGCAACAATATCGACGGCAAGGGGCCTTCGACCGATGGCATCGATATCGATTCCTCGCACACGGTTCTGGTCGAACGCGCCGATATCGACGTCAATGACGATGCCCTGTGCCTCAAGGCCGGGCGCGACGCCGACGGCCTCAGGGTTAACCGTCCGACCGAAAACGTCGTCATCCGCAACTCCATCGTGCGCAGCGCCTATGCCGGGATCACCTTCGGGTCGGAAACCTCAGGCGGCATCCGTAATGTCCGCGTGTCGGGCCTCAAGGTGCTGGGGCCGGTGCGTTACGGCATCCTGTTCAAATCAGCAGCGACACGCGGCGGTACGGTTTCGGACATCCGTATCGACGATATCGATGTGAGCGCTACCGATGCCGGTATCCGCATCAATCTCAACTGGTTCCCGGCCTACAGCTACGCGAAAATTCCCGACGGCCTGACCGGTTATCCGGCCTACTGGTCGGTGCTGACGACACCGGTGTCTCCGGAAAAGGGCCTGCCGCACGTCCGCGACATCCACATCAGCCGCGTCACGGCGCGCGGGGTGAAATCCGCGCTTGAGCTTGAAGCCTATGCCGGCGCGCCGCTTCAGAACATCCGTCTCGAAGACCTCGATATCGAGGCTCAGCAGATGGGCGCCATCCGCCACGCCCGCGACATCAGCCTGACGCGCAGCCGCATCGTGGCCAAAAACGGGGGACAGATCACACTGGAGAATACGAACAACATCACCGGCCTGCCGTAGGGGCCGCCACCATTGCACCGCGACCCCAAAAGGCCGCGCAAAATCAACAACCGCACCAACGAAGTCAATAAAGGGTAGGGAAACCATGCACACCAAAGGAAGCACCGTAAAACTCATGCTGAGCAGTTCGCTGCTGGCACTGACCATCGCCACCGGCGCAACGGCTCAAACGACCGGACAGACGGCACCCGCCGCTCAGGATGACACTCAGGAAGTCGTCGTCGTCGGCGCCCGCCGTTCGGAACAGTCGGCCATCCAGCGCAAGAAGCGCGCCGCCACCAATCAGGACTCCATCGTCGCCGACGACGTCGGCAACTTCCCGGACAAGAATATCGGCGACGCCATCGCCCGTATCGCCGGTGTGGCGCTCGACGTGTCCGATTCCGGTGAACAGGGCGGCTTCGCCATCCGCGGTCAGTCGGCAGACCTGATCCGCGTCGAAGTCGATGGCATGTCGATGCTGTCGACCAGCAGCCAGGACGGCCGTTCGGTCACCGGCCTCGGCGACATGTCGTCGGACCTGATCAAGAGCGTCGACGTCGTGAAGGGCCAGACCGCCGACATGACCCCCGGTGGCGTCGGTGGCACGGTGCGCATCGAACAGCGTTCGGGCCTCGACTTCGCCAAGCCGCTCTACAAGTTCAATCTTCAGTATCAGCAAAGCTCGCTGGACGGCGGCTGGTCGCCGCGCGCCAACATCGTCGCCACGCGCAAATTCCTCGACGGGCGTCTGGGCCTGCTGTTCAACCTGACCTACGATCAGCAGGTCAACGTGTCGGACATCGCCCGCGTGTCGAACAGCTCGGCCGGTTACATCCCGCTGGGCGATTACGATAACTCGGCGGAAAAGTCCTTCACTCAGGCCTTCGACCCCATCGCCGCCGCCGTGACCACCAAGTCGGGCTGCGCCGCCCTGTCGACCGTTCAGGGCATCAACAGCCGCCTGAACTGTTACGCGCAGTGGGAAGACTTCTTCCCGTCGCTGCCGCGTTTCAGCCGTGAATACCGCGACGACCGCACGACCTCGCTGCAACTGCGCGCCGACTATCGCGTCAACGACAATCTGACGGTCTTCTTCGCGTACAACCCGAATATCCGCGATTTCAAGAACACCGCCTATAACCTTCAGATCGCCTCGCCGACCGGCACGACCAACACCAGCGGCGTTCTGACCAGCGCCAACGTCAATAACGTCAAGGTCAACGAAAACCACTTCGTGACCCAGTACGACATGATCCGCGGCACGGCAGCCGGCAACGTCTCCAGCCTTGTCTGGGACTCGCAGGTGCGCAACCTGCACCGCGTCACCGAGCAGCACTACGTGCAGGCCGGGGCCGACTGGAAGTGGAACAACTGGATCGCCAAGGGCCGCATCCAGTACGCCGCCTCTTCGGCCGACCGTCAGGACGACACAATCAAGATCTACGCCCAGCTGCCTTCGGTCACCTTCAAGATGGTGCCGGAAAGCGGCCT
The DNA here is from genome assembly GCA_047605065.1 of Asticcacaulis sp. Taxonomy (GTDB): domain Bacteria; phylum Pseudomonadota; class Alphaproteobacteria; order Caulobacterales; family Caulobacteraceae; genus Asticcacaulis. Next base: position 9,396 of record JASGGL010000059.1, read on the forward strand.
GTGGACCTATGAAGCACCCAGCTCGGTCAATATCTTCAACCCGGCGTCCTACTACCCCGTCGCCGCCTCCAACGGCCTCAGCGCCACCTCGGCGATGGAATATACGCCGCAGTACGACGAGAACAACGAGTGGAACTATCAGCTCGACGTCACCCGCAACTTCGATAATTTCGGTCCGATCAAGACCGTGAAGTTCGGCGTCCAGCAACGCGAGCGCCATAACCAGACCTGGCGCTATGACGGCTTCCAGATCAAGCCGGGCGTGACCCTCTATCACGCGCGCAGCCTCGACGTCGTGCGCTGGTGTAACCCGGCCACCGCGCCGACCACTGCACCGTGCGTCTTCGGCACCACGGCGATCCCGACGACGACGGTGGCCAACACCCTCTATAAGAACCACACACTCACTCAGGCACAGTACAACAGCATCATCGACGCCGCCGTGGTGCGCCTGCCGGGCGCCACCTATTTCAACGGTGTCGCCGACCGCGGCAACCTGCTGGAAAGCTGGATGGTTCCGAATTTCGAAACCTTCTACAATATGCTGAGCCAGTATGCCGACCTCAGCGGCCACAACTCGGACTGCCTGTACCGCTGCCTGGCTTCGGACGGCAATGTCTATGAGCGCCCGACCTATTCGACCGAAGAAGGCACGACCTCGGCCTATCTGATGACCGATTTCGAAACCCGTCTGTTCGGCGTCGAAATTCTGGGTAACGTCGGCGTCCGCTACCAGAAGGTCAGCGTTCAGGCGGCACCCTCGATCGTCTTCTACGACCGCGACTATGCGTTTACGACCGGCACCAACACCACAACGGGTCTGCCGACAAAAGGGGTCCAGCTGGTCGACACCTTCGTGTCGCGTCGCGTCGGCAATGTCGACCGCACCGCGGAAGACTTCCTGCCCAGCCTCAACCTCGCGGCCTGGCCGATTGAGGACCAGCTGGCGGTGCGCTTCTCCATCGCCAAGCAACGCGCGCGTCCGACCATGACCAACCTGACCGGCACCTCGGCCGCCAGCTGCTACAAGATCGACCCCGCCGACCGCGAGGCGCTCGAAGCCTATCTGGCCCAGAACCCCGGTGCATTCGACGACGGCGATTCGACGACCGACGACGGCTCTTCGGACGACAACTTCCTCGCCAGCCAGTTCATCAACCGCTGTACGGGCCGTATCGGCAACCCGGAACTGAAGGGTTACGAAGCGATCACCCAGAACCTGTCCGTCGAATGGTATCCGAACAAGGACAGCCAGTTCAGCGTCACCGCCTACTCGATCGACGTGAAGACCGGCCGTCCGGAAGAAGTCACCGTCAGCGGTTACGCGCTGGAAGGCAACGACTACACCGTTGCCACCTATGAGGACGGCCAGGGCGGTCTGAAGTTCACCGGTGTGGAAATCGCGGGCCGCACGGCCTTCACCTTCCTGCCGGGCCTGCTGCGCTACACCGGCGGCGGTTTCAACTACACCACCTCTAAGGCGACCGGTGCCAACGGCGACTACGACTACTTCTCCGGCCAGTACATGCCTCCGAAAAGCACGTCGAAGACCGTCTACAACATCAATCTGTGGTACGATGACGGCCGCCTGAACGCCCGCGTCGCCTATCAGTGGCGCGACGACTACTACAGCCAGATCTCGGCCCAGAGCGTCAACCGTATCCCGACCGGCTACGGCATCGACGGTACCACCTCGACGACCGCCTACTTCAAGACGATTCACCCCGTCTTCAAGACCGGCGCGCAACTGCTTGACGCCCGTGCATCGTATAAGCTGAACAAGAACCTTCAGTTCTTCGTCGAAGGCAAGAACCTGCTCAACGACACGATCACCCGCTACGCTCCGGAAGAATATATCAACCTGAGCGACTCGGACACGCCCTATGTCTACGATCAGGTCTATAACGGCCGCCGTATCTATTTCGGCGTCATTACTACTTTCTAAAAGCGATACGTCGAAAAGTGGATCCCGGTTTTCGACTACGTATCGCGTCTACTCAAAATCTCAGAGCGGGATAAGTGTTCGATCTAAAATTATCCCGCTCTAAGTAAAGCGTTCCTTGTCAGACCCTGCGTCCGGTCCCGCCCCCCAGCGGGGCCGGATATTTTTCCGAAGGGTTTGATTGCTGGATTTATTGTATTTTTTAAAAGGAAGACGATCCATGACCTCGCGCCAGACTCTGCTCTCCTTTAGCTCCCGCCGCCCCTTTTTGCGTACGGCCCTGCGTAAGGCGGCCCACTCTGTGGCCCTGATCGCCTGTCTTTCCACGCCCCTTTCCGGTGTCGCCGCCGATGCGCCGCAGACCACACCGGTCGCCGGTATCGAGGCCAGCTGGCTGACGCCCCCCGCCCGCCCGAACCTCGCCTTTTCGCCGGATGGCCTGCCCTCGCGCGAGGCGATCCTGCCCGCGCTCGAATACGTCGCCGCCTCGCAGATCGCCGATATGAGCCGCCGTCCGATCCAGTTGTCGACCGGCTCGAATCTGACCGAAATCTCGTCCAACTGGGTGGCTGCCACCTTCTATGTCGGTGCAGCACGTCTGGCGCGCGTCTCCGAAGACAAGGACACCCTGCGTTTTCTGACGGCCACCGCCGAGCACTATCATTACGCGTTTCGCGGCGCGCGCGCCGACCGCCTGATGCTCAATGCCGACGAACTGGCCATCGGCGACCTCTATCAGGAACTCTACGCCCGCCGCGGTCAGCAGGGCACGATCATGCCGCTTCAGCAACGGCTCGACTTCATGGTCCCCCATCTCAACCGCCCTCAGGAAACGGACGCCCTCATCTGGTGGTGGTGCGACGCCCTGTTCATGGCCCCGCCGGTGCTGGCGCGCATGTCGGCCCTGACCGGCGACCCGAAATATATCAAGGCGATGGACAAGGAATGGCGGCGTACCTATGCCCGCCTGTGGGTGCCCGAAGACGGCCTGTTCCTGCGCGATGAGCGCTTCAAAGCCGCCGACCATTTCGGCACGGGCGGCAAATCCATCTACTGGGCACGCGGCAATGGCTGGGTGATGGGTGGTCTGGCCCGCGTGCTGGAGTACATGCCTGCCGATTTCGAAGGCCGCGATTTCTACGTCACCACCTTCCAGACCATGGCCAAAAGCATCCGCGCGCGTCAGCAGGCCGACGGCCTGTGGCGCAGCGACCTCAACGACCCGAAGGGCTATCCTGAGGCCGAAACCTCCGGCTCGGCCTTCTACGTCTACGCGCTGGCCTGGGGCATCAATCACGGCCTTCTGGATCGCAAGACCTATCTGCCCGCCGTCACCAAGGGCTGGACCGCGCTCAACCGCCACGTCCTGCCGAACGGCCTGATCGGCGCGGCGCAGAAGACCGGCGACCGCCCCGTCCCTACGAAAGCCGACGACACCGGCCCCTATGCCACCGGCGCCTATCTTCTGGCCGGCATTGAAGTCATGGACCTTAACGGTCCGGCGCAGGCCCTGCCCGAACCGGCGCAGGCGCTCGATGACGAGGCCACCATCTTCGCCACCACGCCTCAGCCTCTGGCCCCGAAGACCGTCGTGGGCGATGAGGAAAAAGCCCGCCGCGATGCCGAAATGAAGGCAACGCGCGCGCTGGCCTACGATCCGGCGACGCTGAAACGCCCCGCCGCCGTCGAAAAACTCACCCCACCCGCCGATCAGACCCCGCGCGCCGTCGCCCGCTTCGCCCCCGACCGCCTCGATGACCTTCTGTGGGAAAACGACAAGGTGGCGCACCGCATCTATGGTCCGGCACTCGAGGTCAGGGAGTCCCCGTCCGGCTCCGGTATCGATGTCTGGGCCAAGCGCGTGCGCTACCCCTTCATGGACCGTCAGCTGAAATTCCCCAACTATCACACCGATCGCGGCGAAGGGCTCGACTATTACGACGTCGGACGCGGACGCGGCGCAGGCGGGCTTGGCGTCTGGTACGACAACAAGCTGTGGACCTCTCGCAATTTCTCGAAATACGAGATTTTGAAAACCGGCGGCGATGAGGCGAAGTTCACCGTCGACTATCGCCCGTGGCCGGTCGATGTGGCGCGCAAGGTCTGGGAAACGCGGACCTTCTCTCTGCCGCTCGGCTCCAGCTTCACACGCATGACCTCGACGCTCCAGTCGGACACCAAGGAGCCGCTGATCGTTGCCATCGGCATCAGCAAGCGCAAGACCGACGCCGGATCAGGTGTGGTGACGAAGGATGCCAAGACCGGACGCTTAAGCTTCTGGGAACCGGATGTGCAAAACCATGGCCATATCGGCATCACCATCGCCGTCGATCCGGCCATGGTCGAAGGCTTTGCCGAAGACGCCGACAACTATCTGATCCTCGTCCGCGTCACACCGGGCAAGCCCTTTGTCTACTATATGGGCTCGGCGTGGGATGGCGGCCTCGACTTCAAATCGCGCGAAGGCTGGGACGCCTTTGTGAAAAGCCAGACCTTCAGCTTCAGCCCGGCGAAGTAACCCGACATGCCCAGCCGTCGCCAGCTCCTCACCGGCATCGCCGCCGCCAGCCTCAGCCCTGTGCTTGTCGTTGAACACGCACAGGCACAGGAGACCTACCCCTTTCCGGAACAGCCGCCGGAAGGCCAGCGCGTCAAGACCGGCGACCCCATGCCCGCCCCCGCCCGGGGTTTCTACCCCTATTCCGGCATCAGCGGGCCGGGACTTCCGGCGGGTGAATACAGCCGGCGCGGCGGCTGGGTGACCGGCAGCAAGGGCGTACGCTATGCCGGACCGAACCCGCATCCGTATAAGACCCTGCCCTATGACGGCCCCAAAGGCACCGCCGTCACCGACGGCCTGATTCCGCAGATTCAGCCGCTTCTGGAACTGCACATCCGCGATACGGTCATCTGCCTGGGGGGAGACGGCCACTACTATATGACCGGCTCGACCGGCGACAATATCTGGGCGTTCAATGACGGCGTGGAGCTGTGGCGCTCCGCCGACCTGAAACACTGGGACTATATGGGCCTTGTCTGGAGTCTTGAACGCGACGGCGGCTGGGAGAAGCAGTGGGTATCGCTGCACGGCCTGCCCTCGCGCGCCATCTGGGCACCGGAAATCCATTACGCCGGAGGCACCTTCTTCATCGTCCTGAGCATGGCCCCGTCGGGCTGTTCGATCCTCAAAAGTACGACGGGCAAGGCCGAAGGTCCTTACGTCCACGCCTTCTCACCCGATAAACCCGTCGTCATGCAGATCGACCCGACCCTCTTCGAAGACGATGACGGCAGCGTCTATTTCACCGCCGGATCGGCAAAGCGCATCGTCAAACTGAAGGCCGATTTTTCCGGCTTCGACGGCGACTGGCGCGACATAGACATCGAGCCGGTACACGACAAGGACCAGCACGCGCCCAAATGCGTGCCGCGCGGCATGAACGATCTCGGTCACGAAGGCGCGGTGCTGTTCAAGGCCCATGGCAAATACTATCTGGGGGCCGCCGATAACCCCTACAACCGCTATTCCACCATGCTGGCCGTATCCGACACTATCTGGGGACCGTACAGGATGCGTCACGAAAGCGTCCCCTGCGGTGGCGGCACCAATTTCTTCCGGGATAAGGACGGCCACTGGTGGTGCAGCTATTTCGGCAATGACGATCAGTCGCCCTTCCGCGAAAAACCCGCCATCGTCCGCGCCGCCTTCGATAAGGATGGCCGCGTCGGTGTCGACCGCGCTTTCTACGGCCTGAAACAGTAAAGGAGTCTGGATATGATGACCGCAAGCCGCCGCACGGCCCTTAAAGGCTTTCTGGGCAGCGTTTCCGCTCTGGGCCTGACCATGACAAGCGCGGGCACAGGAACCACCGCACAGGCCCAGACGGCACCTGCGCAGCCCGCGCCCGCGCCCAAAGGCCCGATCCCGCGCGAATGGACCGATCCGAAGACCGGTCGCCGCATTGTGCGCCTTTCCGACGAAGACGGTTCGGGCGTCCTCTACTTCTATCGTCAGGCCTATACGCCGCAGGGCGATATCATGGTCATCAAATCCCCATCGGGTATTATCGCCGTGCGGCTCAAGGACTGGAAGACCAGCCTGCTGATCAAGGGCAAGGAAAACGACCTCCTGTTCATGATGCGCACCACGCGCGAAGCCGTCTATGCGGTCACCGACCCCGGTACGAGCGAAGCCGAGGACCGGCCCAAGACCCTCTTCGCCATCCACGTCGACACGAAAAAGGTGCGCAAGCTGGGCCGCATTGCGTCGGGACGCATCACCTGTTCCAATGCCGACGACACCCTGCTTCTGGGGCAGGTCGCCTATGGCGCCAAGCCGCTTCAGCCCAAGGACGCGGCCTCGGTCGAAAAGTTCGGACAGGCCGAATACGCCGCCATCGGGCCGGACGGCAAGCCGCTCAACTTCGCCCGCGCCAAGGGCGTGCGCATGTGGGAACGCTGGTCGCAGCGCGTCCCGGCCGAGCTGTTCACCCTCAATATCGCCACTCAGGCGCGCACGGTGCTCTACAAGACCGAAGAATGGATCGGCCACGCGCAGTTTTCGCCGACCGACCCCACCCTGATCCGCTTCTGCATGGAAGGTCCGTGGCACCGCGTTGACCGTATCAAGCTGATCCGGTCAGACGGCTCAGACCTGCGCAGCGTGCACACCCGCACCATGAATATGGAAATCTGGGGTCACGAATTCTTCAGTCAGGACGGCAAGTGGCTGTGGTACGACCTGCAAACCCCGCGCGGTCAGGTCTTCTGGGTCGCCGGCCTCGAACTGGCCACCGG
>JASGGL010000060.1:0-16025 GCA_047605065.1 Asticcacaulis sp.
CGTGGTTGTTATAGGCGATGTCGTCGGAAATGGCGGCGATCTGCGCCTCCAGCGAAGCATAGGTTTCCGGACGCAGGTCCCAGAAGTCGCTGAATTCCGCCACGGCCTGCCAGGCGGGCTTGTCGAACTTATGCGCCACAGGACCGTTGTGCTTGATAATGCCTTCCAGCGTCTCCCACGCCAGATTTAGCCCTTCGAACGCCGGATAGCGGTGCTCAAGCCGCGTCACGATGCGGAAGGTCTGGACATTGTGATCGAAGCCGCCCCACGGCGCCATCATCTTCTCAAGCTCGTCCTCGCCCGCGTGACCGAAGGGCGAATGCCCCAGATCGTGCGACAGAGCGATGGTTTCGGCCAGATCCTGATCGGCCCCCAGCGTATGCGCCAGAGAGCGGGCGACCTGAGACACCTCGATCGAATGGGTCAGGCGTGTGCGGAAATAGTCGCCCTTATCGGCCACGAAGACCTGCGTCTTGCCCTTCAGGCGGCGGAAGGCCGTGCAATGGATCACGCGGTCGCGGTCGCGGGCAAAGGCCGTGCGCGTCTGGCTGTCCGGCTCGCTGTAAAGGCGGCCTTTGGAACGCGTATAGTTTTCGCTGAAGGAGGCCAGGGTCAGGATCATGGGATCGGAGGAGGAGGCAACGGACATCATTAAGGACGCATACGAATAAGCATGCGCCTTAAATCACTCTGCGCGGGCGAATTTGCAATGCAAATTCATGACAAAAACGTCGCCACCCCACTAAAACTTTGGCGCGGTCGGCGCTATATAGTCGCCATGAGCCAGATTACCCTGTCCGCCAGCGCCGCCCGCCACATCAACCGCCTGTCTGCCGACGCCGGACATCCGGTGCGGCTGCGTGTCGCCGTCGAAGGCGGGGGGTGCTCCGGCTTCCAGTATCAGCTCGATCTGGTCGAGCAGGCCGAAGACGGCGACGCCATCATCGAATACGAGGGCGCTCAGGCCCTGATCGATGAGGTGTCCGCCCCGCTTCTGGCCGGATCGATCATCGACTATGTCGAAGAACTGGTCGGGGCTCAGTTCAAGATACTCAACCCCAACGCCAAATCCTCCTGCGGCTGCGGTGTCAGCTTTTCCATCTGACACGCAGCTTAAGAAATTCCGATTAAGGGATTAAATCTCTTCGCAAATCCGGTACAACGCGCGCCAGTTCGCGCGTCACGATGGCGGCAAAAAAGTCCGCGCCTTCTGACCCCAGATGCGTATAGTCGAAGCTGAGCTTCGTCTGCCCCATGGGTTCGATGGAATTGCGGATCTGCTCCGCTGTCATCGGCGGCGCATTCGGCGCAGGCGTCACGCCGGTCGAACCGGGAATGGTGGTTCCGGTCTTGCCGGCTTCGAGCACCTGAGGCGACGGCGGCTTTTGCGCGAAGCGCATGGCGGCGACCGCTCCCATCTGCTGCACGGCTTCCTGAGAGCGGGCATAGAGGTCGACCAGCGGCACGTCCATCTCTGTCGCCACCTTACGCGCCGCCTCGGCCCACGGCCCGAGGTCATTTTCGACCTTACCGTCCTTGAAGCCCCGGCGCGTCAGCGGCGTCACCAGAACCGGAATGGCCCCCGCGGCGCGCACCTCTTCGACATAGCGTTTGAGATTTTGCGGAAATTCGGTGGCCAGATCGGTGGAGCGGCCGGGCTTACCCGGCTGGTCGTTGTGGCCGAACTGGATCAGCACATAGGTTTTGGAGAAGCCCCCCGACTTCATTTCGGCCAGCGCGATGTCCCACGACCCTTCGGCGCGGTAATTGAAGCTCGACCGGCCCCCGCGCGCCAGATTCACACAGGCGACGAACGAGGTCAGGTGGTCGGCGCAAAAACTGGGCCCCCAGCCGCCGATGACGGCGGTGGTCGAATCCCCGACAAGGATGATCTTCTTAGCGGTGATTTTCTTGACCTGTGCGCGGGCCTCGGCCTCGGTCAATTCTGGCGCAGGCGCGGTTTGCGCGAAGGCGGGCATGGCCGCCGCCAGCATCAGCGGCAGGACCAGATGTTTGGCAGATAATTTCATGAGCATTTCCCTTTTTATGGTTATGATTTAAGCAGATAGGCCTCGCGGAAGGCCCGTTTCGTCGCCGTACGCGTCGGATATCCCCCGACATCGGCTTCGTTATCGATGATGCGCCCCTTGCCGGTTTTAGCATCGGCGATAATGCGGGCGTCGATCGGATCGCGCGCCCATGGCCTTGCCCCGGCCTGCCGGAAGGCCTCGGCTTCGACGCGGTCCGCCGGATGCAGCCTCAGACCCTGCGGCCACAAGTTTTCCTTCGGCATGGCCCGGATCATCCCTTTGGGACGATAGGGGGCGGCGTCTTCATAGCCATCGGGACGCGCCTGATAATAGCTGATGGCCGGGGCCGTACGACCGTCGGCATAGGTGGCGATATTGTCCGCCGCGTGCAGTTCCAGATCGCCGCCCCCGCCGAATTTCAGCATCCCCAGACCGGGGCGGGTATCGGCACCGCCGCGCATCACATTGCCCCGCAAAAGCAGCCGCCCCGTCACATAGTCCCTGCCCTGCCACTGGTCCTCGACCAGCGTATATTGCGCGCAGGCCGTGCCGGGATTGACGAAGACGTTGTTGACGACGACCGCCTGAGCGCCGCCCTTGATCAGGGGGTGCCGCTCGTTATTGTGGGCATAGACATTGCCGATCAGAAGCGCGCCCGTCACATTGTCGTGCAGAAGCGATCCCATGGAATGCGCGCCCTTGGAATGGCTGGCGTGATGAAGACTTTCGGCGATCAAATTGTTTTTAAATACGATATTATGCGACGTATTGGCGCGCCAGTCGGCAAGCGCCGCCCCTTCGAAGCGCGGCCCCGATGCCGACAAGGCCTCATCCACCGCCCAGGTGAAGCTGCAGTTTTCGATACGCACATCGTGCGCCGCCGTGCATGACAGGCCATCGGGTTCATAGCCCGATTTCGCGGCCATGCCCGCCGTACCCGGCCGCACCGCTATGTGGCGGATGACGACGTGGTGGGCCTGAACGCTCACCCCGCCCCGGATGAGGGTGATGCCGGGCGCAGGCGCGGTTTCACCGGCAACGGTCACGAAGGGCTCGCGGATACGCAGGTTTTCCTTGCCCAGATCGATGATCCCACCGACCTCGAAAACGATCAGGCGCGGGCCTTGCGCCTCAAGTGCGGCCCGAAGCGAGCCCGGCCCCTTGGGGTCGAGCGTCGTTACCCGTATTAAGGCGGGCCGTTCCGCTGCGGCGACGGGAAAGGCCGCAAAGGCCGGGATCAGCCCCAGCAGATGACGGCGACTCAGCGGCAGGTGGCGGCACGCGGCGTCTTCGGCGCGGTAAAGCGTTGAAGGCTTGTCCATGTTTCATCCCGTATGTGCATTATCAGCCGGTTTCAGAGACCCGGCCTGTGCTTATACGCTCAGCCTATCGCGTTTCCGCCGCAAATGGTAGCGCTATCTTTAACCTCCGCCCACACCCTGATCGGGCTTTTGAAAAATCGATTGCAGACATCGTAATTTTGACACGAAGTAACGCGATTACGCCGTTCGGGCCACAGGGGTACATGACATGCCGCATGTCACGCCAACGGTCCGGTCAGTCCTTGTATCTGTAAGGCGTTTGGACATGAAGGCACCGGTTTTTTACGACCCCTCGGGCAGGCGCAGCAAGGCGACCCTGATCGGGGTGATCGCTCTGGCCGCCACGGCCCTGATCCTGTTTCTGGGGCTCATCCTTTCTATCATATTCGTGCCGGTGCCGCGGGCGCTTAACCTCCATATGCAGGAAAGCCATCCTTCGCGCTGGGCCTTCAACCACACGCCCTCCGGCGCGCACCGTCTGAGGGTCCGCACAGGGCCCGAGGGTGCCCCGCAAAAGGTCATCGGCTTTTACGTGCCGTGGGATGACGGCAGCCGCGCGGCTTTTCAGGCCCATATCGCCCAGATGGATATTGTGGTGGGAGCCTTCGCCAGTGTCGGCGGCCCCGATCATACCTTCACCTATCAACCCGATTACCGCTTCCGCAAGGTGCGCGCATCGGTCAGCAAGCCCCCGGCCCTTCTGACCATGGTGCAGAATACATGGAACGGGGCCTTTGAGCGCGAGGATACGCGCCGCCTCCTGCTGAGCGCCCCGGCCCGCGCGCACCTTCTGGCGCAGATCGCCGATACCCTGCGTCAGGAAAAGTCGGCAGGCGTGGTCTTCGATTTCGAAAATCTGGAGCCATCGGCGCTCAAACCCTATCAGGCCTTCCTGAAAGAGGCGCGCAACACCCTGTCGGCGCAGGGTTTTATCGTCAGCGCCACCGCGCCGGTGGACGACCCCGCCTGGAATCTCAAGACCTTTGCTTCGGTGACCGATAAGCTGATCCTGATGGTCTACGACCAGCATTCGATGGTCGACAAAGCCGGGCCTATCGCCGCGCAGGACTGGTTCAATGCCCGCCTGTCCGACGCCCTGCGTCAGGTGCCCGCCGACAAGGCCATTATCGGTATCGGCAGTTACGCCTACGACTGGTCGAAGAATGGCACCAGCGTCCTGACCATTGGCGATGCCTGGCTGATCGCCCACGATTCGGACGCCCGCCCGCAATTCGATCCGGCCTCGGGCAATAGCGGCTTTGCCTATCAGGAAGACGGCGTGGCACACGAGGTGTGGATGCTGGATGCCGTCAGCGCATGGAATCAACTGCTTACCGCCGGTCATTCAGGCGCGTGGGGCGTGGCCCTGTGGCGGCTGGGCAGCGAGGACCCCGGCGTGTGGAACGCACTCAGCAACTATCAGGGCACGAAGACACCCGACCTGAGCACGCTGCGGCCTGCCGGCAATGTCGATGTCGAAGGCGCGGGCGAAGTCCTGCGCATCGCCGCCACCCCGACTCTGGGTCGCCGGCAGGTCACCTTCGATGCTCAGCGCGTAGCGCAGGGGGAAACCTACGACGCCCTGCCGACCCCCTATGTGGTCCGTCGCACGGGATTCCGGCCGGGGACGATCGCCCTGACCTTCGACGATGGCCCGGACGCCCGCTGGACGCCGAAAATCCTGAAAATTCTCAAGCACGAACAGGTTCCGGCCACCTTCTTCGTCATCGGTGAAAAAGCCCTCAGTCACCCCTTCCTGCTCAAGGAGATGATCGGTGCCGGTCACGAACTGGGCAACCACACCTACACCCATCCCAACATGGCCGACATTCCGGCGGAATGGGCGAAGGTCGAACTGAATTCGACGCAGCGCGTGGTCGAAGCCTATACGGGCCGCTCGCTGCGCTGGGTGCGCGCGCCCTATTTCGGCGACGCCGAACCCACGACCGAAAACGAACTGGCCCCGGCCCTGCTGGCCCAGAGGCTCGGCTACACCAGTGTGGGACTGCACGTCGATTCCGAAGACTGGCAAAGACCCGGCAGGCAGGCCATCATCGATAACGTGCTCAACGGCGTCCACGCCGGGGCGCAGAGCGCGGCCTCGGCGGTCTGCCATGAGGATGTCAACAACTGCCGTTCGGGGCAGATCGTCCTGCTGCACGATTCCGGCGGCGACCGCGAACAAACGATCAGCGCCCTGCCTGAGATCATCCACCGCCTTAAGGCCGAAGGCTATCGCTTCACCACGGTCAGCGGCCTGACCGGCCTGCCTGCCGCACAGGCCATGCCCGCCCTGTCGGGAAGCGATCTGGCCGCCGTGCGTTTCGATGTCGGCCTGTTCATGCTGCTGGCCTGGGGGGCTGTGGCCCTGCAGTGGCTGTTCATCGCCGCCATCGTGCTCGGCATCGCGCGCGCGCTCACCCTGAGCGTACTGGCCATCCGTGCCGATTTCAGCGGCCATATGGAAGCCCCCGCCGACACCGACGCCTTCGTGAGCGCCCAGCGCGTCAGCGTCATCATCCCCGCCTATAACGAAGCGCGTGTGATCGAAGCGTCGGTGCGCCGCGTCCTGACCAGTACGGATGTCGAGCTTGAGGTCGTTGTTGTCGATGATGGCTCTAAGGACGACACCAGCGCCATCGTCGCCCACGCCTTCGCCCATGAGGCGCGCGTCACCCTGATCACCCAGCCCAATGCCGGTAAGGCGGCCGCCGTCAATAACGGAATCAGCCGTGCCAAAGGCGACATCATCATCGCGCTGGATGCCGATACGCAATTCGAACCGGACACCATCGCGCGGCTTGTCCGCTGGTTCATACGCCCCGAAATCGGCGCCGTGGCGGGTAATGCCAAGGTCGGAAACCGCTTCAACTGGGTCACTCGCTGGCAGGCTGTGGAATATGTCACCGCCCAGAATCTCGAGCGATCCGCCCTTGCGGTGTTCGGGGCGATGATGGTCGTACCGGGGGCCGTCGGGGCCTGGCGACGCTCCGCCTTAAGCGAGGTCGGCGGCTATCCGCACGACACGCTGGCCGAAGATCAGGACCTGACCATCGCCATCCAGCGTCGTGGCTGGCAGGTCGCCTACGATCAGGACGCCGTGGCGTGGACCGAGGCCCCCGAAAGCTTTGGCGCGCTGATCAAACAGCGGTATCGCTGGGCTTTCGGAATGCTGCAATGCCTGTGGAAACACCGGGACATCCTCCGGACCGGTCAACCGAAAGGCCTTGCCCGGCTTGGGATTCCGCAGGCCTGGCTGTTCCAGATCGGCTTTTCGGTCGTCTCGCCGCTTATCGATCTGGCGCTGGTCGTCAACATCGCCACGACGCTATGGGACGTCAGCCAGCACGGCCTTGCCCAGACCGACGGCAGCCTGATGCGCATGCTGATCTACTGGATCGTCTTCGTCGTGATCGACGCCCTGTGCGGCGGTATCGCCTACATGCTGGAACCGCGTGAAAAGCGCTACCCCGTCTTCTGGCTGCTGTCACAGCGCTTCGTCTACCGCCAGATCATGTACTATGTGGTGCTCAAGGCGCTAAGCGCCGCCGGGCGCGGCCATGCCGTCGGCTGGGGCAAGCTGGAACGCAGCGGGCGTCTGACTGTGACCACGCCTACACCCAACAGCCCCATATAAGGTATACCTGTCACAACTATTGTTACGGCAGGTTGTAAGGAAACCATAAGTGGTTTAGATTTGAACAATCGTTTTCCTTAAAGACCCTCCCCCCGCAGGTCATGACCGATAGTAGTAGTTTAGCGCCCCGGCGTATCAAAATGGCCGACATAGCGCGTCTGGCCGGTGTGTCTCTGGCTTCGGTGTCGCGCGCCCTGTCGGGCAGCCCGCTGGTGCCGGAAACCCAGCGCCGCCGGATTCTGGCCATCGCCGAAGAATACGGCTACGCCGTCAATCAGGCCGCCCGCAACCTGCGCCGTCAGTCGACGGGCACGATCGGCCTTGTCATGCCTATGGCACATGAGGCAGGCCAGCCGGTCACCGATCCCTTCCTGCTTGAGCTAACCGGCCACCTGTCTGAAGAGGTGTTCCGTCGCGGATACGATCTTTTGAGCGCGCGCCATCACGCGCCGCCGCCGGGATGGCTGCGTAACCTCGTTCTGTCTCAACGCTTCGATGCCATGCTGGTGCTGGGCCAGAGCGATCAGCATCTGGTCCTCAATCAGTTGTCGGCGGGCTATGCGCCCATGGTCGTCTGGGGGGATCGCCTGCCGGATCAGAACTATTGTTCTGTCGGGGTCGACAACCGCTTCGGCGGCCGCATGGCCACCGAGCACCTGCTGTCGCGGGGCCGTCGCAACATCCTGTTCCTCGGCCCGGTTCAGGCTCCGGAGGCCGCGTCGCGCCTTGACGGCTATACCGATGCCCTCAGCGATGCAGGCCTTCCCATCCGCCCGGAACTGATCGCCAGAGCGGGTTTTACCCCTGACGCCGCTGAAATAGCGCTCCGGCAGGCCCTCGCCGCGGGCATTGCCTTCGACGCCATTTTCGCGGCCTCCGATGTGATCGCCCTTACGGCGATCCGCATCCTGAGCGAAGCGGGCCTGAGCGTTCCCGGCGATGTGTCGATTTGCGGGTTCGATGATATCGCCATGTCACAGCACCTGACCCCGGCCCTGACGACGGTGCGTCAGGATCTGGCGCAGGGCGCGCAACTCATGGTCGACCTTCTGTTCCGGCGACTGGGCGGCGAGTCACTGCCCGCCGTCATCATGCCGCCCGAACTGATTGTGCGCGGGACCAGCTAAAAACTATACGGCCTTAAGCATCGGCCTGACGCCTGCACAGGGCACGACTTCCGGCAACGGGCGTTCCGGCAGGGCGTGACCGCGTTGCACAAGCCGCGTCATCAGCCCCCGCGCAGCCTCATAAAGGTCCGCCCCCGGTTCGGCCCCCATCACAAAGCGCCCCAACGCCATAAAGCGCGTCTCTTCGCTGGCCTGCGCCGCCCCCAGAAGCGCCAGCATCAGCTCCTCGTCACGGGTCAGTTCGATCAGGCCCGGCCGCCCGATCTCCAGCTTGCGCCGCCCTTTCGACAGGGCGATCAGCCAGCCGTGGAAAGCGGTGATCCCTTCGACCGGATCAGGACCGAAGGCATGGGCGAATTCACGCTGCAACATGCGGCAATGCGGCGAACAGGCCACCGACGTCCTCACCGCCCAGGCAAGGAAGTGTTCGGTATAGCGCAGGCTGCGCAGATCGCGGCCGGTGGCGACGGGAGACTCGGAACGGGACATGGACGATGGCCTCTTGCGATTTCCAGAACGGGCTTTGATCCGATAAGGAAGCCCGCATTATTTGTTGCGATTAATTCTCATTATCACTATTGAGAACGAGTCGCAAATCAAATTCCGGAGGTCAGCATGAATCCCCGCCTCGAAGCCCTGCTGTCTGAGCCCATCATCCGCCTGCTGATGCAGCGCGATGGCGTATCCGCGGACGATGTACGCGCGCTGATCAAAAGCGCCGCCCTTGGCTATACCCCCAAACCGAACGGGCGGCCCTGAAAGACCGCCCGCCAGATCATTATGTTTTTTGATGGAAACAAATGATCTGGCTTTTTTTGGGGTCCCTCGCCGGGCGGTGGCTCCGCCACCTTGGCCGCCGCCTCAATGGCGGCCTAATACGGAATGCGCGGAATGAGACATCATTCCGCTCTAAAACCCCGCAGACACAATACCTATCCGTTCTTCGCTTTCCACTTGGCAAAGGCGTCTATGGCCTTCTGCGCGCTGTTGTTGAACCATGAGTAGCCATTGCGGCGCTCAAGGCTGATATCGTCGATGGCGTCATAAACCCCGCGATCACGGTCACCGAACACCGGCTTGAGCGTTTTCGGGTCGTAATAGCGCGACCAGATGACCGAACCCGGCTTATCGGTCAGGCGACGGCCCTCAGTTTCGCTGACCTTCACGAAAGCCTTGCCCTCGATCTTCAGCGCCGAAATCATGGCCACGCCGTTTTCGATAGCCGCCCGCATGGCCGGGGACGGCTTGGGCTGCTTCATCAAAAAGACCAGAACCGAGGCGCTTTCGCTGGTCGACAGCGACGGCGGCTCGAAATTACGCGCCGACGCCGGCATGAGCGTCAGGGCATCGTATTGCTGCGCCCACAGGGACGGCTTACCGTTCAGCACGACCTGCGATTTGAGCAATGCGTCGATCCCCGCCGTCTCGGCGGCGCTCAGGCGTTTACGCAGATCGGCGGGAACAAAGGCGAAATCGCCCTCGCCGTCCGCCGCATCGCCGATCAGCGCGATCACCGAGATCATGGCGTCGTCGTTCAGCGTCACCCCGTCGTGGTAGCCACCCTGAAGCGGCCAGACCTGAGGCCAGCCGCCATTGGGGAACTGCGCCGCCAGAAGATAGTTCAGGCCACGGATCGCCGCCGCTTTCGGAGCGGCCTCACCGGTTGCGGTCGCCACCTTGGCCAGAAAACGGATTTCCGTGGTCGTCGCACCGTTATCGATCGTGCCGACATAGCTCCAGTTCGGGTCAGCGGGGGTGTCGAAATCGCCTTTGACTATGTATTTCGAGGCGCTGCCGTAGACAAAGGCCTGCCCCTTCTGACGCAGCGGCCCCTGACGCGACTGATTCTTGCCCCAGCCACCGGCAGGGGTCTGGAAGCTGATGATATTGGCCTCGATCAGGCGCGCATCCTCCGACGCGTACCACGCCGCTGGTTGTTTGAGCGGCATGGAGTCTTCGTCATGGCCCCCCTTGGGGTCTTCGGGGATGACGCTCAGGCCTTTACGCTCGGCGCGCAGGGCCTGCTTGTCCGCTTCTTTCTGGGTATCCGAGCGCTTCAGATACTCCAGCCATCCGGCGCGTTCCGCCGCAGGCAGGGTGCTGATCCGCTCAGCCGTCAGCGGCGGAAACGGCGTATTTTCCCCGATTTTGGCGGCCAGAGCCACTTCGGGCGCGCTCATCAGCGGCGCGGCAAGCGGCAGGAGGGCAAGGCTGGCAAGTAAGGCACGACGACGCATGGTGTTTCCCCGGTTATGTGTTTTGTTCCTATGATACCGGTGTCAGAACGCCTGACAAGCGGGATTCCGTCGCGGGCACAAACTTTGCGTTTACTCAGACAAATGCGCAGCTATACTCGGCGGCAATAAAAAACGGAGGCACGCATGAACGGATGGACACGCCAGCAGGTAATGAGCGGATTGATGGCCGCAGGCGTCAGCGCGGGCCTGAGCACTGCCATGAGCATGGGGCTGGCCACCGGTGCCCGCGCGGATCGCCGCGTGACCGATACGGCCTTATGGAAGGCGACCCCCTTCCCGCTGGCTCAGGTCCGCCTTAAGCCCTCGATCTTTTTGACCTCCATAGAGGCCAATCAACGCTACCTCCTGTCACTCTCCGCCGACCGTTTCCTGCACAATTTCCGCACCGGTGCGGGCCTTGAGGCTAAGGGCGAGGTCTATGGCGGCTGGGAAGCGCGCGGCATCGCGGGCCACAGCCTCGGCCACTATCTGTCCGGCGTCTCGCTGATGTACGCTCAGACGGGAAAGACCGAATTCCGCGACCGTGCCGCCTATGTGCTCAGCGAACTCAAGACCATTCAGGCGAAGAATGGCGACGGCTATGCGGGCGGCACGACCGTCACCCGTAACGGCAAAGAGGTCGACGGCAAGATCGTCTACGAGGAAATCCGCAAAGGCGACATCCGCACGCAGGGCTTCGACCTCAATGGCGGCTGGGTGCCGCTCTACACCTATCATAAGGTCTTTGCGGGCGCGCTGGATGCGCATCAGTACGCGGGCCTCAAGGACGGCCTTGAGGTCGCCACGGGCCTTGGCGACTATCTGGGCACCATCATCGAAGGCCTTAGCGACGAACAGGTGCAGCAGATTCTGCGCGCCGAACACGGCGGCCTGACCGAATCCTATGCCGAGCTTTACGCCCGCACCAAAAACCCGCGCTGGCTGATACTGGCGCAGCGCCTGCGCCACCGCGCCATTGTCGACCCGTTGAGCGCCGGGCGCGACGAACTGAACGGCAAGCACGCCAATACCCAGATCCCCAAGATCGTCGGTTCGGCCCGGCTCTATGAACTGGCCAAGGCGCCTGCGGACGCAAAGACCACGCAATTCTTCTGGGAGACGGTGACGCGCGACCATTCCTATGTGATCGGCGGCAATTCCGACCACGAACACTTCGGCCCGGCGCGCAAGCTGTCGACCCGGCTGGATCAGCAGACCTGCGAAGCCTGCAACAGCTATAATATGTTGCGCCTGACGCGGCATCTTTACGGCTGGAGCGGTGACGGTGCCCTGTTCGACTTTTATGAGCGCGCGCACCTCAACCATATTATGAGCCAGCAGGACCCGGAAACGGGCATGTTCACCTATTTCACGCCGCTGGTCTCCGGGCTGGGGCGGGTGCATTCCGATCCGACCAATGACTTCTGGTGCTGCGTCGGTTCAGGCATGGAGAGCCATTCCAAACATGGCGAGAGCATCTACTGGAAGCGCGGCAATGCCGTGGCGGTCAATCTCTACTACGCCTCCAGCCTCGATGCCCCTGAGGCGAAGCTCGACATGGACACCGCCTTCCCCCTGTCGGACACTGTGAAAATCACGGTGCGCAAGGCCCCGAAATATCTCGACCTGCGCATCCCCGGCTGGTGCCGGGGGCAGACCGTCACGGTCAATGGCAAGACCGCCGGAGACCTTATGGGCGGCTATGTCCGTCTGAGCGGGTTGAGACGCGGTGATGTGATCGACCTGCGTCTGCCCATGCCCGTGCGCGTCGAAACCATGCCCGATGACAGCAAGCTGATCGCCTTCCTCAGCGGCCCACTGGTGCTGGCGGGCGATCTCGGCCCGTCGAACCGGCCGTGGGAAGACGTTGATCCGGCACTGGTTTCCGACGCCGATGCCCCCGACCTCACCCCGGCGGGAGACCTGCACCAGTACCGGCTGGGGGCGCAGGGCCGCCCCGGCGATCTGGGGCTCAAACCCTTCTTCCTGCAGCACCACAACCGCACAGCCGTCTATTTCCGGCGCTTCGGCACGGCGGAATGGGCCACCGAAGAGGCCGTGTGGCGTCAGGCGGCCAAAGACCGCGCCGACATGGCCGCCCGCACGGTGGATTCGATCCGGCTGGGCGAGCAGCAGCCGGAAACCGACCACGCCTTTGCCGGCACGCCGAACACCGCCGCCATCACCCACATTGCCGAGCGTGGTCGTTTGATCCAGAAGGGCTTTTTCGAGTTCGACCTCAAAGGTTACGAAGGCCCGCTGGTGCTTCAGGTTGCCTATGCCGGACGCGACCGCAAAAAAGCTTTCCGCATATTGGTCGACGGTCAGCTTCTGGCCACGGAAACGCTTGCGGGCGAAGCGACCACGGCGCGCAACATCCTCACCTATGCGCTGCCTGCAACCCTGACCTCGGGAAAGACGCGCCTGCGCATCCGTTTCGAGGCCGACAAGGACCAGTGGGCCTATGTCTACGAGGTGCGCCTGCTGAAGGCGGTCAGCGCTTGAGATAATTAAAATAATTATTTGTTTTTAGAGCATTTTCCGATCTGGCCGAACCAGATCGGCGCTCTAAATTTTTGCTAACGCGCTTCTTTTCCGAAAAGTGGTATCCACTTTATCGGGAAGCGCTCTAAACAGGAAGTGACAGATCATTCTTCACTTCTTCAAGCACAGCGTAGGTGCGCGTTTCGCGCACCCCCGGCAGGCTGACCAGTGCGTCACCCAAAAACTGACGATAGGCCGCCATATCCTTCACCCGCGCCTTGATCAGGTAATCGAAACCGCCCGCAACCATATGGCATTCGAGGATTTCCGGCTGCCGCGTCACGGCGTGGCGGAAGGCGTCGAACACGTCCTCGGTCGTCCGGTCCAGCAGCACCTCGACGAAAATCAGCAGAGCGCGGTCCAGCTTGACCGGGTCAAGTATGGCCATGGTCCCCAGAATATAGCCATTCGCCTTCAGCCGTTTGACCCGCTCAAAACAGGCCGCGGGCGAGACATTGACCGCTTCGGCCAGCGCCTGATTGGTCATGCGTCCATCCGCCTGCAGCAGGCGCAAAATCTTGCGGTCGATCTCGTCAAGCATGGCGCTTCCTCAGAGCTTACTTCAATGCAAATGTTTTTATAAAATATCGACAAATGGGTAAATATTCTTCGGCATATCTCGCCAAAATCCCAAGCACATTTTTAAAAATCGGCGCATAATCGGATAAGTTTCACAAACGACCATTCCGGAGCCTCCATGACGCCTGCCGACGCCCGCGACCACATGATCCGCCTGCATCGCGCACCCGAAGCCGAGGTTCTGGCGGCTCTGCTGCCCGACGCCACACTCGATGCGCAGACGCGCGGACGCGTCATGGCGCAGGCGCGCCTGATCCTGACCGATCTCAAGGCGGCGCAGTCGTCCGGGTGGGTGAACCGCTTCCTTCAGGAATACCGCCTCAACACCGCCGAGGGCGTAGCCCTTCTGTCTCTGGCCGAGGCCTATTTGCGCGTCCCCGACCCAGAGACAGCCAATCTGTTGATCCGTGACAAGATTTCTGACGCCGACTGGCTGTCTCACAAGTCGAAATCCGGCTCTAAGCTGGTCAATACGGCGACCTTTGGCCTGATCCTCACGCGCGCTCTGGTCGAAGACCCCGAACAGGCCGGGACGCTGAAGAAACTGGTCTCGCGCATGGGGGAACCGGTCATCCGTCAGGGCGTCGCCGTGGCCATGCGCCTGATGGGCGAGGTCTTCGTCATGGGCCGCACCATCGAAGAGGCGCTCGACGTCGCCGCTAAGCCCGAAAACAAGGGCTTCACCGCCTCCTTCGACATGCTGGGGGAATCGGCGCGCACCTTTGCCGACGCCGACAAGTATTTCACCGCCTATGAGCAGGCGCTCGACGCCGTCGGCCAATCGCCCAAGGGCACCGGTCATTCGATTTCCATCAAGCTGTCGGCCCTGCATCCGCGCTATGAGGTTGCCAATCGGGACGCTTGCGTTTCGCAACTCATAGAAATGATCCGCCATCTGGCCGCCAAGGCCGCCGGTTACGGTATGGACCTGACCATCGACGCCGAAGAAACCGAACGCCTGATGATGTCGCTCGATATCATCGAGGGCGTGTTGCGCGACCCGGCCCTGTCCGGCTGGGACGGCCTCGGCATGGCGGCACAGGCTTACGGGAAAAGGGCTCGTCCGCTGATCGGCTGGGCGCAGGCGATCGGCAAGGAAACCGGCCACCGCCTTAAGGTACGCCTCGTCAAAGGGGCCTACTGGGATTCCGAGATCAAGCGCACGCAGGTCGAAGGCCTCAGCGACTATCCGCTGTTTACGCGTAAACCCGCCACCGATGTCTCCTATCTGGCCTGCGCGAAGGACATGCTCGACGCCTCGCACATCTGGCCCGCCTTTGCCGGTCACAACGCCCTGACCGTGGCCACGATCATGGAGTGGGCGGGTGAGCGCCGCGATTTCGAGTTCCAGCGCCTGCACGGCATGGGCGAAGGCCTGCATGAGCGTCTGGTCCGCGACCTTGGTTACAACTGTCGCACCTATGCGCCCATCGGTGGCCATAAGGAGCTTCTGGCCTATCTGGTGCGCCGCCTGCTGGAAAACGGCGCCAACTCGTCCTTCGTGCATCAACTGGCCGACCCAACTGTCAATGAGGAAACGCTTTTGTCCGACCCCGCCGCTCACATCACCGCCGTCGGCGGTCGCCCGCACCCGGCCATTCCGCTGCCTTCGGGCCTCTTCCCCGGCCGCGACAATTCGCAGGGCCTCGACCTGAACGATGAGGCGACGCTTGCCGCCACGCTGAGCGCCATCGCCGCCGAAGCCGGCAAACCCCACGCCGCCACCGCACTGGTGTCGGGTAAGGCGGTCAGCGGGACTGCAAAGCCGGTTGTGCGCCCCGCAAACCCCACGCAGTCAATCGGCACCGTGATTGAAGCCAGCCCGGCCGATGTGAACCGCGCGCTGACCGCCGCCGATGCCGCCGCTGAGCGTTGGGCTGCCACGCCGGTCGACGACCGCGCCGCCTGCCTTGAGCGTCTGGCCGATCTGATGGAGGCCAACCGGCTGGAGCTGATGGGCCTGTGCGTCCACGAAGCGGGTAAGACTTTGGGCGATGCCGTCGCCGAAATCCGCGAAGCCGTTGATTTCTGCCGCTATTACGCCGTCAATGCCCGCGAACAGTTCAAACCCGTCACCCTGCCGGGACCGACGGGCGAGTTGAACGAACTGCGCCTTACCGGTCGCGGCACATTTGCTTGCATTTCGCCATGGAATTTCCCCCTGGCTATTTTCATTGGGCAAGTGACCGCCGCGCTGGTCGCCGGAAACCCGGTGGTGGCCAAGCCTGCGCCGCAAACGCCGCTGATCGCCTTCCGCGCCGTGCAACTGGCCCATGAGGCCGGAATCCCGGTCGATGTCCTGCACTTCCTGCCCGGCGGCCCCGAAGTCGGTGCGGCACTCACCGCCTCGGCCTCGGTGCACGGCGTCGCCTTTACCGGCTCGACCGGCACGGCCCGCGCCATCGCCCGCAGCCTGCTTGAGGACGACAGCCGCCCCCTCGTCCCGCTGATCGCCGAAACCGGCGGTTTAAACGCCATGATCGTCGATTCCACCGCCCTGCCGGAACAGGTGGTCGGCGATGTCGTCACCTCCGCCTTCCGTTCGGCGG
>JASGGL010000061.1:0-15993 GCA_047605065.1 Asticcacaulis sp.
GCGATATGCCCAAAAGTGTGAGCGGTTTTGGGCGATAATATCGCGACCACTTAAAATTCAGGCGATATGCCCAAAAGTGTGAGCGGTTTTGGGCGATAATATCGCGACCACTTAAAATTCAGGCGATATGCCCAAAAGTGTGAGCGGTTTTGGGCGATAATATCGCGACCACTTAAAATTCAGGCGATATGCCCAAAAGTGTGAGCGGTTTTGGGCGATAATATCGCGACCACTTAAAATTCAGGCGATATGCCCAAAAGTGTGAGCGGTTTTGGGCGATAATATCGCGACCACTTAAAATTCAGGCGATATGCCCAAAAGTGTGAGCGGTTTTGGGCGATAATATCGCGACCACTTAAAATTCAGGCGATATGCCCAAAAGTGTGAGCGGTTTTGGCTTCGCCGAACTGCGTTTGGGCGATAATATCGCGGTAACACAAAGAAACAGAGCGTCCTTGTTTTGAACCCGTTTCCTTGTCAGGCTGAGGCGGTGTTTCGGGGGTTTTATACGATGCCGCGTTCTTTCCGTATCCGCTCTGCTCTTGTGGGGTTTACCTTTGTTGTTCTGACCGGTTGCGCGTCCGCGCCTGCGACCGATCCGGCGCTTGCCGATATCCCGACGCCCAAGGCCTGCAAGGCCAAGGGGCTGGTCTTTACCAAGGACGCCAATGGCCGGACCTATTGCGTGACCGAAGCGCAGGCCAAGTGTCAGCAGACGGCGCTTTTGCTGCTGGGTGACGCCGATTGCCTGAATACGCTGATGTGGAAGGACAATACCTCACGTCCTGACCCGCTACCGCCGGGGACGCCTATGACCCCCAAGACCAAATAAAAAAGCCCCGGTCTGGTGCCGGGGCTTTTTTATTTTAGTCGTTTGCCGGATTAAGCAGCTTGTGCGCGTGGATCACGTAATAGCGCATCAGGGCGTTGTCGACGGTCGATTGCGCCTTGGCGCGCCATGCCTTTTTGGCATCTTCGTAATTGGCGTAGGCGCCGACGAATTCCACAGCCTTCAGATCCTTGAATTCGGTCGAACCGGGGGCCAGCAGTTCGCCGCCGATGACGATGTGCAGGAGTTGTTTGTCGCTCATAGTGTGTGCTCTCAGAGTTTTTCGAGGGAAAGAAGGTGGGCGCAGCGCCGCCTGAGTTCGGGATAAAGCCCCGGACTGGCGCAGATCAGCGAGGGTTTCAGGCTGTTGGCGTCGTTGAAATCGTAAGCGTTGCCGAGGTGGTCGGACACCATGGCTCCGGCCTCCTGACAGATGAGGGTGGCCGCCGCCACGTCCCAGTCGCGCTTGGGCGTCAGGGCCAGCGTAAAGTCGGCGCGACCGGCGGCGACGCAGACCATGCGATAGGCGACCGACGGGCGCGAGGTGATGGCCATTTTCGGCCAGGGCTCAGGCCAGATGTCACGGCTGAACAACCGTGCGTCGCCTATACCCTGAGCGGCGTCCAACGCGTCGGTGGCCGAGGCGTGGATCGGTTGACCGTTGAGGAAGGCCCCCAGCCCCAGACCGGCACTGTACATTTCCCCGGCGTCGGGCGCGTAGACAACGGCGGCCACCGGCTGATGATCGCGGACGAGGCAGAGCGCGATGGTCCAGTAGGGCGAGCCCTTGGTGAAGCCCATGGTGCCGTCGATGGGGTCGAGGACGAAGATATCGGTCTGGCTCAGGCGTTCGGGCGTGTCGGGCGATTCCTCGCTCTGCCAGCCATAGTGCGGGCGGGCGTCGAGCAGGGCCTCCTTGAGCCACAGATTGACCTCAAGGTCGGCATTGGTGACGATCGAGCCGTCCGACTTATACGAGATCACCAGCCCCTGCGCCTTCAGGTGCTGCGCCAGAGCCCCGGCGCGGCGTGTTCGGTCGATCAGAAGATCGAGGTCGGACTGAAGGGGAACCGGGGCGATGGTCATTACCGGCCCCCGATGCTTAAGGCGTCGATCAGGATGGACGGCGTGTCGAGCGTCCCCTTGATCTCGAGGTCGCTGGCCGGTTCGAGGCGGGCGAAAATGTCGATCAGATTGCCCGCCACGGTGATTTCATTGACCGGATAGGCGATTTCACCGTTTTCAAAGCGGAAGCCCGCCGCCCCGGCGGACCAGTCGCCGGTGTCGGAATTGACGCTGGGGCCGAACATCGAGGTGATGATGACGCCGGAACCTGCGGCCTTCATCATATCTTCGGGCGATCGTGCGCCGGGCAGCAGCGTGATGTTGTGCGTCGAAACGCCGGAGGGGTGGGCCAGCGAGCGCGAGGCGTGGCCGGTCGAGGTCAGGCCCAGTTGCCGCGCCGAGGCGGTGTTGAGAAGCCATGTCGTCAGTATGCCGTCTTCGATCAGGTGGCGCGCGCGGACGGCGACGCCTTCGTCGTCGAACAGGCACGAGCCCAGCCCGCGTTTGCGGAAGGGATCGTCGCTCAGGGTGACGCCGGGCGCGAAGATGCGTTTGCCCAGATGGTTCTTCAGATAGCTTGAGCCGCGTGCCACGGACGGGCCGGATATGGCCCCAAGAAGCAGGCCGATCAGGGATTTGGCCGTGCGTGGTTCGAAAATGACCGGGGCGCTCTGGCTGTCGAGTTTGCGCGCCCCCAGCGCCTTGAGCGCGCGTTCGGCGGCCAGAGCGCCGGTGGCTTCGGGGGTGGGCAGGTCGCTCAGGTAGCGCGTCGATCGGCCTTCGCCATCGCGTTCCATATTGCCCGCTTCATCGGTGGCGATCAGGCGGGCGGACTGAAAAAACAGGCTGGTGCGGTGTTCGCCGTAAAACCCGTCAGAGGTCAGGAGCCGCCAGTGGCTGAAGCTCTGACCGGCGCTGGCGCTGTCGGTTTGCAGGCGCGTATCGCCCGTCAGACCGGCGGCCTCGCAGTCCAGCGCGCGGACCCGGAGGGCATCGGCCGTGAGTTCGGTCGGATCGCACAGGTCGTTATCGGCCCCGCCGCCCGCATAGATCAGCGCCGGATCGGCCAGCGCCGCATAGGGGTCTTCCGGAGCCAGCCGTGCCATGGCGACGCAGCGGTCGACCAGCCGTTCCAGCGTCTTTTCGGAAAATTCCGAAACAGACACCACGGCCTGACGTTGGCCCACGAAAACCCGCAGACCCAGATCGCCGCTTTCATCGCTTTCAACGGTTTCGACCTCGCCCTTGCGCACGCCGACGCTTAAGGAGCGGTTTCCGGCGAATACGGCCTCGGCGGCATCCGCGCCGCGCGCCTTCGCCAGTCGGATGACGTGTTCAAGTCTGTCCTGAGAATCGGTGCGCGAAACGGTGTCTGTTTGCATATGCAGCATAGGGCTATCTAGGCGCGCGGGCGGGACCTGCGCAAGTCTCAACTGGAACAATTTTGCGCCGATTCTGGCGTTTAGAGCACGTACCGATCCGATCTGATCGAAATCGTGCTCTAATTTTTGTTTGCGCGCATTTGATTCCGAAAACCGTTGCACACTTTTCGGTATGCGCTCAGACGCACATTCTAACCCGCATTATACGACGGGCGTTGAATTTTTGTTTGTGCGGCCGTCAAAGCGCGGTGAATCGCGCGTGCCGAGCGCTCATTTTCAGGGGGTGAATGTTCGCCCATACGACCTTTCGATCTGTTCTTTCAGGTTTTTTGTCCTTGATTAGTATAATATTTAGGCGGGGACGATACGACCTTAGGCGTGAAAGCGCGCTGTGATGGGCCGCGCTGGCAAGTGTACGGGGTCCCATGCTGTCTGTTACAGGATACGCTACGGCTTTGCAGAGGCGGTTTAACCGCCTGCGTCGCCGGGTGGGCGCGGGGTTTCGCGCCGCAGACGTCGATCCGGTCGAGCTGGGACGTCAGAAGGTCAATGCCCTGCGTCCGATCGTGCGCGGCCTGTGCGGCGTGGTCGGCAGCTACTACGTCATTGTCTTCATTTCGCATTTTTTCTACGAAAAGGGCATGGATCTGCCGATTCTGGCCACGCTGGCGGGATCGACGGCGCTGATCTGCGGTTTCCTTTTCAACTGGACGCGACGCACCGAAGAGATGGGACGGCTTGAGGTCGCCAGTCTTTGTGTCAACATCCTGATGTACGCCAATGTGGTGACCTATCAGAGCCTGCATTTCGAGCCGGCCAAGCTGATCTATTTCGTCCTGCTGACGCTGGTTTATGCGACGTCGGCGGCCTCGCTGCGGGTGGTTCTGCCGACCTCGCTGATGGCGATCATCACCATGTACCTGATGGCCAATCATGCCGGACATCCGGTGCTCAAGCAGCATATCTGGGTCGGGTTCGCCGGGATCACCACGGCCTTCGGCATGGCCGGGATCATGCGCACGGCGATCTTCCGCGCCGTCCACGCCCGCGTGCTGGCCGACAAGCATCGTCAGGAGGCGCAGGTCCTGTCGCACTACGATGCCCTGACCAGCCTGCCCAACCGCCGCAGCTTCTTCAGCGAGCTTGAGGTCTCGCTGGCGTCGGCGCGGCGTGGGATGCCTTTCGATCTGGGGCTGATCGACCTCGATGGCTTCAAACCGGTCAACGATCTTTATGGTCATAGTGTGGGTGATGCCTTGCTGGTCGAGGTCGGCCGCCGCCTGCGCGAATGCGTAAAGTCCGGCGATATGGTGGCGCGGCTGGGCGGCGATGAGTTCGCCCTGATCCTCAAGGGGCATCATACGGACGCCGACCTGCGCCAGATCGGGGAAACCCTGTGCGCGGCGCTGCGGGAAACCTACGTGCTCGGAGGCGGGGTCAGCGCCAATATTTCCGGCTCGGTCGGCTTTGTGCATGCCGATCCGGCAGGGATGTGGTCGGGATCTCAGATGCTCGAGCGGGCCGACTACGCGCTCTACTACGCCAAGCAGAACCTGCGTGGCGCGCCGGTGGTCTTCGATGGCCGCCACGAGAGCGAGATGCGCGATTTCGGCGCGGTTGACCAGACCCTGCGTTCATCGGACCTTGAGCACGAGCTCTATATCGTCTTCCAGCCGCAGATCGACCTTACGGCGCAGCGCACGGTCAGTTTCGAAGCGCTGGCGCGCTGGGAATCGGCGAAACTGGGGACGGTGCGTCCGGACATCTTCATCCGCGCCGCAGAACGCTCAGGCCTGATCAGCGACATCACGCAAATCCTGCTGCGCAAGGCGCTGGCCAGCGTGCGCGACTGGCCGGAGGAGGTGCGGGTATCGTTCAACCTGTCGGCGCGCGACCTGCGTTCCATGCCCGCCATCGAGCGGATCTGCGAAACCGTTCTGCGCTCCGGCGTCGACGCGCGCCGGATTGAGTTCGAAATCACCGAAACCGCCATGCTGACCGATTTCGAGCAGGCGCTTGAGGCCCTGTCTCGGCTCAAGGCCATGGGCAGCCGCATCGCTCTGGACGACTTCGGTTCCGGCTATTCCAGCTTCGGCTACATCCACCGCCTGCCCGCCGACAAGATCAAGATCGACCGCAGCTTCGTGACCCAGCTGATGCGCCACGATTCGACGGTCAAGATCGTCAAGACGCTGATCGACCTGTGCGGGAACCTGTCGCTGGACCATGTGGTCGAAGGCGTGGAAACGGTGGAGGAACTGAGGCTGCTGCGTGATATCGGGGCGCGCTACATTCAGGGCTATTATTTCGCCCAGCCCATGCGCGCCGACGCTATCCACGCTTATCTGGACGCCGAAGACTGGCGTAAGGGGCTTAAGGCAGCCAGCTAACGTTTTTTCGCTTTCGCCCAATCGAAGGCCTTCAGCGGGATGGCCTGCGCCATCTTCGCCGCGCCCGCATCGTTCGGGTGCAGGTGATCGCCGACATCGTAGGCGGGCAGGAGCCAGCCGGGGCGCGCCGGGTCTTCGAGCGCGCGATCAAAGTCGAACACGGCATCGAACACATCGGTCTTGCGCAGCCAGGCGTTGACGGCCTGACGGCGGGCCTCCTTCTCGTCGGAATAGTAGTCGCGGAAAACCGTCCCTTTGAACGGGGTGAGGGTGGCGGCATAGACGCGCAGGCCGTGGGCCGAGGCGCGATCGGCGATCTGACGCAGGCCGCCGGTCAGGGCTTCGACCGGGGCGAAGCCCGCGCTGCCCGGGCCCTGAGCGTGGCCAAGGTCATTGATACCGATCAGGAGGATGGTGGCGGCGACATTCGGCTGAGCCAGCACGTCGCGGTCGAAACGCGCCAGCGCGCCGGAGCCGAAGCGCGACTGTGTGCCGTGGTTCAGCAGGCGGTTGCCGCTGATGCCGCCATTGACGACGCTGAGCGGCAGGCGGGCGGCGTTCAGGCGCTGATTGAAGACATCGGGCCATGTCCGGCCCTGATCCGGCGTGATGCCGAAGCCGTCGGTGATCGAATCGCCAAAGGCAACGATGGCGCGGGTCGTATCCGTGGTCATGACCTCGATGCCCGACAGCCATGGGAACGCCTTGCCGATGCCGATATCGGGTTTTGCGGCGGGCAGTTCGGGGGCGGCGGCCTGCGGCCCTGAGGCGGCATAGAGCGCGCCGCGCTGAATGTCGTGGACGGTGGAAAGCGGCGCGGGGCCTTTGACATAGAGGCTGACGGCCAGATCGCTTAAGGCGTCGACCGAAAGCGAGACGGGGTCGCTGAGCATATAGGCCCCGGGGGGAATGCTGACGGCGGCGCGTCCGTCGAAGGTTGCCGCCCGGTCGGTGGCCGGGTCGATGCGCGCGCCCGCTACGCGTTTGGCCACGCGCACCTCATCGATAAGCAGAGGCGTGGTCCCGTAGGCGTTGGACAGGCGGATACGCAACGCGGCGCCCCCGGCGCTCAGGCGCACAATCTGTCTGAGGGTCAGGTTTTCGGCCTGCGCACCGTTGCCCGAAGGCTCCGGTGCGGCGTACCAGCTCGGCACCCACGCAAATTTGCGCGCCGGGGTGCGGGCCTGAGCGGGGAGGGCGGGCAGTGTGGCCATGGCGGCCAGCGACGTGATCAGCGCGCGGCGGTTCAGATCGGACATGGATGGCTCCCCGGTTGGTTTTTCTCAGGGTATCGAACACGATTTTACGGGGAAGGTATAGTGCCGTCGTCTTAGCCGGGCGGCCTTATCCCCTCTCGGCTCCGGCGGGGAGAGGTGATAAGCTTTTCATCAGAAAGGCAAAATGGAAACGCCCGCAGCGGCGAGGCGAATTTTTTGCCCAATCTGTCCCCGCCCGTTGCAACCGTGCGCATCATGGGCGCATGACACATGCTGATGCCTTTTCCCCGTTTCAGGCCCGCCTTCTGCACCTTGCCGATCAGACGCTGCGGCGGATCGAAGCTCTTCCGGTGCCGACATCGGCGCTTGAGATCGCACGGGTGGCCCGCGCCGTTATCGCCGTCGACCGGATGATCCGAGGGGTATGTACGCCGCTGGTGAAGCCGCGGGCAGGCAGGCGGGGGGCGTCGGCTGCGACCGGTCGTGAGGAGGCCCCCTCCGCCTCGACAGGCTCGGCACCTCCCCCGTTCACTTCGCTCACAGGGGAGGATGAAAAAATATCCTCTCCTGCGGTAGCGGGGCCAGAAAGGCGAACATCCTCCCCTGCGATAGCGGGGGAGGTGGCAGAACCAACTGGCACTTCAGATACCGGCTGGCAAAAAGGCTGGGCTAACAAACAGGCGCAGATGCGCGAACAACGCGCCGTCCGCACCGGCAAATGGCCGGACGGTACGCCATACCGAAAGTCAGGGTAGGGTATGAATTACGGGTTTTCCGTTGAAAGCTTGTCGGCACCCCCAGAGGGTCAGGCAGACATGTAGAGGCAGAAAAACCAACGGATAAACTTCCATTACCAACTGTCCGATGGCTTGTTGAAAACCTGACATGCGGTCGGTATTTGCGAGGCAAAGCATACTAAGGCTGCCAAGACTTATGAGCTTGATATAGGCCGCTTGCCACAGACTGCGCAGATCAGGTGCCGCGCGATGTCGGGTTAAACTGACGATGAGGATAGCGTCAATCAGCAGCAGAATTGCCGTCGGTAAAGGGTAGAAGAAGTAGAATATCTCCGGATAGGTTTCGGGAGGAGCGCCGTCGAGCCGCCAAGCCAGATCAGTGCAGGCAAACAGGCCGTTGCCGATCACTGTGACCATACTGAACAGAAGTAGCCCCACCCCACGCATGGCCACCTACTTTTTCCAGATCGGCTTACCCGAACCCGGCAGGCCCATCGCCGCCCACTTTTCGCTGACGCGGTCGATGACGTCCTGCTCCATATAGAGTTCTTCGCCCCATTCGCGGTGGGTTTCCGGCTCCCACTTGTTGGTGGCGTCGAGCCCGACCTTCGAGCCCAGCCCGCTTTCGGGCGAGGCGAAGTCGAGATAGTCGATCGGCGTGTTCTCGATAAGGGTCAGGTCGCGCGCCGGGTCCATGCGCGTGGACACGGCCCACATGACGTCCTTCCAGTCGCGACAGTTGATGTCGTCGTCGACGACGATCAGCCACTTGGTGTACATGAATTGCCTCAGGTACGACCAAGCCCCCATCATCACGCGCTTGGCGTGACCGGGATAGGCCTTCTTCATCGAGATGACGGCGATGCGATAGCTGCACCCTTCGGGCGGCAGCCAGAAGTCGACGATTTCCGGAAACTGCTGACGGATCAGCGGGATAAAGACTTCATTTAAAGCTTCGCCCAGCACGGAGGGCTCATCGGGCGGACGGCCGGTGAAGGTCGAAAGATAGATCGGCTGCTTGCGACGCGTGATCGCCGACACCTGAAAGATAGGGAATTTCTCGACCGAGTTATAATAGCCGGTGTGGTCGCCATAGGGGCCTTCGTCGGCATATTCGTCGAGCAGGACATGCCCCTCCAGAACGATTTCGGCCTCGGCGGGCACCATCAGAGGCACGGTCTTGGCCGGAACCAGTTCGGCCTTAGCCCCGCGCAGCAAGCCCGCGAACTGGTATTCAGACAGCGTGTCCGGCACCGGCGTGACGGCGGCCAGAATCGTCCCCGGATCGGCCCCCAGCACGACGCAGGCGGGCAGGGGCTCTTTCTTTTTTGCCTTCTTCCAGCGCGCGTGGTGTTGCGCGCCGCCGCGGTGGGCCAGCCAGCGCATGATGGCGCGGTCCTTACCCAGCACCTGCATCCGGTAGATCCCGAGGTTGAAATCGTCTTCGCGGGAGTCGGACGGTCCCTTGGTGACCACAAGGCCCCACGTAATCAGCGGTGCGGGCTCACCGGGCCAGCAGCCCTGCACCGGCAGGCGCGTCAGGTCGATCTGATCGCCTGTCTGAACGACCTCCTGCACCGGGGCCCTGGAGACGGTCTTGGGACGCATGCCCATGACGGTTTTGGCCAGCGGCAGCATGGAGAGCGCGTCCTTGAAGCCGCGCGGCGGTTCGGGCTGACGCAGGAAGGCCAGCAGTTCGCCGACCTCACGCAGATCCTGAGGATTGGTGCGGTCCTTGCCTTCGAGTGTCACGCCCATGGCCACGCGCTTGACCGTGCCGAACAGGTTGACCAGCACCGGCATGTCGGATTTCGACCCGTCGGGCAGGATGACGTTTTCGAACAGCACCGCCGGGCCTTTTTCCGCCAGCAGACGGGTCTGGATCTCGGTCATTTCCAGATGGGTGGAGACGGGTTCAGTCACCCGCACCAGTTCGCCTTCGCGTTCGAGCTTCTGGATGAAATCACGCAGGGACTTGTAGGCGCTCATGACCGGGACTTTCGCAACAGACAAACGGGGCGAGACATAGGCTTATGCTCGCCCCGTGGCAAGCGTCCTAACGATTATCCAGCTGTGCGCGGACGCTGGTTCGCCCCAGATAGGTGATCCGGTAAGGTTCGCCATCGACCGATGCGATCAGACGACGTTTCCTGAGACGTTTAAAGAGGCCCATACTACAGGCACTGAGCAGGTGGCCGTCGCGCGTGAAGCACAGCACGTCGCAGATGCGTCCACGCGTGTCGCGCTCGTGGCGGATCAGGCCGCCCTGCGCGAGAACATGCAGAACGCGTTGTTCTGCTTTAGAAATATTCATTGAAAAAAGCTCTTGGGAGAAGCCGCAGACATACCCGCCGCCCGTTTCAGACGGGGCGGGCGTTCAGGGTCTCATCGCTGCGAGACCATCAGCGGTTTCGCACAATCTCCGGCATAAGCTTCCTTTAGGGCGGTAAATCCGCCCCGGAATCTTATGAAAAGGGGGGATCGGTGTCAAGGAACGGACGCCCGCATTCCCCTGAGGGGCGCATCCGTGTAAACCTCAGGGCGTTCTGGAGAATCGGATGAGCAAGCGACTGGTGATCGGGGCGACGAGCCTTGTGGGGGCACGGCTGAGGGACGCAGATGCCGATGGAGCCGCCGATGGGACCTGTTTCACCACGCGCAAACCCAGGCGACCCGACGACCTCTTCCTTGATCTGATGCATCCGGAGGCCTTCGAAGGCGAGGGTTTCGATCAGGTGATCGTCACCTCGCCGATCTGGCTGATGACCGACGCCGTGCTCGAGGTCCTGTGGGCGCAGGGCATGAAACGCATCGTCGCCTTCTCCTCGACCTCGCGTTTCACCAAGACCTTTTCGCCGGAACCGGAAGAACGCCGCGTGGTCGAGCTTCTGAGCGAGGCCGAAGCCCGTATCGAGGCCTTTTGCGCCACCCACGATGTCGCCTGGACGATCCTGCGCCCGACCCTGATCTATGACGAAGGCCGAGATCAGAATGTCAGCCGTATTGCTTCAATGATTGATCGTATGGGCGTCTTCCCTGTGTGCGGTAAGGCGTCGGGCCTGCGTCAGCCGGTTCATGCCCGCGATCTGGCCAGAGCCGCGCTGGCGGTACTGGCCACGGAGGCGACGAAGGATAAGGCCTATGACCTGTCGGGGGGCGAGACGCTGAGCTACCGCGACATGGTGGCGCGGGTGTTTGCCGCCAAGGGGCGTCCTGAGCGCATTATCGCCCTGCCCGAAGGGGTGTGGCGGCTGGGGTTCGGGGTGCTGGGGCTTATCCGGCCCGGCGCGGCCCTGAAAGGCAATGTCAACATGGCGCTGCGCATGAACACCGACCTGATCTTTCCGCACGACGCCGCCCGCCGCGATTTCGGCTACGATCCGGCGTTTTTCAAACCGGATTTCTGATGCCTATTCTTCGAGAGTCCACCGGAAACGGAATTGTGACCACTTTCCCTTGACCAGGGCTTTGAAGGCGTCTTTCTGCACGACATCGAAGGGCTTCTGGGCAGTAGATACCGTTTGAAAAGCGAAGTCCCACCCGGTAGGGGATTCCGACAGGACGACACAATTTTCCATTGTCCCTTCGTCGCTCCAGCGGCAGCTTACAGTGGCTACCCCTTCCTGTTCATGGTCCAGAGCTTTATCGGGGTAGTTGTCTGCGAAGCGCCCAAAGAAATATGGTAGCAGTGAAATTTCCGTTTTTTGCCCATAAATATCTGTTTTATTTATTGTAAAATTATCAAACTGATCGCTCGGGGTGAATTGGATTCGACGTCGTGTGAAGATGACGGTTTCCCGTTTCGTGTGGGCGGTCATCCAGTTGACGCCCGCTGGAATATTTTTTTGAGCGGCAATGTAATATAAACGGAAGGCTTCATCTGGATCGATAGCCGTGCCGAGGCCCCGATCATAATGTTCCGCCATATAGATTATACCTTCGGGCTGATTGTGTGCCGCGGCAAGGCGCGCCATTTGCAGTGCCGCTTCCGGATTGGCGGGCGTCAGCTTTCCAGCAAGGTATATCTCTCTCAGGCGAAGATAGATTTCGCTCCTGCCTAATTCCGCGGCCTTTCTTAACAGCGCCACCGCACGCCTGCCATCGGCCCCCAATCCCTGTCTGTCTGTAGTGAAGACATCACCCATAAAGGCATAGGCTTCGCTAAGTTCGCTACGGTTATAGGGGCCGTACCGCTCGCTGCCATCTTTCGTGGTGAGGTAGGAGACGGCATCCCCGAGTATGACCGCTTTCGGGCAATAGTTCATGGCCTCATCCATGTCGCCGGTTTCGGCGGCGTAGTAGGCGCATAACCTTATGATGGCGTCCGACTGGCCAAGGGCGGCAGCGGATTGGTACCAGCGCAGGGCCTCGGCCATATTCAGGGTTTTAGTCTGAGCGCTGTCTTCATAATAACGTCCCAGCAGATACTGAGAGAGTGGGTTGCTGGCGCGGGCACTTGTCAGCCAAGCGTCATTCTGTGCCGTTGCAGGTGCTGTAAAGCCTAGTATAACCGCTACGGTGAGGCCGTGTAAAAAACGCATCATAAGCTCCCCCTCTATATTACAACTATGCGTGATTTTTTTTGCAAAACGTCAAGCTGGATTTTGTGAGGCCCGCTAATGAAGCGTAATCAGACGCTCATCATCGGATTGGCCTGCATCGTGGGTGGCGGCGCGTATCTGGGGCTGAATGCCGACGTCGTATCGGGTTGTGGGCACAGCCGGATTGTTTCCGATGACGTGGTGATAAAACGCATACGCGATAAGTGCGAAGGCGCACTTCGATTCGCCGAGGCTGCCGGATATATTACGGGTTGTGATGTGTCGCTGACCAAACAGCGCGAACAGACTCTGTTCGATACCTATGTCTATGCTGTCACTGAACGCGAACGGTTCGAGGGCTTTGAGGCGGACACGGTGCTGACCATTCGGACAGGCACGGCGAATGTATGCGGCCTGATCAAAACGAAGCGCACCGATAGACGTGTGCTGAACCGGTATGAACCGTAGGCGGGTTCAGGTCAGCCGTTTCTGAATCGCCTCGGCCGTCCATACCGCCTGACTGAAGCAGGCCTGAAGCAGGTAACCGCCGGTCGGGGCTTCCCAGTCGAGCATTTCCCCGATGGCGTAAACACCGGGCAGTGCCTTTAGTTCGTAGTCCTTCGTTATGGCATCAAGACGAATGCCGCCCGCGCTCGATATGGCGCGTTCCAGCCCCTGTGCGCCGGTGAGGGTGACGGGCAGGGCCTTGATGCGGGCGGGCGTCGGCTCACCGCCTTCGCGCAGCAGGGCGATCTGCGGCGGCGTAAGGTTAAGCGTCTTGCGTAATCTGTTGCTCAGGCTGTCGTTTTTCGCGCCGCGCGACAGGCGGTTGATGATCTGGGCTTCCGACCATTCGGGCTTGAGATCAATGTGGATTATCGCCTGTCCTTTACGCTGGATGGCGTCGCGCAAGGCCGCAGCGAAGGCGTAGATCAGGCCGCCTTCGACCCCGTGGCGGGTCAGCATGATCTCGCCCTTGCGCGTACGGTTATCGAAGGTCAGGGCGATGTTTTTCAGCGGCTCCCCGGCGAACTTGTCGCGCACATGTGGGCTCCAGTCGGCGGTGAAGCCCATATTGGCGGGGCGGAAGGGGGCTGTGGCGACGCCTCTGGCGCTGAGTGCCTCCATCCAGCCGCCGTCGCCGCCCAGCCGGGGCCAGCTTGCGCCGCCCAGCGCCAGAACGGTGACATCGGGGCGCACGTGCACCGCTTCGCCCTGATGATCGAACCGCAGCGCGCCGTCTTCCCAGCCCGTCCAGTCGTGGCGCGTATGCAGGCGCACGCCCTGCGCTTCCAGCCGGTGCAGCCAGGCGCGCAGCAAGGGCGAAGCCTTGAGCGCCTTCGGAAAGACGCGTCCGCTGGTGCCAACAAAGCTATTGGCCCCAAGGCCGTCGGCCCAGTCGCGTAAGCCGCGCGGCGGGAAGGCTTCGATGGCGGGCTTCAGCATGGCGGACGCCGGGCCATAGCGTCCGATAAAGGCGGCCAGAGGCTCGGAATGGGTGAGGTTGAGCCCGCCGCGCCCGGCCATCAGGAACTTGCGCGCCACCGAGGGCATGCGGTCGTAGATGTCGACCCTGAGGCCCGCGGCGCTCAGGCGTTCGGCCAGCATCAGCCCGGCGGGGCCTGCGCCGATCACGGCAATGGAAGGGGAAGCCGGGGTTGAAGGTGCGGTCATGTCCGTCCTTACGCCGGGACACGGGGCGGGGGCAAGAGGCTTGCGTTTTGAGAATAGCTTTCATTTATCGAAAAATCAAAAACGATCGATTTTTCTTTTGCGGTGGCGACGGCTAGTCTGAGGCTCAGATACGGAGATACGTTATGCGCCTGTTCGCCAAAACCCTGTCCTATGGAACCATCCACGTCTTCGTGGCCTCGTCGGTCGCCTATGCCCTGACCGGTAACTGGGCGATATCGCTGGGCATCGGCCTTATCGAGCCGGTGGTTCAGACCCTTGTCTTCCCGCTGCATGAATATGTGTGGGAGCGCAAAGCCCCGCAAAAGCTGGAGCTGTTCCACAGTCACTGAGCCAGTGTTTTTACGC
Source organism: Asticcacaulis sp. (assembly GCA_047605065.1). Lineage (GTDB taxonomy): Bacteria > Pseudomonadota > Alphaproteobacteria > Caulobacterales > Caulobacteraceae > Asticcacaulis. The sequence goes on from JASGGL010000061.1 coordinate 14,202, forward strand.
CCCTTGTGCAAATGAGAATTATTATTATATTCGCACATAATAAGGAGGCCTGATGCGGCTACTGTTCAAAACCCTGACCTATGGCTGCCTGCATGTGGCGGTGGCGACGGGTATTGCCTATGCCCTGACCGGCAATCTGGCCATCTCCCTCGGTATCGGCCTTCTTGAGCCGGTGGTGCAGACTCTGGTGTTTCCGCTGCACGAATACCTGTGGGAGCGGAAATCGGGCCGCATCAACTGGTTCCATAAGCATTAGGCTTACGGGCATCAGGCTTACGGCTTTTTTACCCTGCGCTTATTTTCCGGCGGCCACTCCCGGATTGCCGGGGGAGGCACCTGAGCCTAACCCTTTGGCATCTGTCCTGATTGTTCGAAGGGTCAATCTTTATGAAGCGCATCGTCATCATTTCCCTGATCGCCATCCTGCCCGTGCTTTCGGCCTGCAATACGGTCAAGGGCGTCGGCCGCGACATCGAATCCGCTGGTGAAGCCATGGATCGCGCCGTAAAATAGACCGCGTGGATCGTCGCAGGCTTATCGGCAGCATTCTGGCGTCCCCTGTGGTTCTGGCCATGGGGGAAGGGCCTGCGTTTGCGGATGATCCGGCCGCGCGGTTTCTGACGGCGGCCCATGCCCAGACGCGGCAACGCGTCGCCTACGATTCCGCTTACACGCGTATCCCCTATCCCATGGGGGATGTCGCCCCGGACAAGGGGGTATGCACCGATGTCGTCATCCGCGCCTATCGCACGCTCGGCATCGATCTTCAGCAACTGGTGCATGAGGATATGACGGCGAATTTTCGCCTTTATCCGAAAAACTGGGGGTTGCGGCGCCCGGACTCCAATATCGATCACCGGCGCGTGCCCAATCTCGAGGTCTTCTTTAACCGCTTTGCCAGCCTGCGGCCGTTGAGCCGTAAGGCCGAAGATTACCGCCCCGGCGATCTGGTGACCTGTCGCATTATCGGTTCGCGCCTGCCGCATATCATGATTGTGTCGGATCAACTGGTGTTTCTCAGCCGGAACCGCTATCAGGTCATTCACAATATCGGTCAGGGACCGAAGCAGGAAGACCAGTTATTTATCCATGACCTCACAGGGCACTACCGGTTCCGGATCTGAGCGCGTGACCCAGCGCGGGCTTCAGCCGCTGGTCAATTTCCTCAACCAGACGCGCACCCATTACCTTGAGCAGTACCGCTCCTTCATTGAAAACCACCGCAAGGCGGGCAATGCCGGTGAGCCCGAAGTGCTGCTGGTGGTGCAGGACGATGCCCTGTTCGACGGGTTTCTGGTCGCTGACTATCTGATCACCGACAACGACCCGCGCGTGGTGCGTTTCGAGCCGTCGAAGATGCTGTCCTATAAGCCGATCACCGTGACCCTTACCGGCATGGATGTGATCATCGAGCGCCTGCGCTGGGACGATGTGGTGGTGGTGAGCGATGTTGCCCTGCCGGACAAGGCGACCCTGCAGGTCTGGTTCGACGACTGGACGACGCCCGGTGTCGATCCGGACGAACACCGCGAGGCCCTGTCGGCGGTGCTGCACAGTTTCCGCTTCGAAGACGGGCAGTGGCGTATCGATCTGGGCTCGGCCCCACCTAAGGCGCTGATCGACCTGTTCCTGATCCTCAATGAATCCGGTGCGAAGACGGTGCGGCTGATTTAAGAGATTGTCTGGAAAGTCTTCGGGTCGCCTTCGCGGGTCTTTATTTCCGCCCGCTATGTTGGACACTTGCCCCGATATTCATATCGGGCCTGCGTTTCCGCCTTGCGGAGCGAAAAAA
>JASGGL010000062.1:0-15949 GCA_047605065.1 Asticcacaulis sp.
GTCGAGTCGACAAAGACCTGCGCGTCATCGGTCACCAGCGCCGGAATCTGCGCGAAAGGGTTAATGCCGACGTGCTCCGGCAGGGCAGCGATGGTGTCGGTCGCCACCTCTTCGACAGCAGCCGTCAGCCCCAGTTCGCGGACCAGAATTTTGCATTTTCTGGCAAACGGGGAGCCCGAATTGACAAATAGACGCATGAAGCCCTCCGTTTCAATGGTGACACAAATGCGGCGCAACCCTTTGCGCGTCAAGGGAAAAAACCTTGTTAGATCTGTGGAAAAATACCGCAACCGCTTAATAATAAAAGCTTTTTGCGTTTGCCTTAATTTAAGGGTTTCGCGCTATGGTCGCAGTTCTAGTAACCGTCACTCAGAATGAGACGCCTCGTGAAACGAGACCGGAGCGAATTAAGACTTTTGGCCCCCATGACGATTGTCGTGGTTGGCGCAGTATGCGCGCTTATAGGGTCATTATGGATATGGGCCGCCCAGATCGACAAGGCCAGCCGCGAACGCGAGCAGGCCTATGTCCACAACGGCCTGCTGCAACTTGCCGAAACTCAGGCGCAGTTGATGGCCCCCATGACCATCTGGAACATGGCTGTCGAAAAAACAGCCGTGAAGTTCGACAAGGAATGGGTGTCCAAAAATTACGGCAGCTATTTCGCCGAATATCTGAATTACGAGCAGACCTTTGTCCTCGATACCCGCAACCAGCCGGTTCTGGGCTGGCACGGCAGCGAGGAAATGTCGCTGACGGGGTTCCGCCCCTATGAGGCCGCGGTGGGTCGTCTGGCGCAGGATATGCGCGACCGCTACTATACCCACACCTCGTCGGGTATCGGCATGACCTCCAAAAGCAACGCCATGGCCCGCGTCACCGTCATCGACGGCGACATCTACCTGATGGGTGCCAGCCTGGTCCTGCCCGACAGCAAGGACCGCGTTCTGAAGCGTCACGTCCCTTATATGGTCGTCGGCGTGCACCGCCTGAACGCGGCGGAACTGACCACCCTGTCCAACAGCCATATGCTGACGCGTATCGTACCGCTCAAGGCAGGCAAGACTCCGCCCGCCGACTATGCGCACGCCGTCTTTACCGACGAGTCGGGTCAGCACCGCGCCGAGCTGGTCTGGGCCCCTGCCCGTCCCGGCTACGACCTGTTCACGCGCGCCCTGCTGCCGGCCCTTCTGGTGTCGGCGGGGCTGGGCGCGGTGGCCGTCACCCTGCTGCATCAGAGTCAGAAGACCGCCCGCAGCCTGATCGCCTCCGAAGCGCGCGCCAAGCACATGGCCATGCACGACGCTCTGACCGGTCTGCCCAACCGCAGCCTGTTCACCGACCGCCTGACTCAGGCGACCGAACGTCTGCGCCGTCAGGGCGGTGCCGTCGCCGTCATGTGCATCGGCCTCGACCGCTTCAAGGACGTCAACGACACGCTGGGTCACACCGCCGGTGACGAACTGATCCGTCACAGCGCCCACCGCATATCGGGCATGATCCGTTCCGGCGACACGCTAGCGCGTCTGGGCGGCGATGAATTCGTCATCATCCAGACCGATACCGACGCCCATTCCGCCGCCGCGCTGGCCAAGCGTGTGCTCGAAGGGCTCAAGGGTCAGGTCACGCTGGAAAGCGGTCCGGTCTATTCGTCCTGCTCGATCGGCGTCACCCTGCTGCAGGATGCCGAGCTTGAGGCCCCCGAAGCCCTGCGTCAGGCCGACCTCGCCCTCTATCGCGCGAAGGAACAGGGCCGCTCGCAATACGCCTTCTTCGAAGTAGAAATGGACTCGACCATCAAGCTGCGCAAGCTGCTGGAAACGGGCCTGCGCGAAGCGATCCACATCGAAGCCATCGACGTCGTCTATCAGCCTCAGGTCGACCACAACGGCCGCATCGTCGGGGTCGAGGCGCTGGCGCGCTGGACTCACCCGCAACGCGGCCCGATCAGCCCGGCCTACTTCATCCCGCTGGCCGAAGAATGCGGCCTGATGCACGACCTCGGCAATCTGATCATGCATCGCGCCCTGATCGATTCGAAGCGCTGGCCGGGCCTGAAGGTGGCGGTCAACGTCTCGGCGACGCAACTGCGCTCGACACGCTATCTGGCCGAACTGAAGGCAATGATGGCGGCAACCGGCGTCGAGCCGCGCATGATCGAGGTAGAAATCACCGAAGGCATGCTGCTCAACGACGATCAGCCGACCCAGAACACCCTGCACGCCCTGCGCGGCATGGGCTTCTCCATCGCACTGGACGATTTCGGCACCGGCTATTCGTCGCTCAGCTATCTGAGCCGCTATCCGGTGGACAAGATCAAGATCGACCGCTCCTTCGTCTCGAACCTCGGGGTCGATCCGGACGCCGACGCCCTGATCCGCGCCATCATCAAGCTGGCCAAGGCCCTGCACCTCAGCATCCTTGCTGAAGGCGTGGAAACCAAAGCCCAGAGCCAGATCCTGCGTCAGGCCGGTTGCCCGATCATTCAGGGCTACCTGTTCTCCAAGCCGGTGGCGCGCGAGGAAATCGACCTGATGATGGAAAGCCAGCAAGCCACCGCGCCTCAGGTCACCCATATCAACCGCGGTCGCGTGGTCGCGGGCCTGAGATAACAAGCTAGAGCACGTTTCGTTCAAATTGAACCGAGAACGTGCTCTAAATTTTTGTTTTGCCGCATTTTTTAACGCTCAACCGCCAAGACAGCTTTTTGGCACTTGAGCGAAAAATGCTCTAAAATCAAAACAGAAAAGCCCCGGCAGTGACACCTGCCGGGGCTTTTCTTATGCGGTTGCGTTACTGCGCCTGTTCCGGCACGGCCGCCGTCAGGGCGTCCTGCTTGGCCGCGTGGGCCTCGACCAGCCCGACGATATGGTCGATCATCTCGGCATTGGAGACCTTATGGTCGGGCTTTCCGGCCATATAGACCATACCCGAACCCGCGCCGCCGCCGGTAAAGCCAACATCGGTGAACAGGGCCTCACCGGGACCATTGACCACGCACCCGATGATCGACAGCGACATGGGCGTGGCAATGTGAGCCAGTCTTTCCTCAAGTGCTGCCACCGTGTCGATAACGTTGAAGCCCTGACGCGCGCAGGACGGACAGGCGATGATATTGACGCCGCGATGGCGCAGGCCCAGCGATTTCAGCAGGTCGAAGCCGACCTTGATCTCTTCGACCGGATCGGCAGCCAGAGAAACGCGGATCGTGTCGCCGATCCCCGCCCACAAAAGATTACCCAGACCGATAGCCGATTTGATCGTACCCGTGCGCAGAGGCCCGGCTTCGGTCACGCCGATATGCAGCGGACAGTCTATGGCCTCGGCCAGCGCCTGATAAGCCGCCACGGTGAGGAAGACATCCGACGCCTTCACCGAAATCTTGAATTCGTGGAAGTCGTTGTCGCGCAGGATATTGGCGTGGAAAAGCGCACTTTCGACCATGGCGTCAGGGCACGGCTCGCCGTATTTTTCCAGCAGTTCCTTTTCCAGCGACCCGGCATTGACGCCGATGCGCATGGAGCAGCCATAGTCCTTGGCCGCCTTGATGACTTCGCGCACACGGTCCGGAGAGCCGATATTGCCGGGATTGATGCGCAGGCACGCTGCCCCCGCCATCGCCGCCTCGATGCCGCGCTTATAGTGGAAGTGGATATCGGCCACGATGGGCACCGACACCTGTTTGACGATGGATTTCAGCGCCTCGGTCGATTCCACATCCGGGCACGACACGCGCACAATATCGGCCCCCGCCTCTTCCAGCGCATGGATCTGACGCACGGTCGCATCGACATCGTGCGTCTTGGTATTGGTCATCGACTGCACGGTGATCGGGGCGTCGCCACCGACCTCGACCTTACCCACGCGGATCTTGCGGCTCTTGCGGCGTTCGATCATGCGCCAGGGGCGGACGTGGGTATGATCACTCATCGGGCACTCTGAAGGTTACGGCAGATGGCCTCTATGTAAGCGCTCAGGTCGTCTGCGAAAAGGGGAAAACGTGGAAATCAGGGCTGGGTCGTCGCTGTCGGCGGCGTGGCCGGTGCCTCGGCGGGCGATTGCGCCGCAGGCTGGGCCTGTCTTTGCGCCGGAAGGTAAGGCAGAGGTCCGTCACGCACCTCAGGCGCCGCAGGCAACGACGCGGCCTGATCCTGAGCGGGTGTCGCCTGAGGCGTGCCCGCCGGACGAGCCGCAGGACGGACGGCCTCCATCTGAGCGTCCATCAGCTTGGCCAGCGCGGCGGCACGGGCATTGATCTTGGAGGCAGTCGTTTCACGCTCCTCCATTATGCCCGCGAACTCACCATTGTAATAGATTTCGAACGCCTTCGGATCACCGACATCGATCAGCAGATTGACCGGGCTGACCTGCGGGATGCGATAGGCTTCGCCTGCCCCCAGCTGACGCGCGAAATAGACCCGGTTATCCGTACCGCGCAGGACCAGATTGACGCTGCGCTGCGCCTGAATGGTAACCAGCGAATCCGCCGGGATAGCCCCATAGACCGCGCCGCGCGGGTTGAAGGCCTTACGCATCTGAAGCGTCGGGCCGGTAACCGCCTGCGGGTTCTGCTCGGCGCGCTCGGCATCGATGGCCGCAAAGCCCTCCTCGAGCCCCGGCGTATAGTAGGGCACCGGCAGGTCCTGATCCTTGGGCGCGGCGGCAGGCTGGGTCAGGACCAGCGCGTTGCGCACCAGCGGCACGCCCGGCGACCAGACGCGCGGGGTCATGTCACCACTGACCGCATGCCCGGGAAGCAGTCCGGGAGTACGCTGAAACAGGTTCCAGCCCACCACGGCCAGCAGCAGCGCTCCGGCAATACCCGCATACAGCCGGTAGCTGGGCTTGAGGTCCTCAAAGGCCGCACCGACGGGCGCGCGCAAACGATCCGACTGATGCGGATCGGCAAAGGCGCGTTTGAACATCTCCGCCAGACTTTCCTCGTCCAGCCCCAGCGCCTTGGCATAGGCCTTGACGAAGCCAATGGAAAAGGCACGCGACGGCAGGCGGTCATAGGCGACCTCCTCGATCGCCTCCAGATATGAGCGGCGAACGCGGGTAATGTCGGCAACCTGATCCAGCGAATAGCCCTGCGCCTCGCGCGTGGCGCGCAGGATATGGGCCAGCGCCTGCGGATCGCCCGCAGCCTCTTCTTCACGCAGGCGACGCACGCGACCACCGGCCAGCACCTGACCCTGCGCCTGAGCAGCGGCATCGCGCTCAGCCGTCAGGAACAGGCCGTGATAGGCCTCGTCCTCAAGAACATGAATATTGTTGTCCTGCGTACTCATCGATCACTGCGCACCGTTCGCGTCGTCTCCAGCCTTCAGGCCCGCCGCCCCAAAAAAGAGGTTAACGGGTAACGACGCGCAACAACCCGACCATTCAGGGCGCGCAACCGTTCGGACCTTAAGGGCGGCGCGGTCCAAAAACCAAACCACAGCCCCTGTGTCAAATCAATACGTAAGGCTTTTGACGACAAGGCTTTCCCGCACTCACCGGCCATCGTGCAAAATCATTGCCGAAGCCTTCGACACAGCTTAAGACGAGTCCACCCGCCTGTGTATCTGTGGAGTAGTCCGTATGCCTGCTGCTTTCGATGATTTGTGGATTGGTCAGGTCGCCTCGATCGGCGCCGGCGTCGTGTCTCAGGGAGATCTGGAACGGTTCTGCACCGTCTATGCCCCCTCATGGAACCTTCAGGACGGCCTGCCCGACGCACTGATCTTCGCCCTGTGGTCCAAACTTGAGCAGGAAGCGGCGGCGACCTGGCCCCAGACCAAGCGGCTGGCGGTCGATGCCCTGCGCTGGTCGCGCAACCCGCCCCCGGGTGAACTGCTGCGCGGACGCCTGACCATTATGGGCAAGGACGCCGTGGGCGACACCAAGGGCGTGGTCATCGCCCAGCATGATCTTCTGGACGAAGCCGGCCGCCTCGTCTTCTCCTGCCTGACCCGTTCGGTATTTCAGCGCAATCCGCCCCCGGCGGAATAAAACTGTAAAGCCAAAGACAAACAAAAACCCCCGGAAGCTTAAGCTTCCGGGGGTTTTACGTTTCAGCGCGATGGCTTAGTTGACGGTGCCGAGCGTGTTGTTGCGCTCGATCGTCAGGGCAATCAGCTTGTCCCAAGCCAGCAGCGAGATCAGGTGCGCATAGATGTGCATCAACGCGCCATTGTCACGCAGCTCCACCAGCTTGTCCGCCGGAAGGGCCGCCAGCTTTTCTTCGTCGATGGCGAAGTATTCGGCGATCTTCTGCGGCTCGCCCTGCGAACCGTCCGGATTGGCCGGGCGGTAGAGGGTTTCGCGCGGGGCGAAGAGGTCGAGGCCCTTCAGCAGCTCGACGAAGGATTCCGTGCGGCGACGCTCGTTTTCGAAGTCCGAGCAGAACTGCATGGCGTTTTCGACGAAGGCCGACGGCTTGTCGCCATCGAAGAAGGCCACGTCGGGATTGTTGCCGGTGACCATCGGTGCCGAGGTGTCGACGCAGAGGATCAGGCGTTGCTCCTGCTCGTCATTGGCGAAGACGAAGGGATAGCGACGGGCGAAGGCCGGAAGATAGGCATCCGGACGGAAGACGCCTTCGGGCGACACGAACATGTTCTGACCGGCAGCCAGACCCATGGCCGCAACCGGCATGCGGTTTTCGCCGATGAACACGATAGGGTAGCTCAGCGAGGCCGCCGGAAACTCGGCCACGGTCAGCGGTACGACGTTGGTTTCGGCGACGAACGCGTGCGGCGTGGCCGACGCGCTGATGCCGAGGACGCCGTGAGCTTCGATGCTCAGGGGTTCCGGGGTCTTGTAAAACAGCACGTTCCCTGTCAGCGCGCTTTGATCGGTCTGAGCCTGTTCCATGATCGCTCTTTGAATAAAGTAGATAAAACTAACGGAACACGCTTCTAGCCCATCAAATCAGGACAGCGCAAGCGGCACATCGGCTAAGGCGAACGCAAAACGTCGGATTCGCGTAAAATCCCTCCCCTGCGCACAAGGCGGCGCAAAAGAAGCCTTATGTTTGAAGCGATAGCTCAGTTTAGAGCGGAATGATTTCCATGAGAATCATTCCGCTTTGAGCCGCCATTGAGGCGGCGGCCAAGGTGGCTTAGCCACCGCCCGGCGAGGGACTAAATATCTAGAAGCGATAGCTCAGGCCCGCGCGCAGATTGCGGCCCGCGCCGACCATGATGTCCTTCTGCACCGAGGTGTGCTCGCGGATCTCTTCGTCGGTGAGATTACGCACTTCGGCAAAGACCGACACCTTCGGATTGATCCAGTAGGACCCGAAGAGATTGACCGCCGTATAGCCGTCGGTCGGGGTTTCGAATTCGGCCAGATGGTCATCGGCATCGGCGACGTGGCGGACCTCGACATGGCTCTTCCAGCGCTCGCCCTCATAGCTGAGCGTCGCGGTCAGAGCGGGCGGCGCGATGCGGGCGATGTCGCCCAGATCGCTCTTGCCGCGCACGAAATCATAGGAGAGGTCAAGGCGCACGGCGCGCGCATCCTTCGCCCACAGGTTCACCCCGCCTTCCAGTTCGAAGCCCCAGAAGTCGGCGTCAGTCTGGATGTAGCGGTAAACCGGCAGGCCGTCCTCGGTATCACCGGTCGGGCGCAGGTCGATGAAGCCGTCGAAGCGGCTGGTATAGAGGTGCGCATCGAAGGTGAAGGCCGAATGGCGGTCCATCTGCCAGTGCCCGGTTGCCTCAAGGCTGTAGCCGATTTCGGAATCGAGCGTCGCATCCCCGACCTCATAGGCCCCCGTCCCGGCGTGCGGTCCGTCCGCCAGAAGTTCGACATCCGACGGGGCGCGCTCCGAGCGCGTCAGGCTCAGGCCGAAGAAGGCGTGGTCCGACGGCTTCCAGAACCCGCCCAGCGAGCCGGACAGATTGTCGAAATCCTTCGAGAAGCCGGTGGCGGCGCTGATCTCCTTATGGTCGGCGCGCAGACCGCCTTCGACGCCCCACGCTCCCTTGTCGAGGCGCGTCTGGGCATAGGCTCCGTACTCTTTCGTGGTCGACGACGGCACAAAGGCCTCATCGCCGATGGCTTCGAAATTGCGTTCGAGCAGGTTGAAGCCGACCGCACCGGACACATCGCCGCGCTTCTGACGGATCAGGTTGACGCGAGCCTCGTAACCATCGGACAGGAAACGCGTGCCGGTCTCCTCGCCTTCGAATTCGGTGTGTTTGTAGTCGGTATAGCCCGCATCCGCCGTCAGTTTATTGAAGCCGAGAAGTTCGACATTGAAGGACGAACGGAAATCATAGCGCGTCTGCTTCAGGCCGATGGTGACCGGGCCTTCTTCTTCGTGCGCGTGATCGTCCCCCTCTTCGTGGTCATGCTCCTCCTCGCCATGACTGTGGCCCGGCACGCCGTAGGTGGTGTCGGTGTGCTTGACGCTTAAGCCCGCAAAACCGAAGTCGCCGACATAGGACAGACCGGCCCCATAGGTACTCAGGTCGACAGCGGAATTTTCCTGATGATCCCGGGTATCCGGCGCCTCGCCTTCCGCATCGGTCAGGCGGCGCGATTCCGGCCCGACCGGGGTTTCATAGTCATCGCTCTTGCGTTTCAGCGCATCGACGGTGAAGACCCACGGCCCCGTCCCGGTCTTGAGATTGAGCCCCAGTTGCTTGCCGTTATCGACGCTGGAGGCCTGCGCCGTGAAACGGCCTTCGAGGCCGTTCTTCGCCGGGGTCGAGGCGATACGGTCATCGATGATATTGACGATCCCGCCAATCGCGTTGCCGCCATAGATCAGCGCCGACGGCCCGCGCAGGACCTCAATGCGCTGCGCCTCCACGGGATCGGTTCCGGTCGCGTGGTCGGGCGACACCGCCGAGGCGTCGATCGCCCCCATACCGTTATTGAGCAGCAGCACGCGGAAACCATCGAGGCCGCGGATAACCGGACGGCTGGCCCCCGGCGCAAAGGCGGAGGACCGCACGCCGGGCAGGGTCGCCAGCATGTCACCCAGTCCCTGCGCCGGTTTCTGGTCGATGGCGGCGCGGTTGAGCACGTCGACATTGCTCATCAATGCATCTTTCGAGACACCATAGGCCGTGCCGGTGACGACGATTTCCGTAATCTCCTCTTCCTTTTGCGGCGCTTCTTGAGATTCTGGGGTCTGAGCCGTCTGCGCGAAGGCGGCGGGCGCAAGGGCGCAAAGGCTGACGCCGAGGGTCAGGAGGTAGCGGGCTTTCATTGTGGGAGGCTCCCGTAAAACAGAAAACAGGCAGCCGCACACACATGACTGCCTCGAACGGCGCAAGTGTTATGTAATAACATAATTGAAGTCAAGCCGTGCGCTGCACAATTTACGTCACCATGCACACCTCTTACGCAGGAGATTGCGCTTGGCCGCGAGTCTTCTTACATTGTGGGCATGTCACACACCTGCGGCCACGATCACGACCATGCCCCCCACACCCTCGACACCGGGGGCGTAGAGGTGCGTCTGGCCGAAGCCCGCCGTCTGTGCGAGGCACAGGGCGAGCGCATGACGGCCCCGCGCCTGCGGACTCTGGAACTGATCCTCAGCGAAAACGCGCCGATCAAGGCCTATGACGTCATCGACCGCTTCCACCCCGATGGCGCGGCCAAACCGCCGACCGTCTACCGCGCCCTGGCCTTTCTTGAGCAGATGGGGCTGGTTCACCGCATCGAAAGCCTGAACGCCTTTGTTGCCTGCCAGAGCCACACGGCCTGCGATCATGGCGAAAGCCACGCAGCCGCTTTTCTCCTGTGCGACTGCTGCGGCCGCAGTGAAGAAGTCGCCCTAAATGTCAATGAGATCGAGCGTCAGGCCGCCCTCAGTGGTTTCGAAGCCCGACGCATCACGCTTGAGGCGCGCGGCCTGTGCAAGGCCTGTCGTTAAAAAATTAACTATACGCGCAAAGCGCGAGTCCGTGCGCAAAAAGCACCCGCGAATTGTAGAGCAACTGTTTACACTTTTGCCCTAACGTGGTCAGATTACCTCCGGCGTCTATCGGTTTGTACCCCGCGTTTCACGCATTATCGCCACCGGAATCCTAGCCTTGCTGTTCACCCTGTCCGCCGCGTCTCTGCAGCCGATCGACCGCGCGTCTCTAAAGACCGTGATTGAATTGCATGCGCGCTTTCGGGCGCGGCGACGCGACGGTCAGCAGGCCAACCTCTCCTTTGTCGACCTAAGCGGGATGCCCCTCGAAGGCGTCGACCTGAGCGATGCCGTGCTCACCGGCTCATGCCTGCGCGGCGCACAGTTACGCGGCGCGCGTCTGAACGGTGCCAATCTTTATGGCTGCGACCTCAGCGAGGCGGATCTGCGGGGTGCGCAACTGGAGCATACCGATCTGCGCGGGGCGCATCTGCGCGGGGCCAATCTGAAAATCGCCAATCTGATCCACTGCGATCTGCGCGAAGGCCGCATAGCTCTGCGCGCAGAGGGCAAGGGGCTTAAGCTGGCCAAGCCGGAAAAAAAGCCCGCAGAACTGAGTTTCGCACTTTTGTCGGGCGCGGACCTCAGCGGGGCGCGGATGTGCAATGCCATCGCCGTCTCCGCCCTGTTCCGCGACACCCGCCTGATCGGCGCGGATATGTCCGGCATGCGCCTGCGCAAAGCCTGTCTGGACGGGGCCGACCTCAGGAATGCCCTCTTAAGCGGTGCCGACCTCAGCGAAGCGACGTTCCGTGACGCCATGCTGCGCGATCCCGACACGCCCGAGACCTCTCCTGCGCTGACGCCCTCCCCGACCGTCATCTTCATCGATGACGACCCCCTCGATACGCGCCTCGACGCCCACGAGGCCTGGTGCCAGAGTGGCGGCACCAGCGGTGCGGCACAGAACTTCAACGGCGTCGATTTTCGTAAGGTGCGCCGTCTCAGTGGTCGCAACCTCAGTGCCGCGCGCATGGCCGGGGCCATCTTCAACGGGCTCGACCTGTCGGGCATTCAGTTGCAAGGGGCCGACCTCAGCGGCGCAGACCTCGGCTCGGTCAATCTGGGGCGCGCCGACCTGAGGGGGGCACGACTGAACGGGGCCAATCTGAACCGGGCCATACTCGACCGCGCCGACCTGTCGCCGCTTTCGCTGAGCGCCGGACGCAATCTGCGCACCGATCTGTCGGGGGCGGACCTCAGCCACGCCAGCCTGCGCCACGCCAATCTCAGCGGCAGCCGCCTTACCGGTGCGCGTCTCGACTACGTCAGGGATCAGGGCTGTAACTACAGCTTAAGCGAACGCTGAGCCCAAGAGACTGCTTGGAAAGTCTTCGGGTCGCCTTCGCGGGTCTTTATTTCCGCCCGCTATGTTGGAAACTTGCCCCGATATTGATATCGGGTCTGCGTTTCCGCCTTGCGGAGCGAAAAAAATCCCTCACGGATGCTCAACCGCTGACTTCCCAAACACTCTCTAAGACGCAAAAACGCCGCCGATGATCCACCGGCGGCGTTTTTGTTTGTCAATGGCGGCCTATCAGGCCTTGGCGTCAGCCTTCTTAGCGGAAGCCGGGGCCTTCTTCGCCTCGGTTTCAGCCACCTTCTTGGCCGGAGCCTTTGCCTTAGCATCGGTCTTGGCCTTGGCCGGGGCCTCGTCAGCATCGGCGACCGCCTTCTTGGCGTTCTTTTCAGACTTGGCAGCCGAAGCCGTCGTCGTTTTGGCCTTCACCGTTTTCTCGCTCGCCTTCGCAGGCGCTTTGGACGACTTGGCCGGTGTTTCGTCGACCTCAGCGGTCGCCTTTGCAGACTTGCTCTTAGAACCCTTGGCGGTCTTGGCCGTCTCAGCCTTGGCCACTTCGGTCTTCGACCTGGTGGACTTGGCAGCGGTCTTCACCGGAGCCGCTTTTTCGACCGAAGGTTTGGCGTCAGCCGCCTGAAGGGCGGCGACAGCGGCTTCGGGGGCATCGGACGCCAGAGCCTGACTCTTCGGGGCGTCGCCGTCAGCAGACAGGGCCGCGGTCAGCGCCTTGGCATTGCCGGCCTTGGCCGATGTCTTCATCGCGGCCTTGGTATCCAGACCGGGCTTTTTCACGGTGGGCTTGTCGAGCACCTGAGCCACGAGGCTCTGGCCCATTTCCTGACCCTTTTGTGCGGCCTGATAGATAAAGCCATAGGTCGGATAGACGGTCGTGCCGACATCGGCGATCGGGCCGTACCACACCTTGACCTTCGACCAGTCGCCCTTGTCGGAGACGTCGACGACGGTGACGTCCTTTTCGACCTGACCACGACGGCCACCGATCGGCGACCAGTTGGCGTGGGTGATCTGAATCACGCGGTCGGTGACGACCTGAGACACGACGGCGACATGGCCCAGACGCATCTTGCCCTGCGGACGGAAGACCAGAACGGCACCGGGCTTGGGGGCCGTGCCTTTTTCGTATTTGCCGGAGGCTTTTTCCCACCAGGTCCACGCATCACCGAAAATATTCATACCCGTGATCGAACGGGCGAAGGTGACGCATTGCCAATAAGGGGATTTACTTTCCTGAGCCCCAGCACTGGTGGCTCCGAAGGTGAGTGCGGCGGACAGGACCAACACGCTCAGTTTTTTCAGCACGCTGCACTCCATTTGGGGCCTGATCGACACCGGGATTACTGACTGTTCCGGGCGTCTTAGGGGTCTTACAGGGGGTGGCTGCGGGTGGAAAAAGCCAAGCTCAAACGCCCGCAACATTTACTTTGCATTGCCTTGATACATAACTCACAGACGTTTACAAACTCTTTATTTTGGTTAACGTGGCAAAATTCTCACACGAACCAGAGTCTCGTCGCATATTGTTGCAAAAAAGCCCTTAAGTTTCAGTTAACTATAATTGTGCCGCAAACGCGAAAAAAACCGGGTGTTTTTTCGCTTCAAACACGAAACACGACCCGGTTTTTGCGATTTTGTTCCGTAAACGGAGGCACGACCTGCGGCGAATCCGCTTTTAGAGCGGGATGATTTCTAATGAAATCATTCCGTTCAAGCCGCCATTGAGGCGGCGGCCAAGGTGGCGTAGCCACCGCCCGGCGAGGGACTAAAAAAGTTAGATCATTATGTTTTATCAAAAAACATAATGATCTAACGCGCCACCTGATAGGCCAGACGGTAGCGCAGACGATCCCCCAGATGTCGCACGACCTTGCGGAACGGCAGCTCGACCAGATGGTGCGCCAGCATGGCCACCGGTACGATGGCCACCAGACCGGCAAACCACCACATGAACGGCAGAGGGGCATCACCGGTGCCGAGGATCATGCCCGCCACATTGAGATAGACCCACTTCCACGGCACATAGACCATGTACATGGCGAACGAGACCTCGCCCAGATAAACCAGAACGCGGTTGCCCATGAGCCCGCCATTGCCGAAGCCACTGACGAACAGCAGCGTTAGCCCCAGAAGCGGCACGATCAGCGCATCGATCTGAAGCCACGAGGCGGCCGCAATGACCAGCAGGCTCGACACCGCCGCGCCGGTTACGGCCACGCGCGGATTGTTCACCGCACCGGACCGCCAGACCAGATAGAGCGCACAGCCCAGCATGAAGGCGGGAACGATACGCAAAGCCCCCCAGAAGAAGGTGGCGTGGGTCAGCTCAAACCCCATAAAGGCTTCGAACATCATATAGAGGCTGGCCATGAAGGCGACAGACAGGCCGGTGGCCAGCCACGGGCGCTGACGCATGGACCAGGCCAGAGTGCCGAAGATCGGGAACAGGAGATAGGCGAACCATTCCGCCGAAATCGACCATGACGGATGGTTGAACGCGGCCGACGGTGCCAGCCCCCACGCCTGAACAAGGAACAGGTGCGCCGGCAAAGCGTCCCAGTTGGCAAGGTTCTTATCGACGCTCATGCCTTTGAACGTCGCCGCCGCCCACAGGAGGATAGCGAACAGCAGGGTAGCGATGTGCAGCGGATAGATACGCGCCAGCCGGTTGACGATAAACGAACCGTACTGGAACCGCCCGTCCGCCAGAGACCCCATATAGACGTGGCTCAGAATGAAACCGGACAGGATGAAGAACAGATCCACCCCCAGATACCCCTTGGTGATGATCCCCAGCGGGATCGCCCCGGCCAGAACCGGCCAGTAGGTATAGAGAATGACCCATACCGCTGCGAAAAAACGCAGCGATGTCAGAGATTTGACATTTTCGGGCGCGGCGGAGGACATAGCGGCGCGGATGGAACTGGACATGCGGGGCTCCGGGTCTGATCCGTTCTGGATGTGCTGAAACAAGCCAGCGAGGCGAATTCTTCTGCAATCCTGCACGTTTCATGCCGATCAGAACGCGAAAAAGCCCTGCGGCAGAAACTGCCACAGGGCTTTTAAGATCAGGTGAAGCCGAAAGCGCGGCTTACTTCTGCTTCCAGTTGCCGGAATCGTCCTTGTAATATTCCCCGGCCTTGATCTTAGGGAATACGACATTGGAATAGGCCGAAGCCCCGGCAGCCGCCGGAGACACGCCGTTCTTGGCGGCGGCTTCGGCATAGAGCTTGGCGCGGCCCTCGTTGATCTTTTCAACGGCCTCTTTGGTGGCAGCGTCCGCCGAGCCCTTGACCAGGCCCAGATAGCCATCCGACTGCTCACCCACGGTACCGGCGGCCTTGGCGGCATCGACCGTAGTCTTATAGCTGGATTGCGCGTAGGCAGCGCCACCATTCAGGGCGACACCGGCGGTCAGTACAGCCGACGAAACGACGACAGCGCTGAAAATCGAAAACAGGGTCTTTTTCATCATGATCGGACTCCTCAGAACAGGTCCGGATTTTGTTTGACGAGGGCCTTCACGTCCTCATCGAGCGAAATGCGTACAGTAGCGTCAAGCTTGGCGTAGATGGTGATCGGGTCGACCTTCAGCCGCACCGTCGGGGTGCAGGCCGCCAGCAACGCGCCACCGGCCAGAAGCAGGGCCACCCCGCCGGAGCGGGAAAGGGGGGATGTCAACATGAATGGCTCCATAGGGGGACGTCATTAGGCAGGTATAAAAGCTATAAGCTGAACCAGAGCTGAATGACACCTGCAATTTGTGTCAGGGCCATGACCACCCGAACAGAGCGCTATTTAAGCTTGGACCAGTCGATGCCGCCGCGCTTTTGCGCCTCTATATAGTCCTTGAGGAACTCATCGAGATTGTAATTGACCTCAAGGTTGAGGTTGACCGGCGTGCCCGACGGCAGGTCGAGCGGCTTTTCCATCCACACCCCGCGCAGATAGTCGACAAGGCCGATACGCGTCTCGCGCTTTTCCGGCGGATCATACCGGCCGGTAATGCGGAAATTGAAGTTGAGCAGGCCCTTGTCGTCGGTGTTCACCGTCGCCGACATCTCTTCATAGGCCAAATGCTCCATGGCCTGATAGGCCATGCCGAGGATGGCATTGGGTGGCGCTTCGGTCGTCGATGCCCCTGCCGATGCCGCCGCCGCCCCATCGGCGGCCACGTCCTTGACGCCGCTGCGCAGGATCGACACCCGGCCCGGCCCCTCCCCCAGCAGATAACCCTTACGGATCGACAGCTTGCCGTCGCGGAATTCGAACGGCCACTTGCCCGACACCTTGCCGTCGAAATCGACCTCCTTGGTAAAGGGGCTCGATTCGACCACCTTGCCGAAGTCGACCTGTTCAAAGCGCAGTTCCCCGGCAAAGCCCTTGGCGATGTCGAACGGCACCTCCATGGGCGCGAGCGCGAAATCACCGCCTTCGCTGGTCACCTGCGCCGCCTCAAGCTTCAGGTAATCGCCCGCGAACTGCATGGCGACGCGCGCATCCTTAAGCGGCACGACGCTGACCACACGGCGCACGGTCAGGGCCTGCCCCGGTTCGGATATCAGTGGGGCCAGCGAGGTAAAGGCCAGACGGCCATTGAGCCCCTCGACATAGCCTGCGGGGCCGGTAAAGGCCATTTCGTCGAAGCGCAGCACACCGCCGCTTTCGCCCCCGGCCTGCGACCAGGTGAAATAGCCGGTGAAATCCGCCTT
>JASGGL010000063.1:0-15819 GCA_047605065.1 Asticcacaulis sp.
GTCGTCGCCTCAGGGCGCTGCGTTTGCGGGCGCTGGGTCTCGGAACGGGGTGTGTCCGAACGTTGCGTATCCTGACGCGCCGGGCGGGACTGTTCGCTGCGGGGCTGCTCGACGCGCGCTGGCTCGGAGCGCGGTTGCTCTGAACGCGGCTGGAACTGACGTGGCACCTGACGCTCACCGCTGTCGCCACGGTTTCCGCGTTCCCCGCCGCGATCGGGTTGGGCCTGAACCGCCTGAGCGGTCAGAGAGAGGGCGAAAATCGCCGTCAGGGCGGTCGCGGTCATGGCCCTGAACCTGGAAGACCGGATGGTCATGGTTTCCTCGCTGGCGGACGTGGCCGCCGGACTTGATGAGCGGCGCGGGATAGCGCCGATGGTTTGACTATGCGGCGGTGATCCTGAACTGAAGCTGAATGGAGTGAGGTGGGATTGTGGCAGGAAAACGCACAGGAGTCGGCGGCAGACATCTTCGGGGAGAGTGGGGTTAACTGAGCGCGTTAACCGGAGCGGCGCTGCATATAATAAGAAAATTGCCAAATATTTACGATTTATAATCAAATAATACTTCAATATTAAGTGCAAATTAATGATTTTATATCAAATTGTAAACAATAATTTTAATATTAATTTGTAATTTACACAAAAAATTCACAGTAAATATCGATATTAACTTTAATTTCATTCGACGGTGGAAAATTCATCTCATCGACCACTTGTTAGGGGGACGCGCAAAAGGCGCGGACACGACGATGATGATGAATGAAGCCCTGCCTCTGCCTACGCCGGAAATGAGCGGTGACGATCTGTTCAAGCTCGGCATGATGTATTCGACCGGTCAGAACGGCGCGCCGCTGGATCTGGTTTCGGCCCATATGATGTTCAATCTGGCCTCGATGCGCGGCTCGATGGAAGCCAGCCTCTATCGCCGTGAACTGTCGAAGGAAATGGACCGCGAAGACGTGGCCGAAGCGCAACGCGCCGCCCGTCGCTGGCTGGATCAGGGTCACACGAAGTTCGCGGCCTGATGATCTGAGCTCAGGTCAGTTCTGGCTGTAGAGCAGCCAGTTCATGATCCCCGCCGGGATAATGCGGTTGATGTTCTGGTCCACCCAGACGCCGATTTCCGCGATGCGGGTCTTGGGCACGTAGACGATGTCGTAGCGCCTTAGCGCCACCATCTGTCCGCCCTTGCCCTTGAGGGGATTTTTCAGGTCGATCAGGCGCTGCATGACGCTGCCGTCCGGCGCGCGCCTCAGGACCAGAATCTGCTTCGACCGGGCCTCGTTATTCAATCCGCCCGCGGCCATGACCGCCGACAGGGCGTCGAAATCGCCCGGCGCTTCGACCCAGCCGGGATTGCGCACCTCGCCGCCGACCAGCACACGCGTATTGGCCGTGTCGCCGGGGAAGACGCTGGTTTCGGGGTGGCGCAGATACGGGCGATAGCGTTCGGTAATTTCCGCCTGAAGATCCGGCACGCTTTTGAAGGCGGCCATGACCTGTCCGATCATCGGCAGGGTAATGCGACCGTCCTGACCGACCTGCGTGCTGCGGTTCAGTTCCGGCGCGCTGGGTATCTGAATTTCCAGCTTATCAGACGGGTAGAAGAGATAGAGCGGATCGTCATCGGTCCAGCTTGAAAAGCGGATGGCCGGCGCTTCGGGGGCGCGGTTTGCGGCCGTGGCGCGAAAGGCCTGCGCCAGCAGTATGCCGCCTAAGCCCGCCATCAGGGTGCGTTTGCTGATCATCCCCGGAGTGCGTCCTGCTGTTGATCGATTCATCAGGTCTTAACCTTCCTTTAAAATGGGTAATGGTTGGTTAACGCCTGAGAGCGAAACTAAGATCGAAAACGGAAGCGAACGTCTTCCGAATCGCTGCGCCTGTCTGCACAATGCGGTATTGGTGTATTGCCAGATTTTTGCAGGGCGCGCATCCGTCGGAACGACGGCGGACGCCTGATGGTGCGGTGACAGGGTCTTAATGAGCGCGCAGGGCGTTTACAGCGAAGACAGCGGCCAACGGCGCGACGCCGCGCCGCGCCGCGCGACTTACGACGCCGGTGATATCGTGCGCCTGCTGCTACGCGAATGGTGGCTGATGCTGCTGATTTTCGCCGCTATTTTCGGTGTCGGTGCGGGCTTTGCCCTGACGCTCAAAAAATCCTACACCGCCGATGCCTCGCTGCTGATGCAACTCAGCCAGGACTACGTCTATGTGCCGCATGCCGGTGACGCTGCGCGCGGGGCGATTTCCACCATGGACGAGGTGGTGCAGTCGGAAGTCGAAATCCTCAACTCGTCCGAGCTTAAGCACCGCGTGGTCGAAAAGCTGGGCTACCACGTCATCGTGCCGGACATTTCCGCCACCTTCGTGCCGCGCACCGAGGCCCAGCGCGATCAGGCCGATGCTCAGGCCATGAAGGCGCTTAGCGCGCTGAAGACCGAAACCGCCCCTCAGAGCAATATCGTGCGGCTCAGCTTCGAACACGCCAATGCTCAGTCGGCGGCGCTGATCCTCAACACCTTCATCGACCTCTATCAGAAATACCGCCACGAAGTGTTCATGGACGTGACCGCGCCCCTGCTGGAAAACCAGAAGGCGGCCTTCGACCGTCGCCTGCATCAGGCCGATCAGTCCTATGAGGACTTCCTGCTGCGTAACGGCGTCGGTGATTTTCAGGCGGCGAAAGCGACCTATACCAAGCTTTACGACACGGTGATGTCGGAAATCTATGTGGCCGATACGGCGCTGGCGACGGCGCGCGCGCGGCTTTCGGCGCTCAATGCCCGCGTCAGCCAGCAGGCTCCGGAAATGAGCACCGAGCGTCAGCTCGACCTCAGCGTGCCGACCAAGATACTGGCGCTCAAGCAGCAGCGCGCCGAGCTTCTGACCCGATATACCCCTGCGGCCCAGCCGGTACGCGACCTCGATGAGCAGATTCGCGCCCTTGAGACGCTTCAGGCGGGCGGGCGGGCCATCGGTGAAAAAGAGCACAAGATCGGCGTCAATCCGATCTATCAGCAGCTTCTGACCGATAAGCTGAATGTCGAGGCGGAAATCGCCGCGACGTCGGGCCGCCGGTCGCAGCTTCAGGCACAGGCCGATCAGGTGACGTCGAAGCTTCAGTCGCTGGTCGGCGTCGAGGCCGAGTTCAACAGCCTGTCGACTGAACGCGCGGCCCTGCAAAGCAATATCGCCACCTTCACCCAGCGCATTCAGGAAACACAGGCCGCGCAGGAAATCGCTGAAAAGTCTCAGGATACGGTGCGTGTGGTCAATCGCGCCCGTCCGCCGGACAAGTCGAAGAGCCTGCAAAAGCCGGTCATCGTGCTGGCCTTCCTGTTCGGGGCCTTTACCGCGCTGTGTGCCGGCTTGCTGCGTGTCTTCCTGCGCAAGGGCTTCCACAATGCCGACATGGCCTCAAAGGCGCTGGAGATGCCCGTGCTGGCGCAGGCGAGGGCGAAATAGAGTAGAAGAAGCGCATCGTTCCGTTCGTTTTTTCCCCCGTAAGGGCTTATGGTCATTATCCGAATGCGCGAACGGCGCGATTCGGCACTGGTAGTTTATGGTCGATCTGACGCGTGAAATGGCGGACCTGATGGCGGCGCTCAAAAGCGGAGCGAACGCCGGGCCTGCGCGTGGGCGCGCGCTGATGTTCGTATCGGCGCACGAATCCGAAGGCGTATCGACCGTTGCGCGTGAATATGCCCGCTGCGAAGCCGCCTTTGCCGAACGCCCGGTGTGGCTGATCGATGCCGATCTGCGCCGTCAGGGGCAGCTGGATACGATTCTGGAGGAAGCCGACCGCTTTGGCCCGCCGGGACCGGTATCGGCGGCGACGCCCGATGGTTCGGTGTTTTTCGCCGTGTCGCCCAAGGCGCTCAATGACGCAGGCCAGCCCATACCGGATCATCACTATCTGATTGCCCGTCCGTTTCTGGACAAGCGCCTGTGGGTGACGCGCATCCGTGATCATCTGCTGACCGGCGGTCAGCGGCTGCGTTTGTTCGAGGCGTCGTCCTACTGGCAGGCTCTGCGCCGCCATGCCCAGACCATCGTCGTCGATGTGCCGTCTCTGGAGCGGTCGAACGCGGCGGTGCAACTGGCGCCGCTGATGGACGGGGTGATCATGGTGGTCAGTGAAGGCGAGGGCGATATCGAGGCGCGTCTGACCCTGCGCGACGAGATCGAACAGGCCGGTGGCCGCTTTCTGGGTATGGTGTTCAACAAGTCGAGCGCCCCGGCCAGGACCGCACAGCGCAACGGGCGGCGGGTGGCGCGCGGCTGATGCGGCTGCCCGGCGTCAGGCAGGTGTGGGACGGTATCCGTGAGGACTGGGGCGATCAGTGGCTGTCGCTGGTCCTGTCGGTCGGCATATTGTTCATGTTTTCTCAGGGCTGGCTGTCGCCGTTGTTCGGCTATTCGACCGAACAATCTCCGGCGGCGGGGGCGATCATCCGCAACATCTATTATCCGGTCTATCTGTGGGCGGTGATCCTGCTGGCCTACACCTGGCGCGATGTGCTCGAAGGCGTGGTGCGCACGCCGCTTCTGGTGGCGCTGATCGCACTTTGTGCCATCTCCTACTTCTGGTCCATCGACCCGTCGGCGACCATGCGGCGCTTTGTGGCCTTCGCCATGACCTGTCTGGCGGGTTATGTGATCGCCGCGCGCTTTTCGTGGAAGAAACTCACCGAAATCATCGCCATCACCTATCTGCTGCTGATCGCGGGCTCGTTCATCATGGCGATCCTGTTCCCGGATAAGGGGCGGATGACCACGCTTTTCGTCGGGGCATGGCGCGGGGTGTTCGCCGAAAAGAACAGCCTTGGGGCGGTGATGGATATCGGCTTCATCGCCTGCGTCGCGGCGGGGATCGAAGTGCCCAAGCGCCGGTGGCTGTGGTACGCGGCGGCGGCGGGGGCCACCTTCCTTGTCCTGATGTCGACCTCGAAGACCTCGCTGGTGGCGCTGATGATGGGGGCCGGAGCCATCGCCTTCATCTGGCTGTCGCGGCGCGGGCCGATCCTCGGGATCACGCTGAGCTGGCTGGCGGTGTGCGTGCTTCTGGCGCTGGGCAGTTTCATCGTGCTGATGCCGGAAAAGCTGTTCCTGCTGCTGGGCAAGGATGCCACCCTGACCGGGCGGACGAATATCTGGGAAGGCATCGACTTTGTGATGCAGAAGCACGCCCTGACCGGTTACGGTTACGGTGTGGTGTGGACGACCGAAGGCGAGTGGACACCGCTGAAATGGATCGTCGATGTGGCAGGGTTCCGCGCCTATCACGCACACTCGTGCTGGTACGAGGTGTGGCTGGGGCTGGGCTATATCGGCCTGACCGTGTGGAGCCTGCTGTTCGCGGAAACCTGGCTGAAGGCGTTTTATCGCACCTATCGCGGCGATGGCGGGTATTTCGCCTTGCCCTTCATTACCATCTATTCGCTGATGAGCCTGACCGAAAGCATCGCCATAGGCTGGAACGATATCCGCTGGTGCCTGATCGTGATCATCGTGGTCAAGCTGTCGCTGCCGCATGACGGCCCGCGTCCGGTGGCTGCGCCGGTGCGGCGGGTCAGACGCCGACCGCTATACGACTGAATTTCAGGCGGCGCGGGCGGCCCCTTCGGCATAGGTCACCACCTCAAACCCCATAGAAACCGCAGCGTCGGCAAGGGTTTCAAGGGTTTGCGGCGTACAGCCCCACGGGGACGGGGTGTCGCGGACGTCGTGCGTATAGAGCACCAGCCAGCTATCGGGCGTTTGTGCCGCCTTTTGCATCCAGCCGAGCGCCAGCGCTTCGCCGTCTTTACCCTCGATACCCACCGCCGGGGCCTGATTGAGGTCGGTGCCACGGGTGATCAGGCCATGATGGAGCCCCCGCGCCGAGGCGTAACGCGGGGCCAGCACCGCCTTGGCCTGAGGCGAGACATCGCCGTAGGGGTAGGCGAAGGTGGTTGAACGCGGCAGTCCAAGCGATTGAATGCACGTCTGGTTTTCGTCCACGCTTGCGGCGATGTCGCGGCCTTTGGCCTGCCCGCAATCGATGTGGGTCAGGGTGTGGCAGGCGATCTCATGGCCGTGGCCGGACAGGGCGCGGATATGGCCAGCATCGGCATAGAGGCCGAAATGGCTGTCGTGTCCCATCAGACCGGCGGAGATGAAATAGGTGGCGCGTAAGCCACGGGCTTCAAGGATCTGCGCCCCGGCTTCGGCGGCCGTCTGAGGGGCGTCATCGAAGGAAAAGGTCAGCAGCGGCCGTTTGAGGCCGCTCAGACGCGCGGGCTTGCGGTACAGCCATTTCGAAGCGCGGCGGCGTAGCTTGCCATAGAGCGAACGGTCGGCGGAATAGGCGTCTTCATACCCCATCAGACCACCTCGGCGTAAAGGGCGGCGCGGTAAAGGCGCAGGGCAAAGGCGCGCAGCTTCGCCGGGGCGGGCTCAAGGCGCACCATCGTCCTCAGGCTGCCGCGCAAGAAGCTGCGCAGGGGCAGTTTGCGGATCAGGCGCGCCACGCGATAGCTGGGGTAGGTGGTGACGATATCGGGGTGTTTGGCAACGACACGGGCGAAATTGCCGACCGACTGCTCGTACTTACGCAGGAGCGTGTCGGTGGTGTCGAGCCCCATATGGGTGGCGGTGTTGTCGATGTGACGTACCCCGAATTCACGGGCGACGCGCATGGCCCATTCGACGTCTTCCCAGCCCCAGCCGGTGAAGTCTGCGTCGAAATCCTGCACCGCGAAGACGTCGCGGCGGATCAGCAGGTTCGAGGTGAAGACGTATTTTTCCGGTGTCAGGCTGCGGGTTTCGGCATCGAGGCAATCGCTTTTGGTCGCCATCAGACGGTGGATGGCGAAGGCCTTGTCCTGCGGGGCTTGTTTGAGCGAAAAACCGCCGAAGACGACGGCGGGCTTGGTTTCGGCGACGGCCAGCCAGCGCGCCAGAAAATTCGGGGCGTCAGGCAGCATGTCGGCATCGAGGCACAGGAAGTAATCGCCGCGCGCCGCCTGAGTGAGGCGGTTGCGCCCGCGCGCCCGGCCTTCGTTGCGCGGCAGGCTGATGAGGGTGGCGGGCAGGATCAGGCTGTCGATCGCCGACAGGACCGCCTGCGTCAGCTCCGGCGACTGAGAACCGTCATCGAGCAGGATCAGTTCCACACCCGGCGTGGACGTCAGGGCGTGCAGCAGGGTCGCCGGGCTTTCCTTGTAAAAGGGGATAAGCACGGACAGACGCGGCACACCCGCCGTCGCAAAGGCGGCGTTTGTGGTGATCTCTGGTGTTATGATCTCGGGTGAGGGGACAGGAGCGTTCATGCGGCTTTTCCTACCCCAAAGCGCTTAAGGAAGCGTTGGCTATGCTGACGCACATGATTGAGATCGAGAATAAGCGCCAGTGCGGCATAGACGATGACACCGGCCGTGCCTTTCAGCAGCAGTTCGATCACGCCGCCGAAGGCTGGGATGAGGCTGACGGCCGCCATCATGACGAATGTGGCGGCTGCCGTGAGGGCGAGGTCGCGCCACGGCACGGGCATGATCAGCGCGCGGCGGCTCAGGGCAAGGGAGCCTATGAGGCCGATGGCAAAGCTAAGGCAGGTGGCTATGCCTGCGCCTTTGAGGCCCCAGACGGGGATCAGCCACAGGTTCAGCCCGACATTGGCGATGGCGGGGATGGCCATGGCCAGTGTCAGCAGGCGCGTGGCTTTCGACAGGGTGAAGGCCTGAAGGAAATAATAGGTATTGAAGCCCGACAGGAGCGCGCCGAGGCTGATCAGTGCGGTGACGCTGAGGGCCTGAGCGCGCAGGCCTTCGCCGATCATCAGTTCGGCCAGAGGGGCTTCGACGGCGATCAGGCCGCCGACCGCCGGAAAAAGTACCAGCGCCATGACGCGGAACTGCTCGCGTGCCTGTGTTTTGAGGGCCTCCGGGCCACCGCTTTCCAAAGCGTGCACCATGGCCGGTGCACCCGCTGCGCCGAACCAGATAAACAGGACGTCGAGGATGCGCGAGGCAAGGCTATAGCCCGCATGATAGGCTCCGGCATCGGCTTCGGACAGGAAACCCGCGATCAGGAAGCGGTCGACCGTATAGAGGGCCAGAGTCAGGATCAGGCTGGCCGATACCGGCAGGCCGTAATGGGCGTACTGACTGGCCCGCGTGCGGTCGAACGCGCCCTTGGCCGCACGGCCCCAGTCTTCGCGGGCGACAAAGGGCAGGCAGGCCAGAGCCACGATCCCCGCTGCCAGAAGCGGGGCACCGCCGCCCAGGCCGCTCCACACCAGAAGCGTGGCCAGCGCGAAACCCGCCACGGTCTGAACCATGTCGAGGGCCGAAGCGCTGGCGACGCGGCCTTCGGAGCGGCGCTGCTCCTGCACCATCTTGATCAGGCTGCGGAAGACCACGGCCCCAAGGCCGCAGCCGATGGCCAGTTTCAGGGCCTGCGTATGGGTATCCGGCGCGGGCCACAGCCACAGCCCCAGAGCGCAGACAAGGCAGAAGGCCAGCGCGACGACGAAGAACAGGCGATAAAGCGTGCCGTAAAGCGCCGGGGCTTCGGGATTATCGCGCGACTCGGCGGGATAAAAGCGCGCCATGGCGGCTTCGATCCATGTGAAGCACAGGGTCTGGGCGAGGCTGGAGACGCCGAAGGCCAGCGCGTAACGCCCGTAGTCCTCAGGCGTCAGAAGGCGCGTAAAGGTGATCAGGGTGGCAAACCCGATCAGCCCCTGAAGAATATTGGCGGGCAGATAGCCCCACAGGCCTTTCCAGAACATGCTCAGCGCACCGCCTGACGATCGCCCAGAATGCACGGTATGGTCATGGCCATGATATAGAGGTCGAGCCAGAAGGACTGACGCTCGATATAGTCGATATCGAGCTGGACGCGGCGGCGCACGTCGTCGGCGGTTTCCAGCGCGCCGCGCGAGCCCTTGATCGCCGCCCAGCCGGTCATGCCGGGCTTGATGCGGTGCCGCCAGGCGTATTCGGAGACAAGCTGATCGGATTCGGTTCCGGCGGTTTTCATGCCGATGGCATGGGGGCGCGGACCGACCAGAGACATTTCCCCGCGCAGGACGTTGAACAGTTGCGGCAGTTCATCGAGGCTGGTTTTGCGGATGAAGCGGCCGACGCGGGTCACGCGGTCGTCGTCGCGCGAAATCTGACGCGCGGAGGTGTGATCGGTGCTTTCCACGCGCATGGAGCGGAACTTCCACACGCGGATGGCCTCGTTGTTGAAGCCGTGGCGGCGCTGGCGGAAGAAGACCGGGCCGGGGCTGTCCAGGCGGATGGCCGCCGCCGTGAGCAGCATGACCGGCGCGAAGATGACCAGTGCAACCCCGCCGATGATCATGTCCTGAAGCCGCTTGTGGAAGGCCTTGCGGGCGTCGTCGCTCACGCCGGACACGCGCGCCAGCGGCATGTCGGACAGGCGCGACAGGGCGGCTTCGCGACCGGACTCGCTGTCGACATCGACCAGAAGCGAGACTTCGTTGGGCAGGTAGCGCAGACGCTCGATGAGGTTCTGGACGCGGGCGCGCGCCGCCGGATCGACGGCGACGACGATCTGATCGACATAGGGGGTGATTTTGTGCGTCAGCAGGGCCTTGGTGTCGCCCAGTACAGGGACATCGGCGATGTCTTCAGGATTGCGCGACAGGCGGTCATCGAAAATGCCGAGGATGTTGACGTCGCGGCGTTCAAGGGCGGCTTCGATCAGCTTGCGCGCGTGACGCGTGGCCCCGACAATGACGATATTGGGGGTCATCAGCCCCTTACGGCGCCAGCGGGTGACCATGGCGGCGCAGAGTCCGTGCAGCACCATAAGGCCGCTCACGGTCAATGCCGCCCACAGGCCGATAGTGTAGATGGGCTGTTGCAGGCCGGTCAGGACACCGAGGCCAAGCGCCGAAACGCTTCCTGTGGCGACGGCCAGTATGACGCGGAGCAGATGGCCCGGCAGGCCTTCGTGGCGGCCAAAGCGATAGAGGTCGAAACTTTTGAGAGCCATGGCCGTCACCAGAGCGGCAGCGGCGACCGGCAGGGCGTCGGCCAGCGAGACACTCAGCCAGCCGGTTGCCGACAGGCTATGGAGCAGGATAACGGGCAGGAGGGTCAGAAAGGCCAGATCGCTGAGGCGGAAGACGAAGGCGTGGGCTTCGTGGGCGCGGCGTTCGCGCAAAGACACCAGACGTTCCGGACGGAAAGGGCCGCGCTTGTGGGCCGAGGTAGGGGGGGAAGACAGGCCCGGGCTCAGGCTTAGGCCCTGTGCACGGAGCGCCGGATCCGTCTGATCAGCGGGGGTCGGTTCGTGCGTTCCGACATCGCGTTGAAGGGCGTCCGTCATGTCCATTCCTGTCTTTTCGCGGAGGCGTTTTGACCATCACGCGGTTATAACAGGGGCATCTTACCGCATCCGGCTTAGGTAACGGTTAACGCAAGCCCTTTTCGCACAAGGCCTTTTGCACAAAGGAAGCCGACAGGGTGATGATTGCGCGGCTGTTCACATGTTTCGGCGTGGCTCTTCTGCTTTCGGCGTTGCCATTTGGGGAAAGTCAGGTTAATTGAACCCCTAACGGAGACGTGCCCGAGAGGCCGAAGGGACTCGTTTGCTAAATGAGCGTACCCCAAAAGGGTACCGTGGGTTCGAATCCCACCGTCTCCGCCATCATAAAAAAACCGGCCCCCAAGCACTTGTCTTGTGGCCGGTTTTTTTATGGTCGGGGTGGGGGCTTAAACCCACGGCATAAAGCGGGTTCGAAAACCGCAGCGAAGCCAATCCCACCGTCTCCGTCATTAATGCCTCTCAAACATACGCTTGGCATCCGGGCGCGAACCGTATTGAATACCAATACGCGCCGGGTCCATGGTGGCTGTCCGACTGAGGCAGGGGTTCTATGGAGTTGCATCTTACCACTGCGGACGCCTGGGCGGCGATGATCGCCGCCTGCGAGGACGCCCGCATATCGATTGATTTCGAGCAGTATATCGTCAAGGCCGACGAGGTGGGGAATGCCTTTCTGAGCCTTCTGGCGCGCAAGGCGCGTCAGGGGGTAAGGGTGCGCATTATCCTCGATGCCTTCGGCAGCCGCGCCGTCAGCCAGAGCCCGCTAATGCGGGAGTTGCGCGAAGCGGGGGCGCAGGTGGTGCTTTATCATCGTCTGCGTCCGGCCTCGGTGCTCAATCCGGCCTCGTGGGTGCCGCGGACCCACGCCAAGTTGCTGCACGTCGATGACCGGACGACCTTTCTGGGCAGCATGTGTCTGGCGGTCTATATGCGCGACTGGCGCGATACCATGGTCCGGCTCGAGGACGGGCTGGCCGAAGCGGCACGGCGCGATTTCGCCGAGCTGTGGCACGACCTTCAGGACGGGCGGCTGGATGGCGACGAACAGGAAACACCGGTCAGCGTCATGGCGGCGTCCTATGTTTCGCAAAACCCGAAAGGCGGGCATTATCCGCTTTATGACGCGCTGGTCGAGGCGGTGAATAAGGCCCGTAACGAGGTCTGCATTGCCACGCCGTACTTTTTCCCGCCGGCCCGTCTGCGTCAGGC
The DNA here is from genome assembly GCA_047605065.1 of Asticcacaulis sp. Taxonomy (GTDB): domain Bacteria; phylum Pseudomonadota; class Alphaproteobacteria; order Caulobacterales; family Caulobacteraceae; genus Asticcacaulis. The sequence continues at coordinate 11,556 of JASGGL010000063.1, forward strand.
CCTGATGGCCGCGATGGCGCGCGGGGTGCGTGTACGCCTGCTGCTGTCGCATCGGACCGATGTGGCGCTGGCCGATCATGTGACGCGCGTGCTGTTGCCGGAATGGAGCGATCTGGGATTTGCGGTGCGCATCTATAAAAAGACGGTGCTGCACGCCAAATACGCCGTGATCGACACGAACTGGGCGACGCTGGGGAGTTGTAATTTCGACTATCTCAGCCTGTGCCGCAATCGCGAGGCCAATATCATCCTGCGCGATCCCGATGCGGTCGCCCAACTCGCGCAGTGCTTCGAAGCGGATGAGGCTTTTGCCCACCGACCGGAAGCGGACGATGCGCGCGCGCGGGGTGTGTGGGGCTGGCTCGGCGGGCGGCTGGGCGCGTGGGTTCTCAGGCGGGTATAGGCCGATGAAGATACTCTTCAGCAATCTGGGTTACGCGACGGGCATCAGCGGCAGCCTGTTCCATCACGTCACGCGCGCCTATCGCCACGTCTATAAATCCCCCGCCCAGCAACAGGCGGTGCTGTCGCAGTTCCGGCAGATCATCGACCGCGAGCGTCCGGACCTGTGCTGCATGGTGGAACTGGAGCAGGGGGCTCTGCACAGCGGCGGCTTCAATCAGATTGCCGCCCTGATGTGCCAGGACTACCGCTTTCACGACGTGGCCGATAAGTACGGCCCCAACAGCCGGACCGCGAAACTGCCCTTTCATGCGGGCAAGAGTAATGGTTTTCTGGCCCTGCGTGCCTTTGCCCATGAACGGCTTTATTTCCGTCATGGCGCCAAGCGGCTGATCTACAGGGTCGATATCGCCGATGGCCTGAGCGTCCTGTTTTGCCACTTCTCGCTGAAGGCCACGGTTCGGCAAAAGCAGTTCGCCGAAATGCGCGATATGGCGCAGAGTATGGCGGGTGAGGTGATCATACTGGCCGACTTCAACACGCTGAACGGTCTTCAGGAGTTGAAGCCGCTGATCGAGGACGGGGCCTTACGCCTGATGAACCTTGAAGATCAGCCGACCTTCACCTTTCATAAGTGGCGGCATACGCTCGACCTGTGCCTGTGTACGCCGGGGGTGGCGGCGCGCGTCACCCTTGAGATCATCCCGCAGAGTTTCTCTGATCACCACGCCCTGCTGGTCACGCTGGGTTGAGGTTTTATTCGGCAGGGACCACGCCGGTAATGGTCAGGCACTTCGGAAACTTGACAGCATTGTTGTATTCTTTGCTGGGGAGCATGTTGCTGTTCGTTTTCTGGAACGAAGTGACGATAATCGGGGAGTAGCCCTGTTCGCCGGGGATCGGTGTGCACTGTACGGCCAGCTTTTTATACAGGCTTTGCGGCAGATCACAGGCGAAGACCTCCCCCTTGTTGGTGCGGCACTGCCATTGCAGGGCATTGCTGACCAGTACCTTACCATTCTCAGTTTTCGCCTGACTGATGCGATATTCGAAGCGCGGCAGGGAGCCGCGCGCTTTTGCGGCGTCCCAGTCTTTTAAGGACGGAACCATCCACGGTCCCGAAAAGACGGGCGGGTCCGTATAGACCAGATCGTGCACGAAGAGCTTGTCGTTGCCATAGATCTTGCGCAGCTTCTGCTTCTGATTGTCGTAGCTTATGCCCGCCCGTTCCTTGCTGGGCTGCCACACGCAATCGGTGGTGAAATCGCCGTCGGGATAGACTTCCAGCGCCAGAATCTTGTAGCGGGCCTCAAGGCGGCGCTCATCGTCTTCGGCGGCGGGAAACATCTGCGAGAAGACGGCGATGTTCGACGGCGAGGTGAGCTGAACCGCGCCGGGGACGCTGTTGCGGCTGCGCGGTGGCATTTTACGTTCGGTCAGGTAGCGGATGTCGTCATCATTGCGGTCGAAGACGATGGGGCGCAGGGATTTGGCTACACAAAAAGCTTGCCCCTCTGCGGCCTGAGCTGCGGACGAAGCCGTAACAGCGATGAACGCGGCAACCGCGATAGCCAGTATGCGCATAGGCCCCCTCCTGCTCAAAATAGCGTAGCGATGTTATGGTCTGTGCCGGGGGGAGTCAAGGCAACGGACCTGCATGACGCGTTGCTCTGCGCGGGGTGTAGCGTCCGGCGCACAGATGTCGGCGCAACCCTTGCGCTGCGGCGGATGCGGTGTATCTAAGGCGGTGAAAATGCCGCTCCGGAGCCCCGTATGTCCCTCGAAACCCTGCGTGACCAATTGCCCGCCTATGCTCGCGACATGGCGCAAAATCTCAATGTGCTGATCGAGGAAACCGTCCTTGAAGAGGCTCAGAAGTGGGGCAGCTTTCTGGCCTGCGCCTACGCGGTGGGCGAAGCTGCGGTTGTGCGCGCCATCGAGGCCGAAGCCTCGGCGGTCCTGACGCCGGAAGCGGTCGTGGCGGCGAAATCGGCGGCGGCGATCATGGGCATGAACAATGTCTACTACCGGTCGCTGCATCTGATGAGCAATCAGGAATACGCCGCCTTGCCCGCACGCCTGCGTATGAATGTACTGGGTAATCCGGGTGTGCCGAAGGTCGATTACGAGCTGTGGTGTCTGGCCGTTTCGGCGGTGAACGGCTGTGGGCTTTGTCTCGACAGCCATGAAAAGGTCCTGCGCAGCCATGGTGTCGGCGCACCTCAGGTACAGGCGGCGCTGCGTATTGCGGCGGTGGTCAATGCGGCCTCAGCCATCCTGCGGGCGGAAAGGGCGGCGCAAGCCTGAGGCCCCTCTGGTAATCGTAACCGGATCGCCTACATAGGCTGAAAACCTGTATGGGCTGAAATTCTGTCGCGCATCCGGTCCCAAAAACCATTGCACACTTTTGGGGATGCGCTTTTTTCTTAGTCGCGCATCTGGTCCCAAAACCGCATACACTTTTGGGGATGCGCTTATGAGAGTCTGCGAGGCGTCGATGATCCCCTTTTCCATTCTGGACCTGTCACAGGTAGGCGAGGGGGGCAGCGTTTCCGATGCCTTCGCCAATACGGCGCGCATGGCCGCCCAGGCAGAAGCTCTGGGCTATAACCGTTACTGGCTGGCCGAACATCATGGTATGCCGGGCGTCGCCTCGTCGGCGACGGCGGTGGCCATTGCCCATGTCGGTCATCACACCACGCGCATCCGCATCGGTTCCGGCGGCATCATGCTGCCCAACCATGCGCCTCTGGTCATTGCCGAGCAGTTCGGCACGCTTGAGGCCCTGTTCCCCGGTCGCGTTGATTTAGGCGTCGGGCGGGCGCCCGGCACCGATATGCGCACGGCACGGGCCTTGCGCCGGAACATGGACGCAGGCGTCGACAACTTCCCCTACGATGTGGCTGAGCTGCAGACCTATATGGAAGACCCGGTGGGCGGGGAGCCTATTCTGGCCGTGCCGGGCTATGGTGCCAAGGTGCCGGTCTGGGTGCTGGGGTCGAGTACCTATGGCGCGCAACTGGCGGCCCAGATGGGGCTGCCCTATGCCTTCGCCTCGCATTTCGCCCCGGATCAGCTGCATCAGGCGCTGCGTATTTATCGCAGCCAGTACCGTCCGAACGCCCGCAACCCTGAGCCGAAGGTCATGGTGGGGGTCATGGGTGTGGCCGCCGATACGGATGAAGAGGCGCATTATCTGTTCAGCTCGATGCGTCAGGCCTTCGCCGCGCTAAGGCGCAATGAGCGCAGGCCCTTCCCGAAACCCGTGCATGGTCTGCAACTGACGCCCGAAGAGACGCAGATGGTCGATCACATGCTGCGCTACGCCGTGGTGGGGTCACCGCAGACCGTAGAGCGGACGCTGGAGAATTTCATCGCGGCGACCGAGGCCGACGAACTGATCGTCTCCATGCCGATCCATGACATCGAGGCGCGGCTGAAGTCGGTCGGGATATTCAGCCGTTCGTCACTGATGAAGGCGGCTGGGTGAAGACGGCCCCTTAGCCGATGCGGATATTGCGTAGCGAATCCAGCAGACCGAACATCTGAAGCAGCCAGACCACCACGCCGATGACGACGACGGCATTGAGGATGTTTTTGATCTTCGGGTCCATGGGGATGTAGGTGTTGACCAGCCACAGAAGGACGCCGACGACGATCAGAACGGCGACAAGAGACAGAAGGGACATGACGGTTTCCTCATGACAGGGGAGGTTAGTTCCCCGGAAGTGGAAACATCATGTCCGTCCACGGCTCAGGTTTGAATGTTCGCGTCTGATCCGGAAAATAAAGAGCTTATACAGCCATCACTTTGGCGGGGGCATAGGCTTCGATCGCCGGGGCGGGGCGGCCGATCAGAAAG
>JASGGL010000064.1:0-15815 GCA_047605065.1 Asticcacaulis sp.
ACTCACAAACCCGTCCCCAACAAAAAAGCGCCTGCGTTTCCGCGGGCGCTTTTCCTGTTTCGGGGTGTGGGGGCGGCTGCCCCCACATCTTGCCAAACGACAAAACTTAGCCGGGACCAAATTAGCCCGGGAAGGTATAGGCGGTCTTCACGATGGTGTAGAATTCCTTCGCATAGGCGCCTTGTTCGCGCGAACCGTAGGACGAGGCCTTACGGCCGCCGAACGGCACATGATAGTCGACGCCTGCGGTCGGCAGGTTGACCATGACCATACCGGCCTGCGCCTTGCGCTTGAAGGTTTCGGCGGACTTGAGCGACGAGGTGCAGATGCCCGCCGACAGGCCCATTTCGGTGTCGTTGGCGACCTTGATGGCCTCATCGAGATCCTTGACGCGGATGACCGAGGCGACCGGCCCGAAGACCTCTTCCTTGTTGATCGACATGTCCGGGGTCGTCTTGTCGATCAGGGTCGGGGCGTAATAATAGCCCGGCGTGCCAAAGGTCAGGTCTTCGCCGCCTGCGACGATCACGCCGCCTTCGGCCTTCGCCGTAGCGACCGCGTCCTGAGCGATCTTGAGTTGTTCCTGAGAGGCGATCGGCCCCATCTGAACGCCGTCGGCGCGGCTGTCGCCGACCTTGATGGCCTTGGCGGCGTCAGCGAGGGCCGCAACGAACTTATCGGCGATGCCTTCGGTGACGATGATGCGCGACGAGGCCGTGCAGCGGTGGCCCGACGAGAAGAAGGACGAGTTCAGCACCGAGTTGACGGCGATGTTGAGGTCGGCGTCGTCCAGAACGATGACCGGGTTCTTACCGCCCATTTCGCACTGGATGCGCTTGCCCTTGGCCACGGCGGCATCGCGGACGCGCGTGCCGGTCGGCACCGAACCGGTGAAGGTGATGGCGTCGCAGCCGTCGATCAGCAGCGGACCAGCCACCGAACCACGGGCGAAGACGACGTTAAGCACGCCCTTGGGCAGGCCTGCGCGCGTCAGAATATCGGCCAGCGCCCAGGCGCAGCCCGGCGTCAGTTCAGCAGGCTTGCAGACGACCGTGTTGCCGAAGGCGATGGCGGGGGCCATTTTCCACGCCGGGATGGCGATGGGGAAGTTCCACGGACAGATCAGGCCGACGACGCCGACCGGCTCACGGGTGATTTCGACCTTGATGCCCGGACGGACCGAATCGAGCACTTCACCGTGGGCGCGCAGGGCTTCGCCTGCGAAATATTTGAAGATGTGACCGGCGCGGGTCACTTCACCGATGCCTTCGGGCAGGGTCTTGCCTTCTTCGCGCGACAAAAGCGCACCCAGTTCGGCCTTGCGCGCCAGAATTTCGGTACCGGCATTGTCGAGCACGTCGAAGCGCTGCTGCGGCGTGGAATATTGCCAGGTTTCGAAGGCTGCGCGGGCGGCTGCGATGGCGGCCTTCACCTCGTCTTCGCCGGCGGTCGAATAGACGCCGATGACGTCATTGGTGTCGGATGGGTTGATATTGTTGAAGGTCTTACCCGTGACGACCCATTCGCCGTTGATCAGATTGCCGAAAGTGGACAAGGTTTTGTCTCCCTGAAAAAATAAGGCGGTTGCCCCGTGCGACGGAAATAGGACCGATGGAAGGGGCAGGCAAATGCCAATTCCGTATCGATCAGGAAATGTTAGCGCTCACACTCGGCCCTTATGCGCAAAACCGCGCGGGGGCTCAAGCGAAATCCTGCGCGGTTCCATCACATCTGCGCCGGGTGGCGTGGCGTCTATATAGGTAAATGTCCGACAAGTAAAATAGATACCGTATACAATAATTCAGGCCTCGGGCCGGAGCATCCGGTGCATATGAAACGATAGGTAATGCCTTTTGAGATGCGCGCGGGCCGGGGGGTGCGCTAAGTCATCGCCACGGTTAAACTGGCTTAACAGGTGCGTCATGGCTATTCCCTTTATCGATCTCGGCGCTCAGCGCGAACGTATCGGCGCTTCCATCGAAGACGGGATCAAAAAGGTGCTCAATCACGGTGCCTATATCATGGGGCCGGAGGTTAAAACCTTCGAGGCCGATCTGGCGAAGTTCGCGCAGTCTAAGCACGCCCTGTCCTGCGCCAATGGCACGGACGCTATCGAACTGGTCCTGCTGGCGCTGGGCGTCGGCGCAGGCGATGCGGTGTTCGTCCCGGCCTTCACCTTTGTCGCCACGGCCGAAGTGGTGCCGATGACGCGCGCCGAGCCGGTCTTCGTCGATATCGACCCGAAGACCTACAATATGGACCCGGCCAAGCTCGAGGCCGCCATCGCCGCCGTCAAGGCCGAAGGCCGCCTCAAGCCTGCCGCTGTCATTGCGGTCGACCTGTTCGGTCAGGCGGCGGACTATCCTGAAATTTCGAAGATCACCCAAAAGCATGGCCTGCCGCTGATCGCCGACTCGGCGCAGGGTTTCGGCTGCACCATCGACGGCAAGCAGCCGCTGGAATGGGCGGTGGCCACCTCGACCAGCTTCTATCCGGCCAAGCCGCTGGGCTGCTATGGCGACGGCGGGGCGGTGGTACTCAATGACGATGCGCTTCTGGAGAAGCTGATCTCGTTCCGCGTTCATGGCGGCGCGACGCCGACCGACGCGGCGACGATGAACTATACGCACGAGGCCAAGTATCTGAACGTGCGCATCGGCATGAATTCGCGCCTCGACACGATTCAGGCGGCGGTGCTGATCGAAAAGCTGGCCATCTTCGCCGAAGAGATCGAGCTGCGTCAGGCGGTGGCGAAGCGCTATAACGAAGGTCTGGAAGGCTTCGTGACCAGCGTGCCCTATGTGAAGGACGGCTTCGTCTCGACCTGGGCGCAGTATACGATCGAGCATGAAAACCGCGACGGCCTGCAACTGTTCTTACGCGAAAAGGGCATCCCCACGGCGGTCTATTACCCCATCCCCCTGCATCAGCAGCCGGGCTATGCCATGTTCACCTCCGGCACGGGCGACCTGAGTGTGTCCGAAGCCAAGGCCAAGACGGTCATCAGCCTGCCCTTCAGCCCGTACCTGACCGCCGAAACGCAAGCTGAGATTATCGCCGCAGTGAAGGCGTTCAAGGGCTGATACTGAGCCCGATCACCTGAAAAGCACGCGCCTCCTCCAGCTTCGGAGGGGGCGTTTGCGTGTCCGGTGAAGGGCGTAGGGTGCTCTGCAACACTCCGAAACGCGGTTTGTGAATTTTTTTGCCTGAACACGCAAAATTTGCTCGCTTTTCGGTAAAATTTCGCGCAAAGAGCAAAAATGCAGGAAAAACTATGACGCCGGTCGCCGGGCTACACAGCTCGGGCGGGTGTGCGGATGCGAATTTCCCAATCGGTTTCGGACAGGTTTCAGGGACGGCACGACCATGACGGCGGCGACCTCGGCAGCAGCGGCTTCGGCGGCCCCGGTGCTTCTCAAGCATCAGGCGGTGCTGGCGCTCGATTCCGGTCACACGGCGTGGATCATCGTGTCTACGGCTCTGGTGCTGATGATGACCCTGCCGGGGCTGGCGCTGTTTTATGGCGGCATGGTGCGTAAGAAGAACGTCCTGTCGGTGCTGGGGCAATCGGTGGCCGCATCGGTTGTCGTTTCGGTGCTGTGGATCGTCATCGGCTATTCGTTGTGCTTCGGCCTGAACGGTAATGACGGGCTGAACCGCTTCATCGGTTCGTTCGACGCCTTCCTGCTTAACGGCGTGACCATGAACACGGCTTTCGGCCTTGCGCCGCAACTGCCGGAGTTTCTGTGGGTCGCCTATCAGATGACCTTCGCCATCATCACGCCGGCCCTGATCGCCGGGGCCTTTGCCGAGCGGATGAAGTTTTCGGCCTTTCTGCTGTTTACCGCCCTGTGGACCCTGCTGGTCTATGCGCCCGTCTGTCACTGGGTGTGGGGTGGCGGATTCCTCGGCAGCATGGGCGTTCTGGATTTCGCCGGTGGTGCGGTGGTGCACGTCAATTCGGGGGTCGCAGGCCTTGTCTGCGCCATCGTTCTGGGCAAGCGCCGGGGCTTCCCGCGCGATTATATGCCGCCGCACAATCTGGCCTTCACCATGATCGGTGCGTCTCTGCTGCTGGTCGGCTGGCTGGGCTTTAACGGCGGTTCGGCGTGGACGGCGGATGCGCTGGCCTCGGTCGCCGTGCTCAATACCATCGTTGCGGCCATGACCGGTGCCATCGGCTGGGTCATTCCGGAATGGATCGAGCGCAAGCAGCCGACGGTTCTGGGCATGATTTCGGGCATCGTTGCGGGCCTCGTCGCCATCACGCCTGCCGCGGGTTTCGTCGATCCCAAGGGCGCGCTGGCTATCGGTCTTCTGGGCGGCATCGCCTGCTTCTTCGGTGCGACGGCCCTGAAGAAAACCTTCAAATACGACGACAGCCTCGATGCCTTCGGTGTGCACGGCGTTGGCGGTCTGGTCGGCGCGGTGCTGACCGGTGTGTTCGCCAATGAAGCCATCAATGCGGTGGCGGCGGATGCCACCGTGCTCAAACAGGTACTGGGCCTTGTGGCCGTCATCGCCTGGAGCGCCGTGGTCACCTTCATCATCCTGATGATCTGCAAATTCACCACCGGCCTGCGTGTGACAGAAGAGCAGGAAATCGAGGGTCTCGACGCCACACAGCACGGAGAGACTCAGCACGGATAGCCCGAACGTCCGCCAACAGGGACAAGGGGCTGAACCGGAACCGGTCACAAGGCCCCGCTCTAAACGGCGCGCTGAAAAACCGGAACGGAAACGCCCCTCGGAATTTGCCTCTGCCCGTCTATGGGCAGGGTGCACGTGCCGGGGGGTTTGCATGTCCGGACTTTGGATTTACGCGCCCTTGTCAGGGTGTTAAAACCGAGGAAGGGGCATCTGAAATGGTTTATTTTGCAACCATTTCGGCAAAAATCTCACGCCTGAGAATATTAGGCCGGGATTTGATCGGGAAAGGGCGGGAAAGTACATTTTCCGCTTTGCTCAGCGGGGATTTTGCGCTTTAGGGCGTTTTACCGCGCTAAAACAAAAGCGAATATATCCTTCCGTAGCCGGAAGGATGCACCGGGGGTTCGGCACATGCCGGCCCGAAACAGAAAAGCGAAAAATCCACCGGCGGAAACCGGAGATTTTTCACCGTATGGATCGCGCAAACCGTCCGGCGAAACCGGCAGGGATTGCGGGCGTTAATTGAGGGTTGGCCTATGACCTATGAGACGAACCGCTTCGTCGTTGAATACAAGAAGACTCCGCCAAAGGCCGAGGCGAAAACCCGTATTACCAATTTCAACGAAATCTATGCCGACTTCAAACCGGAACAGGCCAACAGTCAGGCGTCGCGTTGCGCCCAGTGCGGCGTGCCGTTCTGTCAGTCGGGCTGCCCGCTTCAGAACAACATCCCCGACTGGCTGCGCATGACCGCCGAAGGGCGCTTCGAGGAGGCCTACCTTCTGTCCTCGGCGACCTCGACCCTGCCGGAAATCTGCGGCCGCATCTGCCCTCAGGACAGATTGTGCGAAGGCTCGTGCGTGCTGGAACAGTCCGGCTGGCAGAACGTCACCATCGGTGCGGTGGAACGCTACGTCAACGACATGGCCTTCGAAGAGGGCTGGATCGAGCCGATCGTGCCCGCGGTGGAACGCGGCGAAAGCGTCGGCATCATCGGCGCGGGTCCGGCGGGCATCGCCGCCGCCGACCGTCTGCGCACGCTGGGCTATAAGGTCACCATCTATGACCGCTACGACCGTCCCGGCGGCCTGCTGACCTATGGCATCCCGTCGTTCAAGCTGGAAAAGGATGTCGTTCTGCGCCGTACCCAGCGTCTGGCCGATTCCGGTGTCGAATTCGTCCTCAACTGCGATATCGGCAATGATGTGACGTTCGAAGAGCTGCGCGAAAAGCACGACGCCATCCTGATCGCTACGGGCGTCTATAAGGTTCGTCGCCTGAGCGCACCGGGTTGCGGCTCCAAGGGCGTGGTGGCCGCGCTCGACTATCTGACGGCCTCCAACCGTAAGGGTTTCGGCGACGCCGTCGAAGCCTATGACAACGGCACGCTGAATGCCGAAGGCAAGACCGTCGTCGTTATCGGTGGCGGTGACACCGCCATGGACTGCGTGCGTACCGCCACGCGTCAGGGCGCGAAGGCCGTCACCTGCGTCTATCGCCGCGACCGCGCCAACATGCCCGGTTCCGACCGCGAAGTGCAGAACGCCGAGGAAGAAGGCGTGAAGTTCGAATGGCTGTCGGCTCCGAAGGCCGTTCTGGGCGACGCCGACCACGTGTCGGGCCTGAAGATTCAGCGTATGCGCCTGACCACGCCGGACGCACAGGGCCGTCAGGGCATCGAGGACATCCCCGGTGCCGAAAGCGACCTGCCCGCCGATATCATCATCGAGGCGCTGGGCTTCGAACCGGAAAACATCCCGGTCATGTTCAACCAGCCGGGCCTCGAAGTCACCAAGTGGGGCACGATCAAGGTGCTGGCCGGTGAGTTCCAGACCTGGGTGCCGGGCGTGTTCGCTGCGGGCGATATCGTACGCGGGGCCTCGCTGGTCGTCTGGGCCGTGCGCGAAGGGCAGGATGCTGCTGCCGACATCCACCACTATATTCAGTCTCAAGTTTCCGCTTCTCTGGAGGCCGCCCAATGAACAAGTCTTCCGGGATCTCGCAATACGAACTCTACCACCGCAACCGCAACGCCCTGATCGAGGCCAATGCCTATGATCCGCGTACCGAATTCGATGCCTGCGGCGTCGGCGTGGTCTGTTCCATCGATGGCAAGCCGCGTCGTGACGTGGTCGAACTGGCGGTCAAGGCGCTGAAGGCGCTGTTCCACCGTGGCGCGGTCGACGCTGACGGCAAGTCGGGCGACGGCGCGGGCATCATGATCAACGTGCCGCAGGACTTCTTCCGCGAGCAGGTGCGCAATATCGGCCATGAGCCGCGTCCGGGTCCGGTGCTGGTCGGTCAGGTCTTCCTGCCGCGCAACGACCTCGGCGCTCAGGAAGCCGCGCGCACGATCGTCGAATCCGAAATCCTGCGTTCGGGCTTCTACCTCTATGGCTGGCGTCAGGCCCCGGTCGACGTGTCGCAACTGGGCACGCGCGCCAATTCCACGCGCCCGGAAATCGAGCAGATCATGCTGGCGGCCCCGGACGGGCTTGAGGGCGAAGAGCTGGAACGCGCCATGTTCCTGTGCCGTCGCCGCATCGAAAAGCGCGTCGAAGAGGCCAATCTCGACTGTTACCTGTGTTCCTTCTCGTCGAAGACGCTCATCTATAAGGGCATGTTCCGCGCCGAGCTGGTCGACGACTTCTATCTCGACCTCAAGGACCCGCGCTTTGTTTCGAGCGTGGCGGTCTTCCACCAGCGCTTCTCGACCAACACCTTCCCCGAATGGCGTCTGGCCCAGCCCTTCCGCATGCTGGCGCACAACGGGGAAATCAATACCCTGCGCGGCAACGTCAACTGGATGAAGTCGCACGAAATCCGCATGGCGGCGGCGACCTTCGGTGGCGACGCTTCGGACGTCAAGCCGGTGATCCAGCCGCGTGGCTCGGACTCCGCCGCACTCGACAACGTGTTCGAACTTCTGGTCCGCGCCGGTCGCACCGCGCCGATGGCCAAGGCCCTGCTGATCCCGGAAGCCTGGTCCAAGCAGGCCGTGACCATGCCGGAATCGCACCGCGCCCTCTATTCCTACTGCAACGCCGTGATGGAGCCGTGGGACGGCCCTGCCGCCGTCTGTGCCACCGATGGCCGCTGGGTCATCGCGGGCAAGGACCGCAACGGTCTGCGCCCCTTACGCGTCACCCAGACGCAGGACGGCCTGCTGATCGTCGGTTCCGAAGCGGGTATGACCGGCGTCGCCGAAGACCGTGTGGCGCGTCGTATGACCATCGCGCCGGGCCGCATGATCGCGGTCGATCTCGAAGCCGGTAAGCTGTTCGGCGAAGATGAGATCCTCGACGCGCTGGCCGCCAAGCACGACTTTACCAAGTGGCTGGAAAACATGGTCGATGTCGATTCGATCATCGAGCCGGGGCCGGAGCCGCGGTCCTATCACGGTGAGGAACTGGATCGCCGTCAGATCGCGGCGGGCTTCACCTTCGAAGACCTCGACACCGTGCTCGACGCCATGGTCAAGGACGGCAAGGAAGCCATCGGTTCGATGGGCGACGATACGCCTCTGGCCGTGCTGTCGGAAAAGTGGCGTCCGCTGTCGCACTATTTCCGTCAGAACTTCGCTCAGGTCACCAACCCGCCGATCGACCCGCTGCGCGAAGAAGCCGGTATGTCGCTCAAGACGCGGTTCAAGAACCTCGGCAACATCCTCGCCGAAGACGAAACCCAGACCAATGTGCTGGTCATGGATTCGCCCTTCATGACCACCGGCATGTACGACCGTCTGCTGGAAACCAGCAATGTCGGTCAGGTGGTCGAACTCGACTGCACCTTCCCGCTGCCCGAAGCGGGTGCGGCACCGGGCGCAGGTCTGCGCGTCGTGCTCGATGCCCTGCGCGATCAGGCGGTCCAAGCCGTGCAGAACGGCGCGGCCATGATCGTGCTGAGCGACAAGAACTCCGGTCCCGACCGTATGGGCGTGCCGATGATCCTCGCCGCCGCCGGTGTACATGCGCGTCTGGTCAAGGAAGGCCTGCGTTCGTTCGTGTCGATCATCGTGCGCTCTTCTGAGGCGATGGACAGCCACGCCTTCGCCGTTCTGGTCGGCGTCGGTGCGACGGCGGTCAACCCGTATCTGGCGCTGGAACTGATGCAGGAGCGTCTGGATAAGGGCCGCTATGGCGCTCAGACCTCGTACAAGTGCTTCATGAACTACAAGAAGTCCATCGAGGCGGGTCTGATGAAGATCCTCGCCAAGAAGGGCATCTCGATCATCTCCTCCTATCGCGGCGGGTATGAATTCGAGGCGCTTGGCCTGTCGCGCGCTCTGGTCGGTGAGTTCTTCCCCGGCGTGACCTCGCGTATTTCGGGCATCGGCCTTGCCGGTATCGAAACCAAGCTGAAGGCGCTGCACGCCGAGGCCTGGGCATCGAAGCGCGCGATTATCCCCATCGGCGGCTTCTACAAGATGCGCGCAGCGGGCGAGACGCACTATTATCAGCCCAAGCTGATCCACTTGCTTCAGGACGCCACGACGCGCGGGGATTACAAGACCTTCAAGACCTATTCCGGTCTGGTGGGTAAAATGTCGAAGGACGCGCCGACCGCGCCGCGCGACCTGCTCGACTGGGCGCCCAAGAACAAGGCGATTGCCATCGAAGAGGTGGAATCGGTCAACGAAATCCGCAAGCGCTTCGTCACGCCGGGCATGTCGCTGGGGGCGCTGAGCCCTGAGGCGCACGAAACCCTGAACATCGCCATGAACCGCATCGGCGCGCGCTCGGTGTCGGGTGAGGGCGGCGAAGACCCCGAACGCTATGTCCGCCGTCCCAACGGCGACAACCCGAACTCGGCCATCAAGCAGATCGCCTCGGGCCGTTTCGGCGTCACGGCGGAATATCTCAACCAGTGCCGCGAAGTCGAAATCAAGGTCGCGCAGGGTGCCAAGCCCGGTGAGGGCGGTCAGCTTCCGGGCTTCAAGGTCACGGAATTCATCGCCCGCATGCGCCATTCGACGCCGGGCGTGGGCCTGATTTCGCCGCCGCCGCACCACGACATCTATTCGATCGAAGACCTGGCTCAGCTGATCTACGACATCAAGCAGATCAATCCGGACTGCCGCGTGACGGTCAAGCTGGTGTCGCAGTCGGGCATCGGTACGGTGGCCGCGGGTGTGGCCAAGGCCAAGGCCGACGCCATCCTCGTCTCCGGTCAGGTCGGCGGCACGGGGGCATCGCCGCTCACCTCGATCAAGTTCGCGGGCCTGCCGTTCGAACTGGGCCTCAGCGAAGCGCATCAGGTTCTGACCATGAACAATCTGCGCGGACAAATTCGTCTGCGTTCGGATGGGGGTATGCGCACCGGTCGTGACATCGTCATCGCCGCCATGCTGGGGGCCGAAGAGTTCGGCATCGGCACGGCGTCGCTGGTCGCCATCGGCTGTCTGATGGTGCGTCAGTGCCAGTCGAACACCTGCCCGGTCGGTGTCTGCGTGCAGGACGAGCGCCTGCGCGCCAAGTTCACCGGCTCGCCGGAAAAGGTCATCAACCTGTTCAGCTTCATCGCCGAAGAAGTCCGTGAAATTCTGGCCTCGCTGGGCCTGCGTTCGCTGGACGAGGCGGTGGGCCGTACGGACCTGCTGCGTCAGGTCTCGCGCGGTGGTGCGCACCTCGACGACCTCGATCTCAACCCGCTGCTGGTCAAGGTCGAGCGCGATCCGACCGCGCCGGTGACCCTGCCGCACGAAATCAACGCGGTGGCCGATACGCTGGATGCCCAGATCGTCAAGGACGCCGTGCCGCTGATCGAGCGCGGGGAAAAGATGTCGCTGACCTATGACGTGCGCAACACCATGCGCGCGGTGGGGACGCGTACGTCGCACCACCTGTTCAAGGCCTGCGGCGATCGTCTGGCCGACGGTCACCTGACCCTGCAACTGCGCGGGTCGGCGGGGCAGTCGCTGGGGGCCTTCTCAGTCAAGGGGCTCTATATCGACCTGATCGGCGAGTCGAATGACTATGTCGGCAAGGGCCTGTCGGGGGCGACCATCGTCATCCGCGCCAAGGTCTGGCAGGACGGTCAGATGCTGGCCGGCAACACCAACCTCTATGGGGCGACGTCGGGTAAGCTGTTCGTGGCGGGCCGCGTCGGTGAACGCTTCGCCGTGCGCAATTCCGGTGCCGTGACGGTGGTGGAAGGCGCAGGCGCGCATGGCTGCGAATATATGACCGGCGGCAAGGTGGTCATACTGGGTAATACCGGCGCCAATTTCGGCGCGGGCATGACCGGCGGTGTCGCCTATGTCTGGGACCCGGAAGAGCGTTTTGCGAAGTTCATCAACCCCGAAGGCATCACGCTGCGCGCCGTGCCTGAGGCCGATCAGGCCGAGCTTAAGGCCCTGATCGCCGAGCACTTCGAAAAGACGCAGTCCCCGCGCGCCGAGGCTATCCTCGACGACTGGGACAACAACCTCAAGGCCTTCGTTCAGGTCATGCCGAACGAAATCCTGGCCATTCAGGCAAGGCAGGCTGCTGCGGTAGCCTGATCTGCCTCACAGCGGGTTATTTAAATAAAAAAGCCGCTCCGGAAGGGGCGGCTTTTTGCTATCCTGACGGTCAATGATCCGGAGAGTGATATGGATGGGTGGGAAGAGTCTGCGCAGGCATGGATCGCTTCGCAGGGCGATGAAGGCGACAAGGGGCGACGCTTCGTCCTCGACAGGGCGATGCTGGCGCGGCTGGAAGGTCTGAGTGGCCGCTTGCTTGATGTCGGGTGCGGCGAAGGTCGCTTTTGCCGCGTGGCGCAGGGTTTGGGGTTTTCTGTCACAGGGCTTGACCCCACGCCGTCATTGATCGCGCGGGCGCATGCGTGTGACCCGATCGGCGTCTATATAGAGGCCGGGGCGGAGGCCATGCCGCTCGAGTCGGAAAGTTTCGATGTGGTGGTCAGCTATCTGTCGCTGATCGATATTCCCGATTACCGCGCGGCGATTGCGGAAATGGCGCGGGTATTGAAACCCGGCGGCGTGTTGCTGGTGGCCAATCTGACGCCGATGAATACGGCCGGTGCGGGCCTACGCTGGCAAACCGATCTGTTCGGAAAGAAGAAATTCTATGCTCTCGATCACTATATGGACGAGCGCGTGGCATGGGAGGAGTGGGCGGGCATCCGCATTCAGAACTGGCATCGTCCGTTGTCGGATTATATGAAAGCGTTTCTGGGCGAGGAGCTGAAACTGATGCATTTCGACGAGCCGCTGCCGCATGGCGGCCGACCTGACTGGATCGCCAAATTCAAGCGCCTGCCGTGGTTTCTGGTCATGGAATGGCGAAAATAAAAAAGCCGTCCCTTTGCAGAGACGGCTTTCATACTCCAACTATCGGGTGCAGGGTCCGTGACCCTGCTATTTCACCTTCGTAATCGCCGCCGTGGTCGACGGATCGTGCGGTTTGATGGCGTCGCCGGTGATGTCGCTCAGCACGGCATTGGCCAGCGTCTTGCCCAGTTCCACGCCCCACTGATCGAAGCTGTTCAGGCCCATAACGATGCCTTCGGCAAAGGTCTTGTGCTCATAGAGGGCCAGAAGCGCGCCAAGCGTTTCCGGCGTCAGGGCCTCCATCAGCACCAGTGTCGAGGGTTTGTTACCGGGGCAGACCTTCTGCGGGGCGATGACGGCGGTACGGGCGGCGTCGAAGCCCAGGGCGGCGCATTCGGCCTCGGCGGTTTCCAAGCTCTTACCGACCATAAAGGCCTCGCCCTGAGCGATGACGTTCGACAGCAGTTTCTGCTGCATGTCGAGCGGTGCTTCGGGGTTCGACTTCACCGCGATCAGCTCCAGCGGCACGATGTCTTCGGACTGGTGCAGCATCTGGAAGAAGGCGTGCTGGGCATTGGTGCCTTCGTCGCCGAAAACGACCGGGCAGGTCTTTGTGGGCAGCAGCTTGCCATAGCCGTCGGTGCGTTTGCCGTTCGATTCCATCTCAAGCTGTTGCAGGAAGGCGGCGAGGCGGCGCAGACGGTGCGCATACGGAATAACCGCGCGTGACGGACGATCCAGACCGATACGGTTGAACACCTGAGCCGCCGCCAGCAGCAGCGGCGCGTTCTGTTCCACCGGTGCGGTCAGGAAGTGCTGATCCATTTCATAGGCGCCACTGAGCAACCGTTCGTACACGTCGTAACCCGCAGCGATGATGACGCTGAGTGACACCGCCGACCACAGGGAATAACGCCCACCGACCCAGTCCTTGAAGCCGAATACGCGATCTTCGGGGATGCCATAGGCCGAGGTTTTCGCCGGGGCGGCAGAGACGGCGGCAAGGTGCTTAGAGGCCGCCTCTTCGCCAAGGCCCGCAATCAGCCAGTCGCGCGCGGCGAGGAAGTTGGCCAGGGTTTCCTGCGTCGTAAAGGTCTTGGACACGGCGACGACAAGGGTTTCCGCCGGGTCGAGGTCGGCGGTGCTGAGCGCCAGTTCCGAACCGTCGACATTGGCGACAAAGCGGATGTCGATCTGTGGTTTCAGAGGGGTGAGTGCCTGCCAGACGAGGCGCGGCCCAAGGTCGGAGCCCCCGATGCCGATGTGCAGGATGGTCTTGAACGGCTTACCGGTCGCCCCGACGATCTCACCGGCGCGGATACCGTCGGCGTAAGATCTCATGGCGTCGCGCGCCGTCCTGACGTCCGAGGTGATCTCAGCGCCGCGCAGGCGCAGGTTTTCGGCATCGGAATCGCGCAGGGCGACGTGCAGCACAGCGCGGTCTTCGGACACATTGATCGCCTGACCGGTCCACATGCGGTCGCGCGCGGCGTTCAGATCGGCGGCCTCGAACAGGGCTAGCGCGGCCTTGAAACCGGTGTCGGACCACGACTGTTTCGATACGTCGACATAAAGACCGGCGACGGACAGGGATTGCTGCCCCAGACGGTCGGCTTCGTATTCGAAATGCGAGACGATGGGGGTTTTTGCGTCGATGGCCGCCTGTGCTTTGAGGGCAGCAAAGGCAGAGGCGATCGGCGTATCGGAAGGGCTCATTTCGGGCTCCGTAGGTCCAGGCCGCGCCGCAGGATCAGGCGCAGGTCCCAGCTAAAATGACGTAATAAATCGAATGAACGCAAAAGGCGGGTACTTTGTAATTGGTGACGGTCCTGCATGACCGCGCCCAGACCGTTGAAGGCTTCCCTCAGGGCGCGCCACACAATCGGGCCGCGTCCTTTCAATACATCCTTGAGCGCGCCTGACAAGCTAAACAGCAGGTGCGGGATAAGCAGAATGCCCAGAAGCGGCGAAGGTGTGTTTTTCAGGAACATCCATAGCCGGTTGCGATAGCCGTGAAGGAGGGCAAGGTCCGACCGAGCCCCCAGTGTAGCCGAGCCGATATGATCGACCTTCGCCTCGGGGATCAGAAGGGTGCGTTCGCGCCGCAGCCGCGCGCGATAGCCGAGGTCGACGTCTTCGCAATACATGAAGAAACGCTCGTAGAAACCGTTCAGCCCTTCAAACAACGAGCGCTTGATAACGAAGGCCGCGCCGCAGGGGGAAAAGACCTCGCTGACCGCCATACGGGCCGGGGCGGGAGCTCGATATCCCATACGGAAGGGAAAGCCGAAGAAGCTCATCCCGTCGCCTGCGCCATCCAGTATGCCCTGATCCTGCGGGTCGAGCTGAAGCGAGGTGAAGATGTGCGTGTCGGACCAGTCGGCGATGGCGCGGCGCATTTCGCTCAGCCAGTGGGCGTGGACAAAGACATCCGGGTTAATGAAGGCCAGCCACTGCCCCTTCGCGTGACGCGCGGCGGCGTTCATGCCGGCGGCGAACCCGAGATTGCTGCCATTTTGGATCAGGCGGACCTGCGGAAATTTCGCCGCTACCGCCTGAGGTGCAGCGTCGGTGGAGGCATTGTCGGCCAGAACGATTTCGTAGTCGTCGCCGTCCAGCGCCGTCAGGGCGGCAATGCAGCGCTCAAGATAGGCCCCGCTCTGATAGGACAGGACGATCAGGGAGAAGGTCGGCGTTTCAGGCGCTTCAGATGACATTGCCGCTCCATTCCGCCTGAACGGCGGGATCGCTTTCGCCGGGAAGGCGCACGGCTCTGAGCGCGGCGAAATCGGGGGCGCTCATGCCGCGCGACAGCGACCAGACCGCCGCCCCACGCACCACAGGACTGTCATGATCGAGGTGCATCATCAGCACACTGATTTTTTCCGGGTCGACCAGATCGTCGAAGCTGTTACCTAACGCATAGAGGACGTTGCGCAGAAAGGTCGCAAGGCCGATGCGCTTAATCGGCGATTTGGAAAACAGCGCCCGAAAAGCCATGTCATCGAGTTGCGCCAGTTCGGTCAGCGGCATGGTATCGACGCCTTCGCGGGCCATCAGCTTTGCCTCGGTGGCCGATTTGGCGAACTTGTTCCACGGACACGCCGCCAGACAGTCGTCGCAGCCATAGATGCGGTTGCCCATGGCTTCGCGGAACCGCACCGCCCAGTGGCCGCGATATTCGATGGTCAGATAGGACAAACAGGCGCGGGCATCGAGCTGATACGGACCGACAAAGGCATCGGTAGGACAGGCATCGAGGCACGACCGGCACGAGCCGCAATGGTCGCGTTCGGCATCGTCCGCAGGCAGTTCCATATCGGTCAGTATGCTGCCCAGAAACAGCCATGAGCCAAGCTCACGCGAGACGAGGTTGGTGTGCTTGCCCTGCCAGCCCAGCCCGGCCAGTTGCGCCAGCGGTTTTTCCATCAAGGGCGCGGTGTCGACAAAGACCTTTAACTCACAACCGTGGGCCGCGACGATATCGGTGGCCAGTTGCTTGAGCTTCTTCTTGATGAGGTCGTGATAGTCGTCGCCGCGCGCATAGACGCTGATATTGGCGTAGTCGGGGGTTTGCAGCCCCAGCAGAGGATCGCTGTCCGGGCCGTAATTGAAGCCCAGCACAATGGCGCTTTTGGCTCCGGCCCACATGTTCTGCGGGTGCAGGCGGCGCTCCAGAGTCTCTTCCATCCAGTGCATGGCACCGTGATAGCCATTGGCGACAAAGGCCTTCAGGCGCTGGGCGGCATCCCATTCGCGCGGTAGGTTGACGAAGCCAATGCTGGAAAAGCCGAGCGCGAGGGCCTTCTGCGTGATGTCGCTTTTCAGGCCCCTCTCCGTTGAGGAAGGTGGCGGCGGAAGTGTCGAACTCATTTCCAGCCCATGTCCTCAG
>JASGGL010000065.1:0-15797 GCA_047605065.1 Asticcacaulis sp.
CCGTGCTCAGGGCGATGATTGCGCATCCGGTGCTGGTCGAACGACCGATTGTGGCAACACCGAAGGGGGTGGTGATCACGCGGCCTCTGGAGCGAATCAATAGCGTTCTCGATAGGGCGATCACCCAATAAAAAAGCCTTTCCAAGCGGAAAGGCTTCGTTATTTCCGGAAATATAGCTGTAATTTACGTGCCGAACCGGCGCGGCGTACCGGCGACCGCAGCCGTCTGGTTCTTGACGTACAGACCACGCATACCGGCCATCGGCTTGAAGGCATCGGTGATGCCCAGCACGGTTTCCGCCGCGCCGAGGAACAGGTAGCCGTCGTCGGGCAGCAGGCTGGCCATTTGCTCCAGAACGCGCTTCTTGGTCTCGATATCGAAATAGATCAGCACGTTACGGCAATAGATGACATCCTGACGACCGATGCTGCGCAGGTCTTCGAGCAGGTTCAGCTTACGATAGCGGATGGCCTGACGGATCTTAGGCGAAATGCGCCACATCTCGTCGACCTTTTCGAAGTGCTTGACCATCATCTGGATAGGCAGGCCGCGTTGCACTTCGAACTGGGTGTAAAGACCGGCCTGCGCCTTTTCGAGGCAGCGTTCGGAAATGTCGGTGGCCAGAATGTCGAGGTGGACGCGCGGGAACTGGGCGCGGGCCTCTTCCATCAGCATGGCCAGCGAATAGGGCTCCTGACCGGTCGAACAGGCGGCGCACCAGATTTTCAGCTCGCCCGACGGACGCGCCTTGGCCAGAGCCGGCAGGACGTCCGAACGGAACTGATCGAAGGGGGTCTTGTCGCGGAAGAAGAAGGTCTCGTTCGTCGTCATCGCGTCGGTGACGGTATAGATCAGCTTCTCGTCACGGCGGGTGCGCAAGCTGGTCAACAGCGCGCCGACATTGGCGAAGCCTTCGCGGCGGGCCACGGGGGCCAGACGGCTTTCGATCAGATAGGTCTTGTCCGAGCCGAGGATCAGGCCGGAACGCTGTTTGAGCAAGGCCGCCAGGTGTTCGATATCTTCGGGATTCATATCAGTTTCTCACCTTTAGCGATGGCTTTGCAGGCCTGAGACAGCCCGTCTATGGGTTTGATCAGTTCGGCGAGGCCGGCTTCGGCGACCGCGCCGGGCATGCCCCAGACGACCGAGGATTTTTCGTCCTGCACCATGACCGTGGCGTTGACGTCGACAAGGGCGCGCGCCCCGTCACGACCGTCATGGCCCATGCCGGTCAGTACAACGGCGACGACGTTTTTGCCGTAGAGTTCGGCCCCCGACTTGAACAGGGGGTCGACCGCCGGGCGGCACCAGTTGACGGGGGCGGACTGATCCAGACGGATCGACGGCTGGCCCGGTGTGCCTTTGAGCGTCATGTGGAAATCGCCGGGGGCGATGTAGATGTGGCTGCCTTTGAGGCTCATGCCGTCCTGCGCCTCGACCACGGTTTGCGGCAGAGCCTTGTCGAGGTGCTCGGCAAGGATGGCCGTGAAGGTGGCGGGCATGTGCTGCACGATCAGGATCGGGATGCGCCAGTCGGGCCCGAGGCCCGCAAGGAAGGTGCGCAGGGCGGGCGGACCGCCCGTGGAGGCACCGACCAGAAGGATGTCGCAGCGGCGCGGTCCCATTGGGCGCACGCGCGGGGCGGCGGCGGTATGGCCGACGGGCGGCGTGTGCGTGGGGGCAGGCGCCTTGTCCAGCGGACGGATCGGCGTGATGATGCCCGGCGTCGGCGTATTAAGGTTAACCGGAGCGCTGGGGGCCGGTGCGGCACCGGCCGCCGCGGCGTTGGGCCAGGCGCGGGTACGTCCGCACAGGGCGCGCACCTTGGTCAGAAGTTCGTTCTTGAAGCCGTCCGCGCCGCCGATACGGGCGGAATCGGGCTTGGGGACGTAATCCGCCGCGCCGAGTTCCAGCGCGCGGATGGTCACCGAGGCCCCGCGCGTGGTCAGGGTCGAGGCCATCAGAATTTTCAGGCCCGGGCGGGAAGCCAGCATTTTCGGCAGGGCTTCGAGGCCGTTCATGTTCGGCATCTCGATGTCGAGGATCAGCACGTCCGGCTGAAGATCCTTGAGCTTTTCGATGCCCTTGGCCCCGTCGGTGGCGGAACCGACCAGCACCATATCGCTTTCGGCTTCGATCCAGCGCGTGACGAGGCCCCGCACGACGGCGGAGTCATCGACGATCATCACCCGGAGAGGGCGAAGCGAGACGGACGGGTTGGGATTAAGCGCCATACTCAGGAAACCTTCAGATCAGCCCGACTTCCGAGAACTTCGCTTCAAGGATTTCGCCGTCGAAGGGCTTCATAATATATTCGCTGGCCCCTTCGGTGAGGGCCTCGGTGATGTGCGACAGGTCGTTTTCGGTGGTGCAGAAGACCACGACCGGAGCGGTGCCGCCGTCTTCCTTGCGCAACTGACGCAGGAAGGTGATGCCGTCCATGACCGGCATGTTCCAGTCGAGCAGGATGGCGTGGGGCATGGAGGTCTTGCAGTAGTTGAGCGCTTCCAGACCGTCATTGGCCTCGGCCACCTCGAATTGCAGGTTTTCGAGGATACGGCGGGCGACTTTACGGATAACGCGGCTGTCGTCGACGACGAGGCAGGTTTTCATATGGTTGGTTCCTGAGCCCGAAAGCGCAATCCGAAAAGTGGGCACCGGTTTTCGGATCTAATTGCGCGTCAAACTTTTACGCGGCTTTGAGGTGGGCGGCGTCCAGAAGTGTGTGCGGGTCCAGAACTATCAGAAGTTCCTTTTCCAATTGATAAACGCCAACGATGATTTCGGCCCAGCGCGGCGGCAGGTTGCCCGGAGGGGCGTGGAATTTTTCGTCATCCAGCTTGAGCACCTCATCGACCGAGTCGATGACGAGGCCGTAGGAATCGCCCTGCACCTCAAGGCCGATAGCCAGCGGCTCAGGCGCATCGGCGGCGCGCGGGCTGAGGCCCAGACGGCGGCGGGCGCAGACGGCGGTGACGATGCGACCGCGCAGGTTCAGCACACCGGCGATTTCCGACCGCGACAGCGGCACGGGCGTCAGGCCGCGCGGATGGAAGACATCGTGGACGCGGGCGGCATCGACCCCGAAAAGCTGGCCACCGACGCGAAGGGTAACGTAGTCACGAATGCTCATGGTTTAAGTCCTTACGCCGCTTCGACAGCGACTTCGTGAGCGGAATGGTTCTGACGGCGGGCGTGTTCGGCCAGACCGCGCAGCAGATAGTGATCGACATCGAGGATTTCGCAGGCGCGGCCGGTGATGACGGCGGTGCCGCGCACGCCCGGACGATCCGGCGACAGCTCGATGGTGAGGAAGTCTTCGACCACATCGACGATTTCATCGACGGCCAGACCCATGGCGTAACCTTCGCCGGTGAAGACCAGCAGCGGCTGGATCGGCAGGTCGCCCAGACCGTAGGAGTCGGAGACGTTGAGGATCGGCATGAGCTTGCCGCGATACTGCAGCGCCAGACGGCCGTCCATGCGCTCGATCTTTTCGGCTTCGACGTGCTCGAGGCGGGTGATGTGTTCCAGTTCGACCGCCTTGGGCGCACCGCCACCGGCCTTGAACAGCAGCATGGCCACCTTCTGACCTGCGGCATCGGCGCTGACGGCTTCGGCGTGTTCCTCGGCCTTTTCCTCGACCATATTGCCTGCACGTTCGGACAGGGCGTTCGGATCGAGGATCAGCACCACAGAGCCGTCGCCCAGAATGGTCGCGCCGGAGAAGATATCGACATCGCGCAGGATCGAGGCCAGCGGCTTGACGACGATTTCCTCGGTGTCGAGGACATCATTGACGACAAGGCCGTAGCGGCGCTCGCCGACCTGAATGACCATGACGAAGGTGGCGTCTTCATCCTTAGCGGCTTCGAGTTGCAGCGTCGGGCCAAGCTGGACCAGCGGCAGAAGCTTGTTGCGCAGGCGCAGCACCAGCGCGTCGTTGATCTTTTCGATGCGGTGTTCGGCATTGCTGCCGGTGCGGACCAGTTCCATGACCGCCGTCTGCGGCACGGCGAACTTCTGCGCGCCTGCGCCGACGATCAGGGCCGAAACGATGGCGAGCGTCAGCGGGATCTTGATGGTGAAGGTCGTGCCCTGACCGGTGATCGAGTTGAGGTCGATCTGACCGCCGATCTGTTCGATATTGGTGCGCACCACATCCATGCCGACGCCGCGGCCCGACAGGTTGGTCACCTTGGCCGCCGTCGAGAAGCCCGGCGCGAAGATAAAGCGGTGGATCTGCTGGTCGTTCATGCCGTCGACTTCGGCGCGGGTCGCCAGCGCCTTTTCGACGATCTTTTCGCGGATGCGACCGGTGTTCAGGCCGCGACCGTTATCCGAAATGCGGATGACGATGTAGCCGCCTTCGTGGAAGGCCGCCAGCTTGACCTGACCGTTGGCGGGCTTGCCCAGCGCAATGCGCTCTTCGGTGGATTCAAGGCCGTGGTCGGCAGAGTTGCGCACCATGTGGGTCAGCGGATCGCGGATCAGCTCCAGGACCTGACGGTCCAGTTCGGTGCTTTCGCCCTCCATGATCAGGTCGATCTTCTTGCCCAGTTCATGGCTGAGGTCGCGCACCAGACGCGGCAGCTTCTTCCACGCCGCGCCGATGGGCTGCATGCGGGTCTTCATCACGCTGTCCTGAAGCTCGCCGGTCAGGGTCGACAGGCGTTGCAGCGGGGTGGCGAAGGCTGAATCTTCGCGGTTGCGCGAAATCTGGAGCAACTGATTGCGGGTCAGGACCATTTCCGAGACCAGCGTCATCAGGCCTTCCAGCACGTCGACCGACACGCGGATCGACTGGGTGGTGGCGATGCCGTTGCCGTCTTCGGTCATCATGGCCGACAGAGCGCCCGGCGGGGGGACTTCGGTGAATTCGGTTTTGACCGGTTCTGCTTTGGGCGCTTCGATGATGGGCGCAGGAGCGGGCTCAGCGACAGCGGCGACTTCGGTCACGGGTTCCGGCTCGGGGTCGGTCATCCAGTCGGGGGCTTCGGCAGCGAGGAAGGCGGCTTCGAGTTCATCGAGCGACACTTCGCCGGGGCGCAGCACGCGTTCCGGTTCGACCTTGACCTCGGGGATGACGACTTCGGGGGCATCCGAAGCGATCGGGCGGTCGGGCACCTGAACGGCCTGAACGCTTTCGATGGCCACTTCGCGGCCTTCGGCCATGGCTTCCAGTTGCGAGATCAGGTCCTGATCATCGCCTTCGGGCTCATTGCCGGTGGCTTCGAGCCCGGCGAGAATCACCTTGATGCGGTCGATGGAGTGCAGAACCAGCGTCACCGCCGTCGGCGTCACCTCAAGCTTGCCATCGCGGAAGCGTCCCAGCAGGGTCTCGCCGGCGTGGGCGACGGCTTCGAGGCGTCCCAGCCCCAGAAAGCCGCAGGTCCCCTTAACCGTATGGACCAGACGGAAAATATTATCGAGCGTCTTGCGTTCGTTGGGATTGGCTTCGAACTTGACCAGTTCGATATCGACCACTTCAAGGCTTTCGGCCGTTTCGGTCAGAAATTCCGCAATCAGATCGTCCACTTTGGCACCCCGTCAGACACATGCGGCCGACCCGGAAAAATGGGCGCAGGTCGAGCCTTTGACCTGTCATCATCAACCGGTTTGGTTAAGGGAGTGTTTTCAGAATGACGCGTTCGGTCGAACTTTGTTATTTTTTCGGCAGGACAATTTTAACGATAAGCGAGTCGGGTTCGAGGCTGATCGTCAGTTCGCCTTCGGCTTCCTTAACTACGCTATAGAGCCAGAAAGGCTGAATCCACTGGCCGTTGAGGCCGTCGGACAGGGGCAGGCCGTTCAGGCCTTCGACCGCTTCGGGCTTAAGGCGCGCGCGCGGCCCCTTCGATTCGGACGTCAGAAGGATGGCGTCTTCGGTTTCTTCGCGGCGAAGCGTCGCGGTGCCACCGGTGGGCAGGGCGTTGCCGGCTATATACCCCAGATTCATCAGGGCGCGGGCGGCAGGCTTTTCGAACACCACCTCGTCGGCGATGTCGAAATCGAGCGTGGCGCGCATGGTCGAGAAGACATCCGACAGGGTCTTGTTCAGTTCCTTCGCTGAAAACGCTTCGGCCGAGGTCGCCGCACCGAAGGCCACGCGCGCGAAATAGACGAGTGTGACCAGCTTGGTCGCCGAGGCCTGAATGAGGTTCACCGCGTCATCGCGCATATCCTGTGCCGACGGGTCGGCCAGCAGGTCGAGGCCGGAGATGATCGCACCGGTGGGCGAAATGAAGTCGTGGCACAGCTTGGCCACCAGTTGTGTCGCCAGATCGTGCGGATTGGGCAGGGAGGCGGCGGTCGTTTGCGCCGTTGCGGCTTGCGGGGCGGCGGCGAGCGAAAGATCGTCCATCATCATGTCTCTGCGTCTGGGCGCGGCCTCCTGACGCATCCCGTGACGCATCGTTCAGGCCGGCAGTTTAGTTCTGATCGCGCCATGTGTGAGGTGATTTGCCTTATCAGGGAACACCCTTATGGCTATATTGTAAAAATTCGGCCGGATCGCCTCAGGAGATAGCGTCTCAGAAGGTGCTTCGTTCGCCAGAGCGCTTCCCGATAAAGTGGGAATCACTTTTCGGAAAAGAAGCGCGCTCTTAATGGGCGGCGGCCCAAAGCCAAGTCACGGTATTGTGCCGCAGCGGGCGTGGAATGGTCTTCCCCTTCGGGGGCGTTCCGTTCTACTAAGCGCCCTGATCGTCCTGACCTGCCGGCCAGCCCATGCGGGACGCCGACATACTATACGTAAAGTCGGCATCTTATATCGTAAAGTCGGATAAAAGACCAATTCTGGAGGTTTTCCATGCCTGATACGCAAGCTCAACCGAACGTCGCCCGCTATGCGCGCAAAGGGCGCGGCAAGGTGTTCGCGTCGATCCTCGACACCATCGGCGATACGCCGCTGGTGGCCCTGCCGCGTCTGTCGGCGGCCTATGGCGCCAAGGCGACGGTTCTGGCCAAGCTCGAATTCTTCAACCCGCTGGCTTCGGTCAAGGACCGTATCGGCGTGGCGATGATTGAAACCCTCGAAGCCTCAGGCCAGCTTAAGCCCGGCGGCGTGATCATCGAGCCGACGTCCGGCAATACCGGTATCGCACTGGCCTTTGTCGCCGCGCAAAAAGGTTATGAACTGATCCTCGTCATGCCGGAATCCATGTCGCTGGAGCGCCGCAAGATGCTGGCGCTTCTGGGGGCGCGCCTTGAGCTGACCCCGGCGGAAAAGGGTATGCGCGGCGCGGTCAATCGCGCTCAGGAGCTGCTGGCCGCCACCCCCGGCGCGGTCATGCCTCAGCAGTTCGAAAACGCCGCCAACCCGGAAATCCACCGCATCTCGACCGCCGAGGAAATCTGGAACGACACCGACGGTGCGGTTGACGTGCTGATCTCCGGCGTCGGCACCGGCGGCTCGATCACCGGCATCGGTCAGGTACTCAAGGAAAAGAAGGCCTCGGTGGAAATCGTCGCCGTCGAACCCGAAGCCTCGCCGGTACTTTCCGGTGGAGAGCCGGGGCCGCACAAGATTCAGGGCATCGGCGCGGGCTTCGTTCCGGGCATTCTCGATCGCGGCGTCATCGACAAGGTGGAAAAGGTGTCCAACGACGCCGCCTTCGCCACGGCCCGCAAATCGGCCCAGCTCGAAGGCCTGCCCGTCGGTATCTCTTCCGGCGCGGCGCTCGAAGCCGCCTTCCGTCTGGCCGCTCAGGACGCCTATGCGGGCAAGACCATCGTGGTGATTATACCTTCTTTTGCTGAAAGGTATCTGTCCACTGCTCTCTTCGACGGCCTTTAAATTCCGATCCTTGGGTAACTCGTGCGTTGGCGTCGCTTGCCGGTATTTAGTATACCGGCGGCGCTAGCCGCCTGCGATTTCCCTCAAGGCTTGAAATCTAAGGTGAGGAGTCGATTTTAGGGTAATTGTCTGTCCCCCGCAGGTTTGCGCCTGCGGGGGACAGTCTTTTTTAACCTCTGTTAACCGGTCAGCGGCCATAGTGTCGTCATGAGCACGACCGGCGCGATCCAGCCCCTTCCGTCCGAAGACGACCTGACCGCCGAAGGCGTGTCGGAAGACGCCTTCGTCGACATCGCTGAGGCCGCCGAGTCCGAAGCCGAAATTGTCTTTCCGGCACGTCAAACCCTCCTGAAGCGTCTGGCCGATGTGGTCTGCCTGCCCGAAACGCAGGTCAATGCCTTTGAACGCGCCGTGACCGCCGATCTGCTGGTGGAAATGCTGCGCGAGGCGCAAAAAGGCGAACGCCTGCGCGTGGCGCGCCGCCTTAGCCGGTTGAACGAGGTGCCGCACACTCTGGTTCGTCTGCTGATCTCCGACGATGCCGACATCGCCCGCTTCCTGATCGAGGATTGCGAGGCGCTGGCCGAAACCGACCTGCTTTATTGTATCCGCCACGGGACGCCGGTGCATTTCCGTCTTCTGGCGGCGCGCAAGAATATCGGACCGGTGGTCGCCGAAGCCCTCACCGGGACGGGCGATACGCCGACGGTCGAGATGCTGCTGCGCAATCAGACCTCGAGCCTGTCGCAGGCGGCCATCGAGGCCTGTGTGGCCCTGAGCCAGACCTCGCCGCAACTGGTCGGGCACCTGATCCGCCGCCTCGAACTGCGCCCCAGTTCGGCCTATGTCATGTTCTGGTGGTCAGGCCCTGAGGTGCGCAAGACTATCCTCAGCCGTTTTTCGGTCAACCGCGATGTCATGCAGGACGCCGTGGGCGATGTCTTCGCCATGGCCGCCGCCGAAGGCTGGAACGATCCGCTGACGCGTAAGGCGCTGCAATTCATCGAGCGCCGTCAGCGCAACCGCGAAGCCATCAAGAAGAGCCCGTTCGAAAGCCTCGAAGACGCGGTCTCTACCGCCGCGCGTCAGGGCATGAGCCGCCAGACCGCTGAGGAAATCTCCTATCTGGCGGGTTTGAAGCCGTCGACGGGTGCCAAGATCCTGCGTGACCGCGGGGGTGAGGGGCTGGCCGTGCTGTGCAAGGCCACCGGCCTTAAAAAGGCCGACCTGCGCAATCTGTGGCGGGCGCTGCGCCGTCCGGGGCAGCTCGACGGGGAAACCCATCCCGATCTCGAGCGGGTGCTGGTCGCCTATGACCTGCTGGCGGTCGACCGCGCCCAGACCGTCCTGCGTTACTGGAACTGGTCGCTGTCTTCGGCCCTGACGCCGATGATGATCCGCGCCATCGCGCGCGGCGAAAACTTCGACATCGATGAATTGTCCGTGCCGCAACGCGTCGCCATGCTGGCCTTCTCGCAGGACCTGAAGGCTTAAGAACGCCTGGAATCATAATTCCAGAGCCTTTTTTGCGATTCAATCTGAACGAAAAACGCTCTGAGTCGAGAGCCCTCGTAAGACTCGCCAAAGTATAACCGCCCGCGCAGGGCCTGTTTTCCCGCACTATTGTTATGGTGGATGAGAACAAAAGGAGTCTGGATTTGACCGGGCGGTACGGTGGCGTGGGTTTTGTGGATAAACCGGGCCACAACAGGGGTTTAAATCTCTCGTTAACCCTTTTTTGCTTGCCAAGGAATCGCTGATTAAGAGAAGGTGAATACAGGTGATTCGTGCCGGAAGGGCGCAGCGAGGGGCCGGGTTTTCCGGCCTTCTGGTGCTGATCTTTCGGCGCATATCTTCCGGGTGGTGGTTTTTTGTATTTCGACCGGAGGCGGACGGCCTTTTCGTGTCGGGTGCATTCAGGGGCGTGGTTTCAGGACGTTATGGCGGGCATCGCGGCGGAAATGCTGAGCGCTTTGCGCATGCACGAGGAGGTTTTCCGGTACTGGAAAAGCCTGCGCCGCCCCGGCCGTCTGCCGGCGCGTGCCGACCTCGACCCTTGCGCCGTGCGCAAACTCTTGCCGACCATTTCCCTGATCGATGTGCTGGCCGCCGATCCGGCCAACGCGCCCGAAACCTTCCGTCAGCGCCTCGCCGGAACTGATCTGTACGCCGCCTACGGCATGGAGATTACCGGTAAGCACCTCGATGAAATCTACAGCCCTGACGAAGCCCAGTACTGGGCCGAGGAACTGACCTTCGTGGTGCGTCAGCGTAAGCCCAGCGTCGGCCTGCATTCGATGGCCTGGCGCGGATCGCGTTCACTGAGCCTGTTCTGGCTGCGCCTGCCTCTGGCCACCGATGGTGTGAATGTCGATATGATTCTCGGCCATGACGCCCTGATCGGTCAGCCCGATCTGGTCGGCCCCAGCGGAATCCGCGCGGCCTGAGGGCGGTTTCTCCTCCCTTATGTTTACGGTTTCTCCCCCATTCGGATAAAGCTATGGGCTGTTTTTTCACGCCTTTTCCATTACCTGTGCGTGAACAATGGGCTTAATTGCCTAAAAATTAGCTTGATATAGGAAAATTATCCTCTAATGATCCAGGCGGGGCAAAATGGAACATATAGTGAACATTTGGCCTTCTGAGGAGAACCGATCATGCCGCAAACGTCTTCTACCCGCCGCGATCTGATATCGCATGAGGCGCTGACTGCGCCCGCCGTGGCTTCGGTCGGTGATGCCGCACGGGCGGGCTATGTCATCGATCTGGTGTCGCTGATCACCGGTGTCCCGGTAGCTGACATCCGGGCGACGGACCGCCGCGACGCCCGTACGTCGCGGGCGCGGCAACTGGCCATGTATCTGACCTATGTCGCCTGGCAATGGCCGCTTTATCGCATTGGCGCCGTGTTCGGGCGCGACCGGACGACGGTGGGCTATGCCTGCCGACGCATCGAGGACCTGCGCGACAACCGCGATGTCGATACGACTCTGGACTGGCTGGAGGCGTGCCTTCAGGCCTTGCCGGAGACGCTGTCGCTGCGGGCCGTGCGCAATCGCTGGTCGCGGGTCTACTGATGCGGCGGACGGTCGAGGGCATCCGGCGTTTGCTGGAAGGGGCGGGGGCGCATCTGAGGCCCTGCGGCGACGGCTATGATCTGTATCTGTCGCGCGATGGGCGAAGGCGTCCGGCCGACCGGCTCAGCGAAGCGGATCTGAGCGCGCTTCTGGCGCTGGGGCCGCTGAGCCGGGATGGCGAAGGGCGGCTGTGCGTTCAGGCGCAGGCCGCACCTGCCGCTCATCCGCGCCCGGAACCCGACACCTCTCTGATCCGGCTTATCCGCCGTCAGGTCTTCAGCCGCCCTCAGCTTCTGGCCTTCGATCAGTGGCGTCGCGACAGCGAGATGGCGCTGGGTGGGGCGTCGCTGACGCTCGACTGGGCGCGGCTGGGCGGTGGTTCGCGCACGACGCGTCAGACGGACGTGCCATTGAGCCGGATTCAGGCGCGTCGCCGGTATGAGGCGGCGGAAGAAGCGCTGGGCGATCTGGCTCCGCTGGCGCGTCGGGTGGGCCTCGAAGGCTGGGGGCTGGCCGCCGCGGAACGGGCTTCGCGCCTTATTCCGGGGCGGGGAGAGGCGGCTTTAGGTCTGGCCTTCGATCGTCTGATGAGGGTTTATCGCATCGGATCGTAATCAGGTTGTGGTTTTCTGTGCCGAAGCGGAACACGAAATTCCCCTGACGGGCGAGACTATGACCAAAATACGACTCCGCATACCGGCGTCATGTCACCGCATCACTGTCGTATTGACCCCGCGATACGTCCGGGTGAGGATATGGGCGTAAGCTAAAAGGACGGACCATGGCCGACGAAAAGACCGCTCAGGCGACGGTAACCAATCTCAAGAACCCCTTGCGCGGTACGCTGGATAAGCCGATCCGCCATGTCCTTTCGAACGAGGAACTGGATGCGCTGTGCGAGACGCGGCGCGAATATATCACCGAATATGTCTGGGCGGCGATCGGGGTGGCCATCGGTACCCTGCCGGGGACGGTGGCCCTGCTGTGGGGCTATATCTCCACCGGCGGCAATGTGGTGATCCGCCTCGAAGGGCTGGCGCAGTTCGGCCTGTTTTGTGCGGCGCTGGCCGTGGCGGGCAGCATGGGGATGATGGCTATGCGCCGTGCCCGTCGTATACGCGATATCGAGGCCGATATCCGCATGCGGGCCTGAAGAGTGACCTGAAGATCGTTTTGATCAGCCTGCGGCCTGCTTCAGGCGCTCGGCCATGGAGATCAGGCCGTTGGTGCGCTGCGACGACAGGGCTTCATCGAGGCCCAGACGGGTCAGGGTGTCGCGGATCGAAAAGTCGCGCACCTGCGACAGCGGCAAACCGTCGAGCAGGCGCACCAGTACGGCGATCAGCCCCTTGACGATATGGGCGTCGGAATCGCCGCGGAACTTCAGCAAGCCTTCCGGAGCCTCGTCGCGGACCAGCCAGACCTGAGAGGCGCAGCCGCGCACGCGTGTGGCGTCATTGCGTTCGGCCTCGCTCAGCGGAGACAGGGTCTTGCCCAGGTCGATAATGTAGCGGTAGCGGTCTTCCCAGTCGTCGAACAGCTCGAACTCTTCAAGCAATTCGGTCAGGCGGGCGTCGAATGTGTCGGTCATGGCGCGTATATAGAGCACTTTCCGAAAAGTGTGCCGCACTTTTCGGATCAAAAAGTGCGGAAAGCCAAAAACCGGGGCACTTTCCGAAAAGTGTGCCGCACTTTTCGGATGAAAAAGTGCGGAAATTCAAAAACGGAGCGCCCGATCAGATGCCATCCGAACGAAACGCGCTCTGGCGGCCATGTCAGGCCATTCAAAGTCCGGGATTTAGCAAATTCAGTCGCGCTTAAGCATCAGCGTGGCCGTAAGACCTTCGGCCGGGTCGGAAGCGATATGGAAATCCCCACCCATGGCCGTCATCGACAGGCGCACAATCGTCCAGCCGAGGCCCGCGCCTTCGCGTGAGCGGTTATAGTCGCCTGCCCCCTGCTCGAACGGGCGCATCAGGCGCGCGATATCGGTGGGATCGGGGGCCGGACCGGGGTTGAAGATGCGGATTTCGGCGCGATCGGGGGCGGCATGGGCACGGATGTCGACGCTCCCGCCTTCGGGGGTGAAGTCGATGGCATTGACCAGCAGGTGATCGAGGCTGCTGTTCAGACCGCGCGGATCGAAACAGGCCAGAAGTTCGTCATCGGCCATGTCGAGGCTCAGCGTGACGCCGCGTTCGGCGGCGCGGCAGGCATGGCGTTTGACGGCGTCTTCCAGCATGGGGCGCAGGTCGTCGATTTCGGCCTTTAGCAGGTCCGGCTCGTTTTCCAGACGGACGATTTCGAGGACATCGTTGAACAGCGACAGGAGGCGGCGGCCGCTGTCGCGGATAATCCCGGCATATTCGACATATTGCGGCGAGCCCAGCGGGCCATAAAGCTCGTGGCTCAGTATGTCGGAAAAGCCGATGATCGAATTCAGCGGGGTGCGCAGTTCGTGGCTGACCATGCGCATGAAGGTGCGACGGCCCATTTCCGGTGTCGCCGCGACGGGCGCGAAGGCGGAAGCCACCACCTCCTGAGACGGAGTATAGGGGCGTGTCGTGCCGGCACCGGCGGAGGCCGGGGGCGAAGATGTCTGACCGGGGGCGGAGGGCGAGGTCATGACCGCCGAAGTCTCTTCCATGAACGGACCGGTATACGCGTGAACATTGGGCTGACCCTAACACAGACCCATTAACCGCAGGTTGCCGCGTTTCCGGGACTGAGTTGTGTCCAGGTCATTATGTTTTTTGATGAAAACATAATGATCCGGGATTTTTTAGCCCCTCGCCGGGCAGTGGCTCCGCCACCCTGGCCGCCGCCTCAATGGCGACCCAAAGCGGAATGATCTCAAAAAATCATCCCGCTCTGGTGCAAGCTTTCTCGCTTAATGCGCGATAGGCTTTCTCTTGTGCCGCCGATTGGGTAAGATACGCCCTTGTCCGAAAGTGAAGGCTGACGTGCCGCTCAACTCCTATCTGTCCGAATGGCGTACCCCTGCCGGGGCGATGATGACCACCCCGCGCGGCCGCGTGCGTCTGGGGGTTATCCTTTGGCACCTCGGCTGGTCCGGCGTCAGTCTGGCGGCCATGATCTCGCTGTTGTTTCTGCCCGCTTCGCTGAGGGTGCTGGGGGCGCTGGTCGCCGCCGCCCTGCCCGGGGTCTGTGCGGTTTTTCTGCTGAGCAAGGACGATTTCCGCACGCGTCAGACGCTGGTGTGGGTATGGGGGGCGGCCTGTCTTGTGGCGCTGGGCCTGACCGGCGGCATACTGGGGCCGCTGGCGCCGTGGGCGGCTGCGCCCATGGCTGCCGCCGTGGCGCTTAATCAGCGCCGCCTGATCCTTCTGGGGGCTACCCTGTCGGTGACGGTCACCCTGTTCGCCATTCTGTTTTCGCTGCTTCGCCTGTCGAGCCTGCCCGATATCGTCGAAAGCTTCTGGCTGGCCTCGGTGTCGGTGGTGACGCTGGTATGCGGCCTCGGGCTGGCCCTGTTGCCGGCGCTGCGTGTACGCACAGAAGCGGCAAAGGGCGCGGAGGACGACCGTGTGCGCTTCCTGCGCGTGCTCAGCGAACAGCCGCACCTGATCATCAGCATCGATAGCGAAGGCCACCTCAAATCCGCCTATGGCGAGGCCCCGGCGGGGCTGGACCTCGGTCTTCTGATGAAGCACGGCCTGATCACCTGCGCGCACGTCCCCCATCGTTTGCCGGTGATGCAGGCCATCGAGGCGGCTCAGACCACCGGTCGCGCCGAAGTGGGTTTCATGCCGCACGCCGCGCTGGACCACTTCGTCCGCCTCAGCCTGCGTCTGGGGGCGGATGGCCGTCTTTATGGTGTCCTGTCCGACGCTTCGCTTCAGCACGCGCGCGAAGACGCGCTGGAGACCGCGCGTCAGGAGGCCGAAAGCCTCAATGCCGGAAAGTCGCGCTTTCTGGCCGGGATGAGTCACGAACTGCGCACGCCGCTCAACGCCGTCATCGGCTTTTCCGACATCATGCGTCAGCAGATGTTCGGGCCGCTGACCGGCAAATACGCCGAATATTCGCAACTGATCTGGGAATCGGGTCAGCACGTCCTCGATCTGGTCAATGACGTGCTCGACATGTCGAAGATCGAGGCCCGGCGCTACGAACTGTCGCTGGAGCGCTTCGATGTGCGCGAGCCGGTGTCCGGAGCGCTGCGGCTTATTCTGGCCACCGCCCATGACAAGGGGGTGACGGTGCGCTCGGTCCTGCCGCCGACGCCGCTTGAAGTCACCGCCGACAAGCGGGCGATCAAGCAGATGTGCCTCAACCTCCTGTCCAATGCCGTGAAATTCACCCCTTCGGGCGGCACGGTGACGCTGCTTCTGAACGAGGCCGGGACCGAAGGCGTCGACATCCAGATCACCGACACGGGCATAGGCATTGCGCCCGAAGACCTGAAGCGGCTGGGGCGTCCCTATGAGCAGTCCGGGTCGATGGAGCAGCGCGCCATGGGGACCGGGCTCGGCCTGTCTCTGGTGCAGGCGCTGGCCGAACTGCACCGCGGGCGCATGACGATCGAAAGCGAACCGGGCAAGGGCACCAGCGTCAGCCTGCGCTTGCCTATCGCGCTCAATTCGGATCAGCCGGAACTGCCGCTTACGCCGCCCGCGGACGGCGGGGCCTTCGGGGACACGCTGTCGGCCATCGCGCACGAAACGCCGCGCCCGCTGGAGGACCGGCTTTATACGCCGCCGGATCTGTCGGGCAGCGACTTCGTGATCCGCGCGCCTAAGTCCTGAAGCGCATCCCAAAAAGTGCGCGTTTAAATCCAAAATTTAGAGACGCTCCAGCGGCAGACGGCTGGCCTGTTTCACCCAATCGCTGAACTGCGCCTCATCGAAGGCGGCGGTCTCATAGATGTCGAGATAACGCACATGGGCCTGTTTCGACG
>JASGGL010000066.1:0-15690 GCA_047605065.1 Asticcacaulis sp.
GTCACCTCGATCTATCTGCCCAACGGCAACCCGCTCGGCACCGAGAAATTCCCTTACAAGCTCGGCTGGTATAAGCGCCTGCACGACCGCGCCAGAGAGATACTGGCCTATGAGGAAATCAGCCTGTTGTCTGGCGATTTCAACACGATCCCGACCAGGGCCGACCTTTACCGCGAAGGCCCGTGGCTTGATGACGCCCTCTATCAGCCGCAAACGCGCGCCGCCTATCAGGGGCTGAAAAACCTCGGCTACAGCGACGCTTTCGACCTGCAACCGCCCGAAGGCAACCGCTACACCTTCTGGGATTATCAGGCCGGTGCCTGGCAAAAGAACGAAGGCATCCGCATCGATCACCACCTGCTGTCGCCGCAGGCCGCCGACCGGCTCAAAGGCTTCGAAATCCACAAAGACGCACGCGGCCGCACCCACGACGAAGCCAAGCCGTCCGATCACGTCCCCGTCGGGGTCGAACTGGATATTTGAGATACGGAATCTTAACCTGCAACCGGCAAGGTTTGATTAAGTATTTTATCAACCCTGTAACGAGTGATGGAAGAAACCTTCCGCGTCATCCTGTGGTTCGCCTTTTCGGCCATCGTCCTGACCCTCGTGGCGTCGGGCACCTTGTGGTGGTTCGAGAATACACGCCGCCTGTCGCGCGGACTGGCGGCCTCACTGGGCAAGACGCCCGACGCGCTGGTCTTCGATACCGCCGGGAAAAAGGCCGCCGGTCTTGAATTCACCCATGGCGATCTGGCGGTATTGTGGGACCTCGGGCGGCACGGGCTGGTCTTCACCTTTGATGAGATCGATGGGGCCGAACTGATCGTCGATGAGCGCGTTGTGGCGCGCACCCAGAAGGGCGAGCCCCGCCGCGTTCTGGAAGAAACCTATCCCGGCGCGTCACGCGTCGTCTTGCGGCTGATCTTTTCCGACGTCGAAACGCCCGAGTTCGAAGTGACCCTGTTCGGCGACATGACCAACCACCCGATCCACCCCAAAACGGCTTCCGAAGCCGTGCAACTGGGGCGCAAATGGCTGTCGCACATCGATGCGGTGATCAAGCGCTCGCCCGTCCGCACACCGTCAAAGCCCGCCGCCGCGCCCGCAAGCGATGACGCCAGCGCCACGGACAGGTGAAAACCGTCGAAAAATCTTCAGCTTCGTCCTTCCGGCCCTTAACGCTGGCGATGTTTCGTGGTTAATATGGGCCGCGTGTATCTAAGGACAGGGGGTTGGACGCAGGCGTCGTGAACCAGTATTTGCCGACCATCATCATTCTGACGGCAGCCGTTCTGGCCATCCTGATCGTCCTTTACCGGATATGGGACTCGCGCGTCGAAGCCCCCAGAAAGCTCGAGGACGAGGTCGCCGAAGCGCTCAACGGCGCAAAGGCCGACGTCGTGTCGATCGAGCCAGCACGCAAGGCAGCGGCAGCCCTGTCCTATCATGGCAATCGCTGCATCATCGTCCGCGAATTCGGCAAGGTACCGACGCGCATCTATGCGATCACCGAAGTCATCGGCATGGAGGTCTTCGTCAACAACAAGGTGGCGGCACGCATCATCCGCAGCGGCGCACATAAGATGTTCGACGACATCGCGCCTCAGGTCGACCGCGTGACCATCCGCCTGATGTTCAACGACCCGGCCAAGCCCGATTTCGAGCTGATCCTGTGGGACCCCAACGATGCCCTCACCGCCCGCGCCGAAGGGCCCCGCGCCGCCATGGAAACGGCGCGGCGCTGGTTCTATCATGTCGAGGCCATCATCCGTAAACCGGTGGCCGAGATCGAAAAAGAACTGACGCCGCCAACACCGGAAGCCCCTGCGCCCGCCCCGCCTCCGGTCCACACGCATAAGCCCGACGAGACCGATCACGACGACGCGCCTCCGCCGCCCCCCAAGCCCGGCGGCAAGGAAGGCGACGTCCTGAACGCCCCCATTATCCAGTACCTCTGACCCGGATCGTTTCATGTGGACCCTGGCTCTGGCCTGCGCCTTCTTCATCCTGATTCATATTCTGGTCTCCGGTTCGGACATGCGTCGGCAAATCATCGACGCCATCGGCGGCGGTGCCTATTTCGCCCTGTTTTCGATCCTGTCCCTTGCCGGTTTTTTCTGGATGATGGCGGCCTTTTACGGCGCACGAAGCGACCCGTCGAACCTGCACCTGTGGGAGTCGCCGTTTCCGCTTAAGATCATCGCGTTCGGCGTCAACTTCCTCGGCATCATGCTGATCGTGGTCGGCGCGCTGAGCCCCAGCCCGACCAGCCTGAGAGCGCTGAAACACCTGCCGGACCAACCGGTCAGCGGCATTGTCCGCATCAGTCGTCATCCGGTACTGGCCGGGATCGCCACCCTGTCGCTCACCCACCTGATCACCGCCGGGACGCTGGCGGCGTGGGTCTTCTTCGGCACGCTTCTGGCGCTGAGCCTTCTCGGGGCCAGCAGCATCGATCGCAAGCGTGAGCAACAGTACGGCGAAACCTACCGCGCCATCTTAAGAACAACCTCGATTGTGCCGTTCGCCGCCATCGTTCAGAAGCGTACGCGCTTCGATGCCGCTGAGCTGGGGGTGCTGCGCGTCATGGTGGCCACCTCGTGCTTCACCTGTCTTGTGGTGTTGCACGAACTCCTCTTCCTGCGCCCGGCGCTCTGAGCGTTTTCGCGCAGGAGTAGAGACCTTCGGGTATGGCTTTGTTTTTCTTTATGTTTCCCCAATGAGGCGAAGGGATGAATGCGGCGATTTACCCGCAAAATTCCTTGGCTCCCCCATTGATCTCATCACAAATATTTGAATAACTGATGGTATAAGAAAAACCGGGATAAAGCGTGGGTGCTTATGAAACTGACGGCAACGACAATCTTGCTGTTCCTGATCTCGGTGGCTCTGGTGATCGCCAGCCTGATCGGTTACTTCCGCCCGTTCGAAGCCGAAGGCGTGGCCTTCATGGCTGAAAACAAGTACGTCCTGATGGGCGCGGGCTATGCCGTGCTGGCCTTTGCGGTCATTTTCCGGGGGCGCTAAGCGCTTCCCCTATCCCGCCGACTTTTCCGACACCGCCTCATCGATGGCCAGAGCCAGATTCAGGGCCATGAGCGCTTCCGCACCGGTGGCCAGAGGCCGCGCGCGGGCACCTGACACCGTATCGAGGAAACGGAACACGCTGGTCCCCAGCGGGTCGCGGGCAATGTCCGCCTGAGCGAAATCCGGGTTGAGCGCAAAGGGTGTGCCGTTTTCAAACCGACGGTTCAGCAGGTCGATAAACACCTCACCGGACGGATAGACCAGACGCATGGTGCGTTCGCGCTCATCGGCCATGCGCGACGCCGCGAAAGTACCTACGAAACCGTCGTCGAACCGGACCTCGGCCTGCACCTCATCGGCCCCGATGGCGGTATAGCCATCCGCCTGACGGTAGCGCGCCGACGCTTCGACGCCGCCCGCCTCACCCGCCGCCAGCGTCAGCCCCAGATCGAGATCGTGGATCATCAGATCCAGCACCACGGACACATCGAGATTGCGCGTCGACACCGTACCGTTGCGCACAGCCTCAAGGCGCAGTGGACGCTCCGGTACGTCGTAAAGCCCCATGGCTTCGAACACAGCGCGCTCCTGATGGCCACAGGCCAGCACCACACCTTTTTGTTCCGCCAGCGTCACCATGGCCTCGGCGTCTTCCGAGGTGATGGCCAGCGGCTTTTCGACATAGGTGTGCACAGCGGCGGCCAGCGCCTTCAGCGCCACCTGCGCGTGGGCAAAGGCCGGCACCGCCACCGTAATAACATCCAGTTCCGCCAGAAACGCCGCGAACTCATCGCCGCTGAAGGCCCGAACGCCCAGCTTTTCCGCCGCCGCCTCGGCGCGTGCCGTATCGAGATCGTAGATGCCGATAAACTGCACGCGACCCGCGGCTTCGGCCTCCTTATACTTATTGGCGTGATAACCGCCGAAAACACCGGCGCCAGCAACCCCTGCACGAAGGACGGACATGCGCACACACCTTTGAAAACTATTGGACAAAATAAATGATGGCGACTGTTTTACACAGGATTTCCAACGCAGGGGAACCATAAAAACGGCATTCTTTTCGACAATGCACAGTTTAGGGTTTGGCCCGGCGCGCGCCATAAGCTAAACACCGCCGATTATATCTAACCGATAGGCGGTTATGCGCGAACAACCGCGGAGATCCGCCTCGTTTTTGTTCTGAAGCCCTTGCCGAACCCCCGCTTTCGACAAGGTGTTCTCACCGGAGGAAGCCTCATGGCGCGTCTGTTCGGAGCTTATGTGATCGTCGACTGGAGCGCCGCCGAAGGCAAGAAAACCGGCGAGTCCTCGGTGTGGATCGGCGTGATGAAGCGCGACGTGCGCTTTCGCCTGTCCTATGAGGCGCATAACCCCGCCACACGCGCCGAAGCCGTCGCCCAGCTGAAGACCATCCTCGCCGACCTGCATAAGCGCGGCGACCGCGTCTTCGTGGGCTTCGATTTCAACTTCGGCTTCCCGCGCGGCACCGCCGCGAAGCTGGGCCTGACGGCTGGTCAGGATAGCTGGAAAGCGATGTGGGACTTCGTCATCAAGAACGTCGTCGATAAGGCCGACAACACCAATAACCGCTTCGCCGTCGCCGCCAAGATCAACCGTCTGACGACCGACGACGCCTATCCGTTCTGGGGCTGCCCCAAGAATGCCGCGCAAAAGTGGCTGTCGACCCTCAAGCCCGCCTCCTATGGTGAATTTCCGGAATTCCGCCTGACCGAGGAAGCCACACGCAAGCTGGGCAAACACGCTCAGGCTAAATCGGTATGGCAGATGCACGGCGCAGGCGTCGTCGGCGGACAGACCCTGCTGGGCATTCCGGCGGTGCGCGCCCTTAAAGACTTCGCGGGTGAACGCGCCCGTATCTGGCCGTTCGAGACCGGCTTCGGCGCACTCAGCGAAGACGCGCTGGACGGAGTCGATACGGTGCTGGCCGAAGTTTATCCGTCGCTCTATCCCGGCCTGTCCGAACCCGGTGAGGTCAAGGACGCCGCTCAGGTGCGCCTGACGGCTACGGCGCTGGCCGAACTGGACGACAAGGCGGCGCTGGCGACCCTGTTTGCCGCTCCGGCAGGCCTGTCCGAAGACGAT
The DNA here is from genome assembly GCA_047605065.1 of Asticcacaulis sp. GTDB lineage: Bacteria > Pseudomonadota > Alphaproteobacteria > Caulobacterales > Caulobacteraceae > Asticcacaulis. The sequence continues at coordinate 5,137 of JASGGL010000066.1, forward strand.
ATGGCCATAGCCCTTGGCGAAGAAGGCTGGATTCTCGGCGTCTGATCGGGCAGGCTCAGGGCATGAATACCCTGATTGTCTATGCGCTGGCCGCGCTTTGCGAAATCGGCGGCTGCTACAGCCTGTACGCCGTGCTGAGGCTGCATAAATCGCCGCTGTGGCTCATTCCCGGCGCGATCTGCCTGATCCTGTTCGCGTGGCTTCTGACCCTGCCCGACACGGGCGCGGCGGGCCGCACCTACGCCGCCTATGGCGCGATCTATATCGCCGCCTCGCTGGGGTGGATGTGGTTCGTCGAAAAGCAAAAGCCGGACCTGTGGGACGGATCCGGCCTGCTGGTCTGCCTGATCGGGGCGGGCCTTATCCTGTGGGGGCCGCGGGGCTAAAAGCCGCTAAAGCTTTCCTGTCCAGCCACAGGAAGCGCGCTAGCAGCAGCGAGCCCGACAGCCAGCTGGCCAGAGCCGCCGCATAGATCAGGCCCGGCACCCCCTGCCCCATATGTACCGCCAGCACATAGCCCGCAGGCAGCATGACCAGACCATAGGCGATGTAGTGCAGCACCGGGGCCACCACGACATCCTGACGCGCGCGCAGGGCCTGCGCCGCCACGACCTGCACTCCATCGGGCACGAAGAACAGACAGGCCAGCAACAGAGCCGCCTGCACTTCAGGCCGCAGGACCGCGTCGGAGGTATAGCCTGCCGCCAGCGCCTGCGCCCCCAGAAGCACCACCACGCACACCGTCATCATGAAGCTGGCGGCGGCCGCGAAACTGACCCGGCCCATGCGCGCCAGTCCCACCGGATCACCGGCCCCATAGGCGCGGCCGACCAGCACGGAACAGCCTATGGCCAGTCCCATGGGCACCATGAAGACGATCGAGGCGAAGTTCAGCACGATCGCCCAGACGGCGACCGCCTGCTCTGAAATGCGTCCGGCATAGATGGTCATGGCGGCGAAGGCGGCGACTTCGATAAAGTACGACGCCCCGGCGGCGTAGCCGATCTGACGCTGCTCACGCGCACCCTGCGGGTCCGGCGCGTGCTTCGTCAGCAGGCCATAGCCTGAAATTTCCGGCAGGGTCAGCACATAGGCAACGATGGCCACCATGACGCAGATACGCGCGATCAGTGTGGCAATGGCCGCGCCCATGGCTCCGTCGCTGTCGATACCCGGTATCGTCACCACCCCCGGCACCAGCAGGAACAGAAGCGCGCCATTGATGATATTGCCGCCCCACGTGAAGACCATGCCGGGACGCGTGCGCCCAAGCCCTTCGAGGAACTCGGAACCCGCCACTGCGATCATGTAGAATGGCATGGACAGGGCAAAGACCAGCAACGGCCCCGAAGCGCCATCGGCCATGGCGGGCTTTACGGTCTGATGCAGCAGCCACGGCCCCGCGATCATCAGCGCCACCGCCGACACGATCCCTAAAACGACGGCATAGACCATGCCGCGCTGAAAAACCGGCCCGATGCGGTGCGGTTCATCGCCGCCGACAAAGTGCGCCGTCTTGACCTGAATACCGACCAGAAGCCCGATAGAGGTCACCAGAAACACCGAGGTCGGCGCCCAGGCCAGCGAGTGATAGCCCAGCTCGGCGGCGCTGTAGTGCCCCACCACCAGCGTATCCATCAGCCCCATGAGCATGAAGCCCAGACGCGACCCGACCACCGGCCAGGACAGGTCGAACAGTTCACGGAAGGCGGTTTTGTAGGCGGTCTTGTTTTCAGAAACGGCAGCGGTCATGGCGCGACCTGTAGCCGAGTTCGCGGGCCGGAGCAATCAACCCCGGCCCTCATCACTGACAGAGGATGTCAGCTTATTGTTCGACCTTCAGCGTCCTGAGGATGAAAGCCAGATATTCGGCCTGCTCCTCATAGGCGCGGTAACGCCCCGACTTGCCGCCGTGCCCGGCCTCCATATTGACGCGGAACAGCAGCGGATTGGCATCGGTCTTGGTCGCCCGCAGACGCGCCACCCACTTGGCCGGTTCGTAATACTGTACCTGAGAATCCCACAGGCCGGTCGATACATAGGTCGCCGGATAGGCCTGCGCCCGGATGTTGTCATAGGGCGAATAGCTCAGCATGTAGTCGTAATAGGGCTTCTGCTCCGGATTGCCCCACTCGTCATATTCATTGGTGGTCAGCGGAATGGAGGCATCCAGCATGGTCGTCACCACATCAACGAACGGCACTGCGGCGACGACCGCGCCGTAATCCTTAGGGGCCATGTTGAGGACGCCCCCCATCAGAAGGCCCCCGGCGCTGCCACCCAGAGCCGCCACGCGACCCGGCGCGGCGTATTTCTGCGCCACCAGCCCGCGCGTCACGTCGATGAAGTCGGTGAAGCTGTTCTTTTTCTTAAGCAGGTGACCGTCATCGTACCAGACGCGCCCCAGTTCCTGACCGCCGCGAATATGGGCAATGGCGACGACCATGCCGCGGTCCAGCATGCTCACCCAGCCCGCACGGAAGCTCGGGTCGGTGGAAGCGCCATAGGAACCATAGGCGTACTGGAACAGGGCCGCCTTGCCGTCCTTTTTAAAGCCCTTCTTATAGGCCAGAGACACCGGCACCTTTACGCCGTCGCGGGCGGTGATCCAGACGCGCTCGGTCACGTACTGGCTGGCGTCATAACCCGGCACGGCCTGCACCTTGAGCACGCGCTTTTCCAGCGTCTTCGCATTGACCTCGATGACCGAAGCCGGAACGATCAGCGACTGATAGCTGTAGCGCACCCAGTCGGTGCCGGTCTCGGCGTTGACGTTCAGCGCCATCGTATAGGCCGCGTCATCGGCGGCCACAGGCACCGACGACCCGTCATTTTTCAGCAGACGCAGGCGCTTATTGCCATTGGCGCGCTCTTCGATGGCCACGAAGCCGTCGAAGGGCTGGAAGCGCTCGATGAAGACCTTGGGGTCATGCGCCGCCAGATCGCTCCATTTCGCGCGATCCCCCAGACCGTCAGCGTCCTTAAGCGTCACCAGACGATAGTTCAGCGCCTTGAAATTGGTGCGGATCACCCAATGGTCGCCGACGTGATCGCCCTGATAGAGGAAGTCGCGTTCGCGCGGGGCGATGATCCTGAAATCCATCGGCGCAGCGGACGGTGCGCACCGCTGTTCGTTGCTGACCGTGCTTTGCAGGACGACGCAGATATATTTATCGTCGCTGGTCTTTTCCAACCCCATATAGAAGCTGTCGTCGGCCTCTTCGTAAACCAGCCGGTCGGCGCTGGCCGGGGTGCCCAGCACGTGCGCCTTGATGCGCTTTGACAACAGGGTCACCGGGTCTTTTTCGACGTAGAAGATCGTCTTGTTGTCGGCGGCCCACAGGATGTTGCTCTCGATATTGGAGACCGCTTCATCGACGATCTTACCGGTCGCGAGATCCTTGACCTTCAGCGTGTACTGACGCCGGCCCACCGTATCTTCGGCATAGGCCAGAAGCGTGTTGTCCGGGCTGATCTCACTGGCCGAAACGGCGAAATAGCCCTTGCCCTCGGCCATGGCGTTCTGATCGAGCAGAACCTCTTCCGGAGCGCTTAAGGCCCCTTTGCGGCGAACCACCAACGGATAGTCCTTACCGGCAACGAAGCGCGTCTGATAGTAATAGCCGTTCTTGAAATAGGGTACGCTGGAATCGTCGGGCACCAGACGCCCGGTGATTTCCTTATAAAGCCCGTCACGCAGCGGCTTCTGTGCGGCCAGCATGGCGTCCGTATAGGCGTTTTCCGCCTTCAGATGGGCCAGCATTTCCGGGTTTTCCCGCTTATCGTCGCGCAGCCAGTAATATTCGTCCTGACGCACAGCACCGAAGGGGGCCTTGACGTCATAGGGCTTTTTGGCCGCCACCGGCGGCTTCGGTGCCGTATCGGCTACCGCCATGCCCCCCATGGCCATCATTATGGCCGCCCCAAGCACACCGTTTTGCCACACCCGCTTCATCCGCCGCTCCCCTGAGAAGACCTCATCGCTTGCGGCGCAGTATAGAGCGCTTCCCGATAAAGTGGGAACCACTTTTCGGAAAGGAAGCGCGTCACAACAAAATCCTGGAGCGCCGATCCGATTCAACCGGATTGGCGCTCCAGAACACACCTCTTCCGCCTTCGCCAGCCCTGCCCGCTCCATTTGCGTCAGATGAGACAAACCTCCACCGGCGGACACGGAGGGGGTGAAACAAAAACCCCTCCGGCAGGACCCGGAGGGGTTTTGAAAGCTTACGGATCGAAGACGATCAGGCCGCCTTAACGGCCTTGTCCTTAAGGCCCTGAAGGCGCTCGGCCACCAGGAAGCTGAGTTCCAGCGCCTGATCGGCATTGAGGCGCGGGTCGCAGTGCGTGTGGTAGCGGTGGCTCAGTTCGTCTTCGCTGAGGGCGTGGGCCCCGCCCAGACACTCGGTCACGTTCTGCCCGGTCATCTCCAGATGCAGACCGCCCGGATGGACGCCTTCGGCTGCCGCCACGTCGATGAACGAACGGACCTCGCTGAGGATGCGGTCGAACGGACGCGTCTTGTAGCCATTGGCCGCCTTGACGACATTGCCATGCATGGGGTCGATCGACCACACCACCGGCACACCGTGTTCGCGCGAGGCCTTCATCAGCTTCGGCAGACGCTCGCCCACCTTGTCCGAGCCGAAACGGCCGATCAGGGTCAGGCGGCCCGGAATGGCTTCGGGGTTCAGGGCGTCGATCAGGCGCTTGAGGTCATCCGGCTCCAGAGTCGGGCCGCACTTGACGCCGATCGGGTTTTTGATGCCCTGCATGAAGTGGACGTGGGCCCCATCAAGCTGACGCGTACGCTCACCGATCCACAGCATGTGGGCCGAGGTGTCGTACCAGTCGCCGGACGTCGAATCCACGCGGGTCAGCGCCTGCTCGTAGTTGAGCAGCAGCGCCTCGTGCGAGGTGAAGAAGTCGACCTGACGGATTTCCTGCGCCTTGTCCGACGTAATGCCGATAGCCGACATGAAGCTCAGGGTTTCCGAGATCTTTTCGGCCAGCACCTTATAGCGCTCACCCTGCGGCGAACCCGACACGAAGCCGAGCGTCCACTTATGGATGTTGTAAAGGTCGGCATAACCGCCATTGGCGAAGGCACGCAGCAGGTTCAGCGTCGCCGAAGACTGATGATAGGCCTTCACGAGACGCTGCGGGTCCGGAATACGCGCGTCGGGCGTGAATTCCATGCCGTTGATATTGTCGCCGCGATAGCTGGGCAGGGTCACGCCGTCGATGGTTTCCACCGGGCTGGAACGCGGCTTACCGAACTGACCGGCGATGCGGCCCAGCTTCACCACCGGCTTGCCGCCGGCAAAGGTCAGCACGACCGCCATTTGCAGGATCAGGCGGAAGGTGTCGCGGATATTGTCAGCCGAAAACTCCTTGAAGCTTTCGGCGCAGTCGCCGCCCTGAAGCAGGAAGGCTTCGCCATTGGCGACCTTACCCAGAGCCGTCGTCAGGCGGCGGGCCTCACCGGCAAAAACCAGAGGCGGCAGGGTGGCGATTTCGCCTTCCGCGGCGCGTAACGCCGCCGCATCGGGGTAATCGTCGGGGATATGCAGAGCCGGACGCGAACGCCAGCTATGGGGGGACCAGGACTTGTTCATGGCGGCTATTTAAGCGGTCGCAGGCGCAAACTCAATATCCACAATCGTTGAACACTGAAAAAAGCGCTTAGAAGACAATATTTTATAGTATATTCTGCAACTTGTCGCCAGATGAGACATCGCCCGCCGTCGTTTTCGCCATCAGGAAGATCGCCACCGTCAGCGCCATCATGGCCAGCCACCACTCCTGCCAGATGCCGAAACTCAGTTGCGCGATGACGAAAACCGCCGACGCGGTCGCCAGTGCATAGGGGCGCGGATCGGTGGCTTCCGGACCCTCATTCAGTTCGCTGAATGCGCTCAGGCTCTCTCCGGACGGGACATCCGCCCCGCGACCGATACGCAGGATCAGCAGCACCCAAAGGCCCGCCAGCACGAACAGGCCGACATAACCCAGTTCGAGGCCGACCTGTATCGACATGTTATGCGGGTGCAGCGGAATGGCCTTGCCGAAGTGGCGGCTGGCGTCGAAGCCCCAGCCCAGAAGCGGCTTCTGCCAGATCTTTTCCGCCGCGAACTCCCAGATGTCGAGGCGCGCATCCCACGAAGCAGGCAGGAACTGACGGACATTGTCGCCCCACCCCAGACGCCGGACCACATCGATGGCCACCGGGAAGAACAGGATTTTCAGCCCCGTAACCGTCGCCAGCACCTGATAGATGCTGAACGGGCCGATGCGCGGAACGCGCTTAACCAGCCAGAAGACGATGAAGGAGACGATCATGGCCAGTATGGGCGCGCTGGCTCCCGTCAGCAGGGGCGCCAGAAGACATGCCGCCAGAGCAACGATACGCAGGAGCGGCGGGCGCGAGGCGCTGATCAGTTGCATCGACCAGAACAACAGGACAAAGGCGTAGGTGGCGATCGACAGCTTGACCACCGCCAGATCGGGCCGGATGGGCTGATAAATCGCCGCCGAAATCGCCTGATAGATACGCGCCCCGGACAGGGCATCGACAATGATCAGCCCGCACAGGCCGATATAGGCGTAGAAAAGCCCATTCATCAGGGTCGACGCCGTTCGTGGCCGCATGTACCAGGCGGCCAGGATCAGCGCCCCGTACCAGACCGGCTGGAGCATGACCTTGAGCCAGTCCTGATCCTCCCACGTATCGTACTGACTGAAATCCGCGCCGCTGCTCAGGTCGTGCAGCAGGGTGGAGCGCGACACCATCCACAAAAGCAGCGCCAGCAGGCATAACCCCACCCAGCCATAGTCACGGACGTGCCGCCAGTAACCGAGCAGAAGCAGGCCGCCGAAGGTTGCCGTCAGGGCGTAGCCCAGCGGCCCTACATAGGTAAACAGGGCAAAAAAGGCCAGAACGATACCCATGACGACGCCCGTATAGGTGGGCCTGCCTTGCGTCTTAGCTGTCATTACCTTGCTCCCCTACGGCCCTCAGGCCGTGCGCTTGTCCCTGAGGGTGACGAATTCTTCGGCGGCGGTCGGGTGAACGGCGCAGGTGGCATCCCACTGCGCCTTGGTCAGGCCTGCCTTGACCGCGATACCGGCCATCTGGATGATTTCCGCCGAATCCGGCCCGACCATGTGCGCACCCAGCACGACATCGGTCTTATGATCGACGATCAGCTTCATCAGGGTTCGGCTTTCGCCCGCCACAAAGGTCGTTTTCATCGGACGGAAGCGCGCCGTGTAGATATCGACGCGGATACCCTTCGCCACAGCATCCTGCTCAGTCAGGCCCACCGTGCCGATCTGCGGCTGCGAAAAGACCGCCGTCGGGATGTTGGCGTAGTCATAGGCGGTGGGATTGTCCTTGAAGGCCGTTTCGATAAAGGCCACCGCCTCACGAATGGCCACCGGCGTCAGGTTGACGCGGTTGGTCACGTCGCCGACCGCGAAAATATGTTCTACCGCCGTGCGCGATACGGCATCGACCACCACGGCACCATCGCGGTCCAGCTTCACGCCAACCTCTTCCAGCCCCAGCCCCAGCGTATGCGGACGCCGCCCGGTGGCGTAGAGCACCACATCGACGGTCAGTTCGGTATCGTCGGTCAGGACGACACGGATGCCCCTATCGGTCTGCTCCAGCTTTTTCGGCTCGGCATGGCACATGACCTTAATGCCCTTCTTGCCGATTTCCTGCGTCAGGTGTTCGCGCACCTCCTGATCGAAGGCGCGCAGTATCTGGTCGCCGCGATAAAGGATGTGGGTGTCGATGCCCCAGCCGTTCATCACCCCGGCAAATTCGACGGCGATATAGCCGCCGCCAACGATGGCGATCGACTTCGGCAGCTTATCCAGCAGGAACATCTCGTTGGAGGTGATAGCCAGTTCGTGCCCTTCAACCTCCTGAGGCACGAAGGGGTGCCCGCCGACCGCGACAAGGATGGTCTTCGCCGTCACCTCATAGGGCGCGTCGCCGTTCAGAGGCGTGAGATGCACCGTGTTCGGGCCGCTCAGCTTCGCCCATGCGGCGATGAGGTTCGCCCCCGCCTTGACCAGATTGGCGGCATAGATATCCGACAGGCGCGACACCTCTGCCTGATTGGCGTTACGGAACTTGGCCCAGTCGAAACGACCCGCCTGCGCCTCCCAGCCGAAACCGCGCGCATAGGCGACCTGTTCCGGCACTTCGGAGGCATAGACCATGAACTTCTTCGGTACGCAGCCGCGCAGGACGCAGGTGCCGCCCGGCTTGTCGCCTTCGGCCACACCGACCTTCAGCCCCAGTTGCGCCGCCAGCCGAGCCGCGCGCACCCCGCCCGAACCGGCCCCCAACACAAACAGATCATAGTCGAATTCGGACATGTCACGCTTTCTTACAAAGGGGGGCTTACGGATAAAGGACTTCCACGCCGCTGTCCGTACCGATCAGCGCCACATCGGCCAGATCGAGGAACAGGCCGTGGTCCACCACCCCGGTCGTCAGTTTCAGGGCGCTGGCCAGACCGGCCGGATCGTGGATCACGCCGCACGGCACGTCGAAGATAAGGTTGCCGCCGTCGGTTACAAAGGCTTCCCCGCTTTTTTTCCGTAAAACCGGCATTTTGGAAATGTCGAATTCGTTCAGCACGTCACAGATGCGGTTGACCGTCCCCTTCCACGCGAAGGGTTCAACTTCGATCGGCAGGGCAAACGCCCCCAGCGTGCCGACATTTTTGGCGGCATCGGCAATCACGATGCAATGGTCGGCCAGTTCCCAGATCAGCTTCTCACGCAGCAGGGCACCGCCGCCGCCCTTGATCAGCGCCAGACCGTCACCGATCTCATCGGCACCGTCGACGCAGACATCCAGCTTACCCACATCGTTGATGTCTTTGATGGTGAGCCCCAGCGACTGTGCCAGTTGCGTCGTCTGATTGGAGGTCGACACAAGCGTCAGCGTCATGCCGCCCTTGACCGCATCGGCCACCGCCTTGACGAACCACGCCGCGGTCGATCCGGTGCCAAGCCCGACCCTCATGCCGTCGCGGATATGATCGATGGCCGCCAGACCGGCCGCCTGCTTCTGAGTATCTGCGCTCATTTTGCTTTTGCTGCCTTTTCTGCGGATTTGCGTTCACGGAAGGCTTTGGCCCAGCCGGGCTTCTCGGTCTGACGCGACCGCTCGAAGGCCAGCGCGTCGTCAGGAACGTCTTCGGTGATCACCGAACCGGACCCGGTGATCGCACCCGCGCCGATGCGTACCGGCGCGACCAGCGAAGCGTTGGAACCGACAAAAGCACCTTCGCCGACAATGGTCTTATGCTTGAAATAGCCGTCATAGTTACAGAAGATAGTGCCTGCGCCGATATTGGCCTTCGCGCCGACCTCGCCATCGCCCAGATAGCTGAGGTGATTGGCCTTCGCCCCTTCGCCCACCTTGACGTTCTTCACTTCGACGAAGTTGCCGATGTGCACATCCTTGCCGATGTCCGCACCGGGGCGCAGACGGGCATAGGGACCGATCAGCGCGCCTTCGGCAACATTCGCCCCTTCAAGGTGCGAAAAGGCCCGGATCACCGCGCCCGACGCCACATTCACGCCCTCGGCGAAGACGACATTGGGCTCGACCGTCACGCCCGCCGCAATGGCCGTGTCCCACGACAGGAACACCGTCTCAGGGGCCGGCATGGTGACGCCCGCCAGCATGAGCGCCGTACGGCGACGGCCCTGCCAGATAGATTCCGCAAAGGCCAGTTCGACCTGAGAATTGACGCCGGTGACATCAGCCTCATCAACGAAGCACACCTTGGGTTTCAAACCGCGCCCTCTGGCCAGCCCCACGACGTCGGTCAGGTAGTATTCGCCCTTGGCATTGTCGTTGGTCACTTCGTCCAGCAGCGAGAACAGGGTGGTGCGGTCCGCCGCCAGTACACCCGAATTGCAGGCCCGGATGGCCAGTTGCGCAAGTGTCGCTTCCTTGGCCTCGACAATGGCGCTAAGGTCGTCCTCGCCTTCGATGACCAGACGGCCATAGGCCCCCGGATCGGCAGCCTCGAAGCCCAGCACGGCCAGATCGGACGTGTCGGCCAGATCGAAGACCGTCTTCAGCGTGTCCGTATCGATCAGCGGGCAATCGGCATAGGACACCACCACCTGACCGTCGAAATCACTGAGGGCGGCCTTCGCGGCCAGAACGGCATGGCCGGTGCCCAACGGCGGGTCCTGAACCACCACGCTGTCCGCACCGAGACGCTTGCGCGCGCGCTCACCGACCTGAGGCGAATGCGCCCCTACGACGACGATGATCCGCTCGCAACCCAGCCCTTCGGCGGCGTCGATAGCCAGATCCATCATGGCGCGACCGGCCACCTTATGCAGCACCTTGGGCACGGGCGACTTCATGCGCGTCCCCTGCCCTGCCGCCAGAATAATCGCGGCGCGTTTGCGGTTTTGGCTCATAGTCTCGATTCACCTGTTGCCGTTTTGCTCGATTTAGACCAAAGCACCGGCGAATTGAACGTGAAAATCAACAGCCGGAGCGAT
>JASGGL010000067.1:0-15399 GCA_047605065.1 Asticcacaulis sp.
CTCAATCGTTGCTGTAACCCAGACCGCCTCCCACATATCTGCCCCTCCAAAGAAAAAGCCGAAGTTCGATGAACTCCGGCCTACTCCAACTAACGGGTGCAGGGTCGAGACCCTGCTTAGAATTGCAACCTGTACCCGCCCGCGTCCGTCATCAACAGGCGCGCATTAGCCGGATCGGGTTCGATCTTCTGGCGCAGACGATAGACGTGGGTTTCCAGCGTGTGCGTGGTCACCCCAGCATTATAACCCCACACCTCGGTCAGCAACTCTTCGCGTGAGATCGGCTTGCCGCCGGCGCGATAGAGGTATTTGAGGATATTGGTTTCTTTTTCGGTCAGGCGAATCTTCTTCTGCATCTGATCGATCAGAAGCTTAAGCGCCGGTTTGAATTCATACGGCCCGATGCGGAAGGTGGCGTCTTCCGACGTTTCATGGCTGCGGACCTGCGCACGGATGCGCGCCAGCAGAACGGCGAAACGGAAAGGCTTGGTCACATAGTCATTGGCCCCGGCGTCCAGACCTAAGATCTGATCGGAATCCGTCGCCGCCCCTGTCAGCATGATGACAGGCGTGGTCAGGCCGGACTTGCGCAGCAGGCGGCAGGCTTCGCGGCCATCCATGTCCGGCAGGTCGACGTCGAGGAGAATGAGGTCGGCGCTGATGCTTTTGCCCAGCCGGATGCCCTCGGTGCCGTTCGACGCCTGAGTGACCTTGAACTCTTCGTGCAGTTCGAGTTGTTCAGCCAGGGCCTCGCGCAGTTCATCATCGTCATCGACGATCAGCAGGGTTTTTTGTTGCACCATAATCCTGTAGCGTTGTGGGTGTTATTCTCAGTTTCGGGTGTAAACCGGCCTATGGTCAAAATTTTTACCGCATACGCCGAGGGTTTTCTAGTCTTAAACTCAGATAAGGTGCGTTGCGCCCTGGGTAAAGGGGGCGTCGTTCCGGCGGCGGACAAACGCGAGGGTGATCTGCGCTCACCGCTGGGGATATGGCCGGTGCGCTACGTGCTTTACCGGCCCGACCGTCTGCCCGTGCCGGAAACGGTGCTGCCGGTAAAGGCCCTGTCGCCCGACGACGGCTGGTGCGACGACATTGCCAGCGATCTTTACAACCTGCCCGTCAAACTGCCCTTTGCCGGATCGCACGAAAAGCTGTGGCGTGAGGACCATGTCTATGACGTAATCGTCGTGCTGGGGCACAATGACGACCCGCCCGAAAAGGGTCTGGGCTCGGCCATCTTCCTGCATCTGGCGCGCGAGGATTATTCGGGCACGGAAGGGTGCGTGGCGCTCAGTCTCGAACACTTACGCGAACTGCTGAAAACCGCCGATGCTGAAACCTATATTGAGATTGCGGAATAATCAGCGACTGCCGAAGATGGCCGTACCGACGCGGATTTCGTTCGAACCGAAGCGCAGGGCCGTCTCATAATCGTCGCTCATCCCCATGCTGAGGTGACCGATACCGTTACGTGCCGCGATTTTGGACAGAAGCGCGAAATAAGGACCGCGCGGCCCCTCGACCGGCGGAATACACATCAGACCCGCAGGCTCAAGGCCGTAGCTGCGTACATCCTTGATGAAAGCATCGGCTTCATGCGGCGCGACGCCTGCCTTTTGCGGCTCCTCACCGATATTGATCTGTATATAGATTGCCGGTGCGCGGCCCTGCTTCTGCACCTCGGAAGCCACGGCGCGGGCAATCTTGTCACGGTCAATGCTTTCGATGATATCGAAAAAGGCTACGGCTTCGGCGGCCTTGTTGCTCTGAAGCGGTCCGATCAGGCAGAGACAGAGATCGGGATATTGATCCTTTATCGGTCCCCAGCGTTCCATGGCCTCCTGCACGCGGTTTTCGCCAAATCGCCGGTGGCCGGCTTCCAGAACCGGGCGTATAACGTCGAAGGGCTGGTTTTTGGACACCGCCGTCAGGAGGGCGGCCTCCTGAGGCCGGCCGGCCAGACGCAGGGTTTTGTGCAGGCTTTTCAGCACACGCGCGTAATTTTCCGCCGAAGGTGAAGATGACATACCGAACCCGCTACGCTTTTCTGATGAACAGGGCGAGAGACATAGCCCGCCACGCGCATATGTCCAACCGCGCGCCGAAAAATAGTCTGCCGCCGCTGTTCTTCTTCACCGATCCGGTCCGCACACCGCACCCGGAAGACGTCGTCGCACACCTGCCCGCAGGGTCCGGGGTCATTTATCGCCATTTCGGCGACCGCCATGCCGAAGCCCATGCCCGCGTGCTCAAAACCCTCAGCGAAGATAACGGACTTAAGCTGCTCATTGGTGACGATCCGGTCCTTGCGCAGGAGGTCGGGGCAGACGGCGTTCACCTGCCTGAGCGCAGCCTGTCGCAGGCTCCGGAATTACGGGACCGCTATCCGGACTGGCTGATTACCGGGGCTTGCCACGGTTGCGATACGCTGGATCTGTCGGAAGTCACCGCGCTGGACGGTATATTTATCTCACCGGTCTTCGCCAGCCACAGCCCGTCGGCTCAGGGGGTGGTTCCGCTGGGGCTCAAAGGGATTCAGCAATTTTGCGATATCAGCCCGGTGCCGGTGCTGGGCCTCGGGGGTATCGGCCTCGATAATGCCGAGCAGCTCACCGACTCCGGTCTGGCCGGGTTCGGTGCCATCGAGGCGTTTCATTTGTAAGAGAAAGAAACCGCGTCAAACAGGCCTTAACCGGCCTTAGAACTTACCAGCCTTAGAACTTAAAGGTGGTTTCCAGACGCACGCGCGGTTGCGTGTCGTCGGTGTGGTTGTCGCGCGGTTGCAGCGACTTGGTTTTTTCACCGAAACCGACGGTGCCGCCCACGCGAACCGACGGCGTAATCTTGTAGAAGGCACCGGCGTCAACGTCGTTCCAGCCGCTCGGGCGGGCTTCGTCCTGATTGACGTCGAACTTGAGGCCCCAGCGGCCCTTGACCGACCACTGATAGATTTTGGATTGCTGACGCGTAGCGGCCGAAGTCTCGGTCGTCGTGGCACTGAAGCTGAAAGGCGTGGCCGTTTCCGCCGTCTTGGTGGATTTGGCCGACTGGTTATTGAGCGCATAGGCAGGCGCAGCGGCGGCGACAAGCGCCATAGCCGTAATCGTCATCCCTGCTGCAATAACCCGTTTCATAACGCTTCAATCACTCTTTCGTCTTCGGCTACGCCATATATAGGAAGGATGACGGTTTTACGAAACCACCGACCTTACGTTAGCGCACCCATTTATCCGCACCATAGACCTGAAATCTGGCCTATCTGTGTTAGATTTCGCTTAAAAGGCTTATGGGTTGAAATCAATACAAATGCTCGAAATTTGGCTTATGCGTCAAATTCGCTCAAAAGCTGTGATCAAATAGACACGTTCCGGTTTACACCCCAAGTGGTGACTCCTTTCGCGTCAGGGCCAATCACGGCACCGCAGCTTATTTCGACCTCTACGCGCCTTTGCCGCATAAGCGCCGCGATTGGGTGCCAGCTTGCCCGCCGATTGGGCCATAGCCGTGCATGACGTGGCCGGGGGAACACAAGGAAAGGCTTGTCATACCCCCGTTTCCTCATGCTATAGAGCGGTTAACCGGCCAGATGCCCGCCGTGCGGCGTGGCTTCGGGACAGAATGCGGAGTGGACGACACACATGAAGATGATCAAGAAGGCGGCTCTGGTTACGGTCGTCGCAGGCCTGTCTGTGAGCCTGGTGGGCTGCGCGAGCTTCGGTAAGAAGGACGAGACCACCATCGACGCCAAGGCGGAAAAGCGCGGCTTCCTCGGCCTCGGCGGCTCAAAGCCCGCCAGCGAGACGGAAAACGCCAGCATCGGCGTCAACGCCTATCTGTGGCGCGCTTCGCTCGACACCATCTCCTTCATGCCTCTGGCCTCGGCCGATCCGTGGGGCGGCATCATCGTCACCGACTGGTACGCCAATCCGGAAAAGCCGGAAGAGCGCTTCAAGGCCACCGTCTATATCCTCGACACCCGCCTGCGCGCCGACGCACTGAACGTGTCGCTGTATAAGCAGGTCAAGTCGGGCGATCAGTGGGTGGACGCCACCGCCTCGGCCCAGACCCAGATCGACATCGAAAACGCCATCCTGACCCGTGCGCGTCAGCTACGTCTGTCGAACGTGAAATAATCCACGTCCCCGGCGATGAAATTAAGGGCGTTCGGGCTTTGACCCGGACGCTCTTTTTGTTTATGCCGAACGCCTGTTTTTCGCGGTCTTTACCGCTGTGATGGTCGATACATGTCCCGCTATAATCCCAAAGAGTCCGAACCGAAGCAACGCAACCGCTGGGATGCCGCCCAGACCTTCCTGACGAAGACGAAGGATCAGGCGGGCGACAAGCCGAAATACTACGTCCTTGAGATGTTCCCCTATCCGTCGGGACGCATCCATATGGGCCATGTGCGCAACTACGCCATGGGCGATCTGGTGGCGCGGTTCAAGCGCGCGCGCGGTTTCAACGTGCTGCACCCTATGGGCTGGGACGCCTTCGGCATGCCCGCGGAAAACGCCGCCATGGAGCGCGGCATCCACCCCAAGGGCTGGACCTACGACAATATCGCCAACATGAAGGCGCAGCTTCAGCGTCTGGGCCTGTCGATCGACTGGACGCGTGAATTCGCCACCTGCGACGCCGCCTATTACGGCAAGCAACAGAAGTGGTTCCTCGACCTGCTGAAACACGAGCTGGTCTACCGCAAGGAGTCTCAGGTCAACTGGGATCCGGTGGACAATACGGTTCTGGCCAACGAGCAGGTGATCGACGGACGCGGCTGGCGCTCCGGCGCTCTGGTCGAAAAGAAGAACCTGACCCAGTGGTTCCTGAAAATCACCCAGTACGCCGACGAGCTGGTCGAAGGCCTGTCGACGCTCGATCGCTGGCCGGACAAGGTGCGCCTGATGCAGGCCAACTGGATCGGTCGTTCCAAGGGGCTGAAGTTCAAATTCAACTTCGCTGGCAACGACGCGCGTGAACCGCTGGAAGTCTACACCACCCGCCCGGATACCCTGTTCGGCGCGGGCTTCGTCGCCGTGGCCGCCGATCACCCGCTGGTCAAGGCCCTGCCCTCGACGCCGGAACTGGACGCCTTCCTCGACACCGTCAAAAAGGGCGGCACGACGCAGGAGGAAATCGACACCGGCGAGAAGCTCGGCTTCAACACCGGCCTGAAGGTCGTGCATCCGTTCAAACCGGATGAAACCCTGGATGTGTGGATCGCCAATTTCGTCCTGATGGGCTACGGCACGGGCGCCATTTTCGGCTGTCCCGCCCACGATCAGCGCGATCTCGACTTCGCCCGCAAATACGACTTGCCGGTGCGTGAGGTGGTCCTGCCTGCCGACGCCGATCCGGCCACCTTCACCGTCGGCACCGAGGCCTATACCGGTCCCGGCACGATCTTCAATTCGCAGTTCCTCGACGGGCTCGATATCGAAACCGCCAAGGCCACCGCCATCGAGAAGATCGAAGCCACAAACATGGGCGAAGGCGCGATCATCTATCGCCTCAGAGACTGGGGGGTATCGCGTCAGCGCTATTGGGGCTGTCCGATCCCGGTCATCCATTGCGACGATTGCGGCGTGGTGCCGGTGCCCGACGATCAGCTGCCTGTCACCCTGCCCGAAGACGTCACCTTCGACGTACCCGGCAATCCTCTGGATCGTCACCCGACGTGGAAGCACGTCAACTGCCCGCATTGCCAGAAGGCCGCGCGCCGCGAAACCGACACGCTCGACACCTTTGTCGACTCGTCCTGGTATTTCGCGCGCTTCACTGCGCCCGACGCCGCCGAACCGATCCGCAAGGCCGATGCCGACTACTGGCTGCCGGTGGATCAGTATATCGGCGGCATCGAGCATGCCATCCTGCACCTGCTCTATTCGCGTTTCGTCACCCGCGCGCTCAACACCTGCGGCTATCTGGACGTCAAGGAGCCGTTCGCTGGCTTGTTCACGCAGGGCATGCTGACGCACGAAACCTATTCCGAAGGCGTCGATGAGGTCGGCAAGCCGATCTGGGTCGATCCGTCGGACGTGGACATCGCCAGCGACGGCGGCAAGCGCATCGCCACGCAGATTTCGACCGGCAAGACGCTGAAAATCGGCGATGTCGAGAAGATGTCGAAGTCGAAGAAGAACGTCGTGGCCCCCGAAGACATCTTCGACACCTACGGCGTCGATGCGGCACGCCTGTTCGTCCTGTCGGACTCGCCGCCCGAACGCGACGTGCAATGGACCACCGGCGGCGTCGAAGGCTCCTGGCGCTTCACCTCGCGCGTCTGGGCCGAATTCGACAGCCTGCCTGCCGAAGAGGTGGCCGCCGCCGATGAATCTGCCGCTCTCGACCTGCGCAAGGCCGCGCACAAGGCCGCCAAGGCCGTGACCGAAGGCTTCGAAAGCTTCCGCTTCAATGCCGCCATCGCCAAGCTGTACGAGTTCGTCAACACCCTGCGCGCCTCGGATCTGCAAAAGACGGGCAGCGCCGCCAAGCGCGAAGCCCTGACCATTCTGGCGGGTCTTGTCGCGCCGGTGACGCCGCATCTGGCCGAAGAGGGCTGGACGCGACTGGGGCATGAGGGCCTGATCGCTGACGCGGGCTGGCCGGAGCACGATCCGGCGCTGGTCACCGACGACGTCTATATCCTGCCCGTTCAGGTCAATGGCAAGAAGCGCGGTGAGCTTCAGGTACCGATGGGCGCCACCGAGGCTGAAATCCGCGAAATGGCGCTTGCTGATGAGAGCGTTAAGCGGCATCTTGACGGCGTCACGGTGCGCAAGGTCATCGTCGTGCCGAACCGTATCCTCAACTTCGTCGCAGGCTAAGCATGATCCGCAAAATCCTTCTGGCCACCGTCCTGACCTGCGCCCTGCCCGCCCTCGGCGGGTGCGGCTTTACGCCGGTCTATGCCCAGAAGGGGTTGCCGGGTGAGCTGGCCAATATCGAGGTCATCACCACGGATTCGCGCACCGGCTATTTCCTGCGGCAGAACCTCGTTTCGGGCTTCAATACGCTTGAAGGTCAGAAACGTTACCGCCTGAGCGTCAAGCTGACCGAAAATCGCTACGACATCGGTATCGGCGTCAATGACATCGCCACGCGATCGGAAATTTCGACCAGCGTAGAATACGTACTGACCGATCTGTCTACGCGTAAGATACTGACGAAGAGCACTTTTATCGACACCACCACCTATGACGCCAACAGCCAGTCCCCCTATGCCGGCGTTGCCGCGCAAAAGGACGGACAGCAGCGCGCGGCCACGGCCATCGGTGAACGTCTGCGCAGCGATCTGGTGCTGTTCTTCCATGAACGCGCGACCGGAAAGCCCGGTTAACCCCGGATGAAGCTGGTTAAACGCCCTGAAATCGAGGGCTTCCTCAAAGCGCCACCGCGCGAGGTCATCGCCTGCCTCATCTATGGCAAGGATCGCGGTCAGGTGCTGGAACGCGGTGAAGCGCTGGCGCGTAAGATCGTGCCGGACATCAAGGACCCGTTCAACGTCTCCATCCTGACCGACACCGACATCGATGCCGATCCTGCACGCCTTGAGGACGAGCTTCAGGCCCAGTCGCTGATGGGCGGGCGCAGGCTGGTGCGGCTCAAATTCTTTTCGGAAAAAGCGGCGCTGGACAAGCAGGTGGCGGCCGCGCTCAAGGCTCATGCCGCCGGAGACCTGAACCGCGACGCCTTCTTCCTGATCGAGGCTGGTGGTCTGGGCGGCGATTCCGCCACACGCAAGCTGGCCGATGCCGACAAGGCCGTGGCCTCCATCGCCTGCTACGAGGATGAAACCGGCGATGTGGTGCGTATGGCGCGCGAGACGCTGGCGCAGAATGAAGTGGCCCTGACGCCCGATGCCATGGACATGTTCGCCTCGCGCCTGCCCAGGGAACGCGGCGTGGCGCGTCAGGAGATCGAACGGCTATGTCTGTTTATCGGTCCCGGATCGCGCCGGACAATAGATGATAAGGAATTGCTGGACTTTCTGGGCGTCGAGCCCGACGCCTCACTGTTCGATGCGGCGCTACAGGCCTTCGGGGCAAAAATGGCCCCGGCGCAGGCGGGTCTCAGGCGCGCCTTTGCCGAAGGCGAAGACGGAGCTGCGGCTGTACGCGCGCTGAATGCCCATCTCAACAAGCTCCGGTTGATACAGGCCCAGATAAGCAAAGGTATCGATGCCAAGCAGGCCACACGCGCCGCAGGCGTCTTCTGGAAGCAGGAGGCCGAATTCCTGCGTCAGGCCCGCGCCTGGAGCGCATACCACATCGATCCGCTGTCCAAAGAGCTGATCGACACCGATAAGGCCTGCAAATCGACCGGCATGCCCGATCTTCTGATCGCAGAGCGCCTCTATATGAGCATTGCCGGCCGCGCCAGACGCCTAGGACTTTAGATCATTTAGCCCCTCGCCGGGCGGTGGCTATGTCACCTTGGCCGCCGCCTCAATGACGGCTTAAGGCGAAATTATTCCAATAGAAATCATCCCGCTCTAGTTTGCAGGACAGGACGGTCTTACAGGCTCTGTCTGACCCGGTTTTTCCGGCAGGGCGATGAAATACTGCATGCGATCGGGCACAAGATAGGTTCGCGCCGCCGTCATCACATCGTTTGCGGACAAGCTATCGATCAGATAGGAAACCCTGAATTCGTAATCGGCGCGCTTCGATCCGGACAGGCCGGGCAGCATCTGCCCCCAGTCGTGATGGCTTTTCACCAGATCATTGTATGACCAGGCCAGCTGATCCCGGATCGGCTTTAAAACATCGCCGGACAAGGGTTTGGACTGCAGGTCTCTTACGATTTCCGCAACCCCTTCCCTGAACGCCGTTTCATCCTTCGGATTAATCTCGGCCCGGATATACAGATAGCCGAAATCATCGAAAGTGGTCGACGCGTAGCTTGCGGCATGGGCGTCGTAGGTCAGCCCCCTCTTTTCACGCAGTTCATCGTGAACACGCTTGTCCAGCACTTCACCGAGCAGTTCCACGGTGCGAGCGCGCTTGAAGCCCGGCATGACGCCGGTAGTCGGGAAGACGATCATGACCTCAGCCTGATCGTCACGCCCCTGATGATAGAGCCGCCAGACATTGGCCTTGGAGGGCATAACAAGGCGATCGGCGTTTTTGGCAGGCACAGGTGGCGCAGGCTGCTGCGGGAGGGTTGCGAAGGTGCGCTCAATCAGCGCCTCTGCCGAACTTTCCGCAATATCCCCGACGATCGTAATATCTATGGGTGTGTTGGAAACCGTCCGGTCGATAAGTGCCGTCAGCTTTTCAGGCGTAAGACTGGCAATCGCCTCCTTGTCCGGAACGGCATAGCGGTTGTCGCCGCAGGTCAGCAGCGGCATCAAATAGAAATTCAAAAGATCTTCAGAATCCGTACCTGCACTTTTGACCACCGAATGCAGGTCATTGATCGAAGCCTTAAGCACCGCCTTGTCATTCACCCGGTCCGTCAACCAGGCCATCATGGCCAGCATCTGATAGGGAAAGCCAGACCTGTCTGTACGGGCCTCAAGATAGGTGGCGTCCTCTTCTATGCTGTAGTTAAAACTGACGTCCTGATCGGGAAGAGCCCGCTTGATGTCGCCATAGCTCATCTTGCCAAGCCCGTTCCTCAATGGGTCATAGGTCCATGTTCCAAACAGGGGCGCTTTTTCATCGGGCGCAAACAGGCGCAGCCCACCGTCAAAACGGATACGGATTAGAATCTTGTCCTTGTCCAGTATGGATTTCTTGAGATTGGCCGTGACGCCGTTGGGGTAGCGCACATAGGTATAGTCGTGTCTGCGTGACACGAGATAGCTTTGGCGCTTAACCGGCGTCCCGAAGTGGCTGTACATCCAGCTGACCGGCTTTGTTTCCGCGTAAGCGCCGGACTCGGCCTTTGCCGCGGCCTCATAAACCGCCAGCAGCACCTCGGCATCGGCTCCGCTTTCACTGCCGCCCGCGCGCGTGAGGACCGGACCGTCGCCTTTGAACAGAAGTGCGGTTCTGGCGTTCACATCGGCAAGGGTCAGGCCGGGTTTCAGCTCGGTCCACAAGGCCACGCGCTGATCCACGGAATCGAAAACGGTCTTTTCATCCACCGTATCGGCCAGCTCTCTGGCAAGACTGTGAAGAACGGGTGTTTTCTTGCTGCGTACCTCGCGTTGATACGCCGCGTCCAGACGAGCCAGCGAGCGCTCAAGCTCATCCTGAGTGGCGCCATGAAGTCTGTACTGCGTCAGAATTTTCATTGCTGCCGCAAGTGCGCCCTGCGTCTGTCCGGCCGCAGGCGAAATCGTCAGGGTCGTACGATCCAGCGTAATGCGGTTGGCGACACGCGACAGCGACGCTTCACGGAAGGGCGCGTTCGGAACCTGAGCCGCCCCCGACAGACGCTGATTGAGAATGTCGATGGCGAGGACGGTCAGAAAGTCATCTCGCCGCGTCGAGCGGTTGTCAGGCCCCGGCGTATAAGGCTTCAGCCAGTTGACACTCAGTTCTTCGGCAAGGTTCTTGTTGGCATAGACGTGCGCTCTGGGCTCAGAGGCCTTATAGGTCCCCAATACCGGTTCGGCCGGCGCAGGCGTCGGGTTTTTCCAGTCGCTGAAAACCCGCTGGATATGCCCTTCGACCAGTTTCGGATCGAACAGCCCGACAATCACAAGCGTGGCGTTTTCCGGCCTGTACCAGTTGGTATAAAAGCGTTTCAGGCTTTCGGCCGTAGCGCTGTTCAACGTCGCCGGGCGACCGATGGGCGAGCGTTCCGGATAAAGCATTCCCGCATAGACAGCTCTGTCCCAGGCCTCTGTGGCCTGAGCGCTTTGCGTTGCGTACATGCGCTCTTCGGACAGGACGATAGGCAGTTCGCGCCTGACTTCGCTCGGATCGAAGGTCAGGTTTGAGGCCGTCTCACGGAAGATCAGCAGGCCGGCCTTGATCACCTCTTCGCTGTAACCCGGCAGGTTCAGCGTATAGTCGGTCGATTTGTGCGATGTCCCGCCATTGATATCGAAGCCGTAGGTGAAACCATGCTCGTCAAGCAGCGCCTGAAACTTGGACTTAGGCAGGTTGGTGGAACCGTTGAAGGCCATATGTTCGACGAAGTGGGCGTAACCTTCCTCGCCCGGCCGTTCGTTGAGCGAACCAGCCCTTATGCGGAATCGCATGGAAATAGGCTGTAACACGGCATAGGACTGATAGATGACGTAGGTCATGCCGTTCGGCAGGCGACCATAAACAGCCGTCGCGTCGCGCTGCAAATCGCTGGATTCGTAAGGCCAGAGCGGCTTGGGGGCGCTGTTTTGCGCCTGCCCCGCCATCGGAACCGCGCACAGAACAAGCGCGCACGCCATAAACAGCTTTTTCATCTTCCCCCCAGAGCGCTTCCCGACAAAGTGGACACCCCCATTTTCGGAAAAAGCGCGTTACGCAACACAATCACCGGTTCGACATCTAATGCTCGCAAAAAAGGGCGTCAATGCCAGATCTTGGGCCGGTATCATGTGAGCGGAACGCCCATAAGGGCAGAACGGTCGATTACGCTTCACGGATAAGGCGCACCGCCATCCATGGCTTTCCCGGTAAGGCGACAACCGGGCGTGTCGGATCGTGGAAATTGTAGGCGTCCTTCTTCGCCATTGTAAAATGACCTTCCACCGGCGTAACGGTCATATTCCAGGTATCCAGCAATTCAATACGGAACCTCTCCCCGCCTTTGAGACCGTTTTTCGGAAGGTCAACGGTCCACTGCGTCGGCGCATCCTTACCGAAATAACGCAGATAATAGACGCCTTCGCGCCCGGCCATGTGCCGTTCCCACCACTTATCGATGGGGTCGATGCCGGGAGACGGCCCATCCTCCATGACCTTTTTCAAAAACGCCAGACGCGGCGTCGACGTCCCCAGAAGCCTGCCGCCTTTGCCCAACCACGAATTGTCCGCGCCGGAACCATCTGTAGTCAGGGTTTCCGAATGGCCGACATAGGTGCCCGCCAGATGACCGTACCAGAAGCGCATGACCATCTCTTCACCGCTGAGATTGCCCCAGCGCTGATCGATAGTGCCTTCGTAACAGACTTCGTCGAATACGACCGGCTTTTGCCAGACGCTGCGGTACGTTTCCGCGGTGCGGTCATCCAATACCGCTGATCCGTTTTGAACCGACGCATGGGTGACCCACGGTTTGTTGTTGTCGTAGAGCACCTTGATATTGTGAATCGAAGTCAGACGGTCATGGGCGTCCTCACTGCGGATGAATTTCAGCAGGTGGTCCCAGTCGGCGATTGTCTTGGTCTTGATCAGATCGTACTCATTGGCCGCCGACCACCAGACATTGCGATAAGCCGACAACCGCGCGATGAGATAGCGCAGATAATGTTCGTCATGCGCCCGGCTCTGATCGGAGAACCCCCGCTTTTCGTCATAGGGGTGGAACAGGATGATATCGGCCTCAACCCCGATCTCCATCAGGCGCCGCACCCGGTCTTCGAACCGCCGGAAATAGGTCAGGTTGAACCGCGTACCGTCCCATTCACGGTCACCGCTGCCTGTCGTCACAAACGGATGGATCGGTTCCGCTGCGACGTTGGGAAAGACGCACATCCGCAGCTTGTTGTACGGTGAGCCTTTAAGCGTTTCGATGGTTTGCGCACACCGCTCGTCCGATTGCTGCGCCCACGCATAACAGGTGGTACCGATCTGGCGAAAGGGCGTGCCATCGGCATAGGCGAAATGATAGCCACCGGCGACCTGAACCGGGCCGTGATTGCCTTTAGAAGGTGCTGTGACCTCGACCTTGCCCGTCTTTTCGTTCAGCGCCTTATAAAAGCTCTGCGTACTCCACGACCACACACCGCTCGAAGGCGGGCTGAAGCGGATACGATAGATGCCGTCACCATCATAAAAACCCGGCACGCGGATCAGCGTCAGGCCCGAGACGAACAGGGCCGAGACCCTGACCTCCGTAAAAGGATTGCCGGTCGCAGGCCCTTCCAGAACGATTTCGTAAACGCCCCATTGCTCGACCCGAGACGCCGCCGAGGCTTTACCGGGAAGCAGACTGGCTACGCCCGCCCCAACTGTGAGGGTGAGCGCATCGCGGCGAGAGACGGTCATGGCGTTTCCTGAGGGCATTTCTTTTGATTGCCCTCAGCCTACCATCTCTTAATCCCGCGTCAAATTACGACGCCATCAGACGGCGACACAGCGCGTCGAGTTGCTCGAGATTGGCGTAGGCGATCTTCATTTCGCCCTTGCCGCCCCGGTCATCGAGCTTGACCGTCAGGCCGAGGATTTCTTCGAGATCCTGCGCCAGAGACAGCACATCCGCATCGGCCTGTGCCTTCGGGCGCGCCGATTTGGTTTCCGGAGCCGCCGTCCGCGCCAGCGTTTCCGCCTGACGCACCGAAAGTCCCTTGGCGATGATCAGTTCGGCCAGAGCCTCCGGGTTTTCTGCCGTAGCGATGGCGCGCGCATGACCGGCACTCAGGCGGCCGTAGATGACGTGCTCCTGAATGCTTTCCGGCAGGTTGAGAAGGCGCATCATATTGGCGATGTGGCTGCGCGACTTCGACACCACCTGCGCCACGGCGTCCTGCGTGCGGCCGAAGCGCTCCATCAGCACCTTATAGGCGCGGGCCTCTTCGATAGGGTTGAGGTCTTCGCGCTGGACGTTTTCGATAATGCCGATTTCCAGCACCTCAAGATCATCCAGCTCGCGCACGATGACCGGCACGGCCTTAAGGCCCGCCTTCTGAGCCGCACGCCAGCGGCGCTCACCGGCAATGATCTGAAACTGACCGGACTGACCCGGCGCGGGACGGACCAGAATGGGCGACAGCACGCCCTTCTCCTTGATCGAGGCGCTGAGGTCATCGATCTCCGCTTCCGAAAAGAAACGGCGCGGCTGGTCCGGATTGCGCTGCAACAGCTCGATGGGCTTTTCCAGCGAGGCGGGCCTGCCGTCAGCGCTGACGATAGGCACCGGCCCCTGATTGTCGCTCAAAAGCGCCGACAGACCACGGCCCAGACCTCTTTGTTTCTCGGACATTTTTTACCTCAGTCTCTTTTTATCACGCGGCCTGGGCGCGGCGTTGCTTTTCACGGTTGACCACTTCGCGGGCCAGTTTCAGATAGGCCTGAGAGCCCGTACATTTCAGGTCGTAGATGAGTGCGGGCTTACCGAAGGATGGCGCTTCAGACACGCGTACATTGCGCGGGATCACCGTCTCATAAACCTTGTCACCGAAGTGCGAACGAACGTCGCGGGCCACATGGCCTGACAGGGCATTGCGCCGATCGAACATGGTCAGGACGATACCCTGAAGCTCGAGCTTCTGATTGAGCGAACCGCGCACCAGATCGATGGTACGCATCAGTTGCGACAGGCCTTCCAGCGCAAAGAACTCGCATTGCAGCGGCACCAGTACGGCATCCGCCGCGCTCATGGCGTTGATGGTCAGAAGGTTCAGTGACGGCGGGCAATCGATCAGGACATAGGTGTAACCCAGTTCGCCCTCAAGTGCCTGCTTTTCCAGAGCGTCGCGCAAACGATAAGAGCGGCGGTCCGCCTGCCCCAGTTCGATTTCAACCCCCGACAGGTCGGGGTCGGACGGAATGATGTAAAGCCCCGGCACCGAAGTTTTCACCGCGCATTCGCCAATCGCCTGCTGATCGACGATGACGTCATAGATGGTGGTGGTGCGCGCGGCACGTGGCACGCCCAGACCGGTCGAGGCGTTACCCTGAGGGTCCATGTCGATGATCAGCACGGTTTCCCCGACAGCGGCCAGGGCCGTGCCAAGATTGATCGCCGTCGTCGTCTTACCCACGCCGCCCTTCTGGTTGGATACCGCCAGTACGCGGGGGGCGGGATGCGGAGGAAGCTTATTGGCCACGACGAACGCTCCGGATATGCAGGACGCGACCACGGGGATCGCTCAGGGAGGTGAACAGTTGCGATTGAAAGGCCCATTGTTTTTGCGCCTCGGCGATTTCCGCCTCGACGTTTTCACCTTTCAGAAGCCAGCCCTCAGCCCCTTTGCGGAAAAAGCTTTCGGCAAATCCGAGCAGCTTCGGCAGAGGTGCCATGGCACGGGCGGTGACCACATCGACCCTCAGAGATACGTTCTCCGCACGATCATTGATCACCGTCGCCGGCAGGTTCAAATCTCGCACAATTTCGCTTAAAAAGCGACAGCGCTTGGCCAGAGAGTCGATCAAAAACACCCGGCGGTCTGTGGGCGGATCGGCGGAATCTGTGGACATATGTTTAAGAAGTATGGCCAGCACTACGCCGGGAAAACCTGCCCCTGCCCCCAGATCGGCCCAGGTCTTTGCCTCCGGCGCGTGGTTGAGAAGCTGGGCGGAATCGAGGACGTGCCGCGACCAGTAATGCGGGATGGTC
>JASGGL010000068.1:0-15291 GCA_047605065.1 Asticcacaulis sp.
TTTCGTCGAAGCGCGATCCTGAGCCTGCACCTGTCGTTGAGCCCGAGGCCCCTGAAGCGGAGGATGACGACGCTCCGGTGGTGATGCAGTTGCATCGCAAGATTGAGCCGGGCGTACGGCCCAACCCCTCCCTGATCGCGCCGCCGACCGTTGTGGCGGCTCCGGCGTCACGTATCGAACCGGTTCCGGCCCCCGAGCCTGCACCTGCTGCGGCGGTATCCGCTCCTGCGGCGGCCGTGTCCGCTCCTGTGGCAGAACGGCCGCTGCACTGGCGCGAGCAGCTTCAGCATCCGGCGACCGGCGTGGCCGGAGCGACGGCTCTGCAGTCCGAAGCGCTGACCCTCAATCCGCAGCCGCAGGCGCAACCTCAGGCCCACGCCTATGCCGACGATGCGTATGATGCCGAAGACGACTGGCTGGACGAAGACGGTCGCATCGCTGTGTCTGCCGAAGAGTCCGAAGCCAATGAACGCAGCCTGTGGCAGATGATTGCCTCGACCCTGCAATGGATATTCATTTCAGTGATCGGTCTGGCGGCGCTGGGCGGTGCGACGGGGGCCTATCAGCGCTCGCGCAGCCTGCAACCGACCGAACCGGGGAATGCCGACATCTACACCTATATGTCGATCACGCTGGCGGTCGTCGGCATCGTCTGTGTCTGCGTGTCGGTCTGGCTGATCTTCCGCCGTCTGGGCGGTCTTAAGGACTGAGGCCGAACGAGCCCAGTTGGGTAACCACCAATAACAAAAGCCCTGCCGGATACCGGCAGGGCTTTTGTGTTCTCAGAAGGCGTTACCGGTCTTAGGAGAGACGGGTCGACACCTGCGTGATGGCCTGATCGATCAGCGGATCGCTCTTGAGGCCTTCGGCGCGGCTAAGCAGGATCTTCTCAGCCACCTGCGTCGCCAGTTCAGCGGCAGCGGCCTTGACGTCGGCGGCAGCGCGCGCCTCGGTCTGAGCGATCTTGGCTTCGGCCTGCTGCTGACGGCGCTTGATCGACTCGTCGAGCTTTGCCTTGGCCTCGGTGGAGAGACGCTGAGCCTCTTCCTCGGCAAAAGCGATCAGTTCCTTAGCCTTTTGCTCGGCTTCAAGACGCTCGGCCTTGATCTGGTTGAGCAGGGCCTGAGCTTCCTGACGGATGCGAACGGCCTCATCCAGTTCAGCGCGCACGGCATTGCCGGTGTCAGCCAGCGACGCCCACAGCTTCTGCGGCACCTTCATGACGATGAGCAGCAGGAAGAAGCAGCCCAGACCGACGCGGACCCAGGTTTCAGGATTGGCCCAGAAGGACGGTTCAGCGTGTTCCATCGGGTTCTCCTCAGTTCTTCAGGGCGGCGCTGAGCGCCGTCTTGGTCGGGGCCTTGCCCGTCAACTTTTCGACCAGAGCCGACGCGGTGTCGGTGGCGATTTCGGTGACGTGCGACAGGGCTTCGTCGCGCTTGGCGCGGATCGAAGCTTCGGCTTCGGCCAGAATGGCGTTCAGGCGCGCGTCTTCCTTGGCCTGAGCCGCGGCCAGTTCGGCAGCGGCCTTGGTCTTGGCATCCGAGGCCATTTTACGCGCAGCGGCGTGAGCGGCAGCGGTTTCGGCGGCGGCGTCCTTGGCTTGCGCTTCGGCTTCGTCGCGGATGGCGCGGGCGCTGGCCAGATCTTCGGCGATCGTCGCACCGCGCGTGTCGATGACCTTGCGCAGGCGAGGGGCGAAGACCTTGGCGATCAGGATGAACAGGACGGTGAAGATGACGACCAGCCACACCATCTGACCCGCCCAGTGTTCCGTCTGGAACTGCGGCAGGCCACCGGAGGCGTGTTCCTCGCCGTGGCCGGTTGCGGTGGTGTGGGCCTCACCGTGGGCCGCTTCTGAAGCAGCGGTTGCCTCGGCGATGGGCTCAAGCGTGGCCACCGTGGTCACCGGCGCTTCGGCGCTCGATTCGCTCGCGGCGGGGCTTGCGGTAACGCTCATGGTTTGATCCTTCCGATCCGCAGACGGTCCGCGGATGCATGGTCTGTATAAACGTACGGATCAGACTGTGATGTCAGCCTGATCCGTCGAAAGTCCGGACTTTTGTACAGGAAGGCACAGCCCTTGGCCGCGCCGTTCCCGCAACAAAGCAGGATTAGCCGTTCAGGATCATGATGGCGATAACGAAGGCCAGAATGCCGAGGGCTTCGGTCAGCGCCATGCCGATGAACAGGTTGGTTTGTTGCGACTTGGCAGCCGACGGGTTGCGCAGAGCGCCCTGGAAGAAGTTGCCGAACAGCAGACCGAGGCCGATACCGGCACCGATCATACCCAGCATAGCCAGACCCGCGCCGAGGAACTTGTAAGCAGAAGCGTCCATGAGACTTTTAACTCCGTAGGAAGAAAGGGGAAAAGAAGGAAAGGGGTGACTTAGTGGTGATGCAGGTTCACCACGTCGTTCAGGTACACGCAGGCCAGAACCGCGAACACGAAGGCTTGCAGATAGGCCACCAGAAACTCCAGCGCCGTCAGGGCGACGACCGCCGTCAGCGACACGAAGCCGCCGAGATAACCGGCGATGCCCGCCGAAGCGAGGGCCACGATAAAGCCCGCGAACACCTTCATCACGATGTGACCGCCCACCATGTTGCCGAACAGACGCAGCGTCAGGGTGATGGGGCGCATCAGGAAGGAGATGATTTCAATAGGGATCAGGATCGGCAGGATCAGGATCGGCACGCCCGAGGGGCAGAACAGCTTGAAGAAGCCGATGCCGTTACGCAGAACGCCGACGACGATCACGGTACCGATGGTCAGAAGCGCCAGCATGGCGGTGACCGCCAGTTGCGACGTTGCCGTGAAGTAGGTGGTCATACCCACAAGGTTACAGCTCAGGATGAAGAGGAAGAGCGTGAACACGAAGGGGAAGAAGGCGCGGCCATCATGGCCGATGATCGATTCGGTGAGGTCGTCGATCAGACCGAACACGCCTTCGGCCATGACCTGAAAGCGGCCAGGAAT
Source organism: Asticcacaulis sp. (assembly GCA_047605065.1). Taxonomy (GTDB): domain Bacteria; phylum Pseudomonadota; class Alphaproteobacteria; order Caulobacterales; family Caulobacteraceae; genus Asticcacaulis. Next base: position 2,981 of record JASGGL010000068.1, read on the forward strand.
GATCGAGGCGCGCGCGGTCGTCAGGCCAAAGAACAGGATGACGCAGAAGACGCCGATCAGCATGGCCAGTACGGAGTTGGTGATCGACAGGTCGACGGGGACACCAGCGACATCGACGGTCGGCAGCTCGACGACCTTCTGAATCTGAAACTGGTGCAACGGATCGGCCATAAGCCCTACCTCATCAATTCAAATAGCGATGGGCCAAAAGCCCTGAAATTCAGCGTTGTCCGCTGCGGACGACGGCATAGACCCCGGCGACAAGACCCGCAATCGCGCCAATAATAATCCCGAAGGGGCGCGTATGCAGATATTCGTCACTAAGCCAGCCCGCCCCCAGTCCGATAAAAATTCCCCCAATCAGTTCGCCCAGAGCCTGATAGCCCTTGCCGGCGCCCGCCTCGGTTTCGGCATGGTCGGTCTCTTTGCGACGCTTTTTCTGCTCTATGGCATCAAGCCGCCGCTCGAGATCGTCCAGCTTTGACGAGGTCTCATCTTCGGGGTCATTGTTCATATACGGACCTTTAAAGAGGATATCTGGTTTGACGCAAACATCCCCCTTCGGACGGCGCGGAACCTAATCGGACAGACCCAAAAGGTCAAGCAAGCCGATGACAGAAAGTTGATCTTATTAGCTGATGACATCGAACCTATGCATCACTATTTGCGAAAATTCGTTTCCCGCAAGGGGTAAGGCCTGCTGCAAACGGTTGCGTCACGTCTTCGCCCATACGATTAGACATTGGTATAGAGGCCGGGGTACAGAGGCCGATGATCATGTGGTGATCAGGGCTTCTGCGGCATTGAGATCGACGCTGACTAGTTGCGAGACGCCGCGCTCGGCCATGGTAACCCCGAACAGGCGGTCCATACGCGCCATGGTCACCGGATTATGGGTGATGGCAATGAAGCGCGTATCGGTGCGGGTACGCATCTCATCCAAAAGACGGCAATAGCGGTCGACATTGGCGTCATCCAGCGGGGCATCGACTTCGTCGAGTACGCAGACCGGGGCGGGATTGGCCAGAAACACACCGAAAATCAGCGCGGTCGCCGTCAGGGCCTGCTCGCCGCCCGACATCAGGCTCATGGCCGACAGACGCTTACCCGGCGGGCAGGCATAGATTTCCAGTCCCGCCTCGAGCGGGTCGTCCGATTCGACCAGCCGCAATTCCGCCGAACCGCCGCCGAACAGGGCGACAAACAGGGTTTTGAAGTGCGCATTGATCACTTCGAACGCGGCCAGAAGTCGTTCGCGGCCTTCGGCATTCAGTTCGTCTATGCCATCGCGTAATTTGCCAATCGCCGTGGTCAGGTCCAGCCGCTCCCGGCTGATGTTTTCAAGGCGGTCCTGATATTCCCCGGCCTCTTCCTCGGCACGCAGGTTCACTGCCCCCAGCTGATCGCGCTCTTTTTCAAGGCCGGACAACAGGGCTTCGGCACCGGTGGCATCGGACGGCGTGGCGATCGCTTCTTCCTTGAGACGCCGCCCCAGTGCGTCGGGACTGTCCTGCGTCTGGTCGAGGATCTGAGCCTCGATCTCATCCTTACGCAGGGTGGCGGCCTCTAATCGGGCCAAAGCACCCGCCCGTTTTTCCCGCGCCAGAGCGGCGATTTGTTCACGGCTTTTTTCTTCGGCATCGGCGTCGCGTTTGAGCGTTTCGGCGGCAGACAGGGCATCGCGCGCCTGCGACAGGCGCTGTTCGGCCTGTTGCAGCGAATCGAGCAGGGTGAGGCGCCGGGCTTCGAAAGCCGCGGGCGCGGCCTCAGCCGTCTGGAGCGCAGCAGCGGTTAGTTCCTGCTCGCGGCCAAGCCGCTCGACGCGGCCGCCGGACTCGCCATGACGGCGCGTCCATTCGTTGAGGTCGCGGCTGAGGTTGCGTTCGCGTGATTCGCGCTGCTGTCGGTTGCGGGCATCCTCATCGAGCGCCGAGCGCGCCGCCAGAACCGCCTGCCGCGCCTGATTGGCCAGATTGCGGGCATCGATCAGCGCCTGATTGAGGTCGTCCAGCGCCTCAGGCGTCGATTGCGCATCGGCCAATGCCTCATAGGCGGTCTTGGCTTCCGACAGGTCGCTGCGCCAGCGTTTGATGCTGGTTTCAAGGCCTTCGAGGCGGGTTTCGTGCTGGGTCTGACGCCGCCCCAGTTCATCGGCCTGAGCCGTCTGGCTGCGCTGACGGCGTTCCAGTTCCGGAACGAGGCTGCGCGCCTGACGCAGGTGCGCGTCGAACGTGCTCTGGGCCTCAGTGGCGGTTTTCAGCGCCGCCTGTGCATCGGCCAGTTCGGGCTTAAGCGCATCGATTTCACCCTCAAGCTCATCGAAACGCGTGCGTTGCGCCAACCGCACGGCGGCGGGTTTGGGGGCTTTGGCGCGGACGATCAGGCCGTCCCATCGCCACAGGTCTCCCTCTTTCGACACCAGCCGCGCTCCCATAGGCAGGCGCACCTGCAAACGGTCGCCTTCGCCCTGATCGACCACGCCGATGGCCGACAGGCGCAGGGCGAGGGCGGGCGGCGCACTGACGAATTGCGCCAGCGGGGTGACGCCAAGCGCCGCCAGATCGGTCGCCGCGGCCTGCGAATCGAAATCTTCGGCCCAGAAGGCCAGCGCATCCAGTGCGCCGCGCTTCGACAGGCTGAGGTTGAGGTCATCGCCCAGGGCGGCAGCCAGGGCCAGTTCGTAACCCTTATCGGCACGGACGGCATCCAGCACCGGGCTTTTGGCCTTGCCGCTGTTGGCGTTGAGGATTTGCGCCAGTCCGCGTGATTCGGCGGTCAGGCGCCCCAGCCGGTCTTCGATATCGCGGGCGGCCTTGCGCGCCTGAGCCTCGGCATTGACCACGTCCATGCGTCGGCCTTCGAGCGCTTCGGCCTCGGCACGGGCGGCATCGAGTGCGGTCTGCGCGGTGAGGGCGGCTTCGCGCGCTGCCTCCAGCCCTGCCAGATCGAAGGCCCCCAGCGCCTGTTTTTCGCGTTCGGCCTGATTGGTCTGAGCCAGCAGGCGCTCGAAACGGGTCTGAGCCTCTTTGAGGCGCGCCGCCTCCAGCCGCTGACGCTCGGTGAGGGCCGCCAGTTCGGCGGCCAGTTCTTCGATGCGCTGATCGGCCTCGACGCGTTCGCCCTCGGCCATCAGAACGGCGGCCTTGAGTTCGGGTTCGCGCGAAGGGGCGTCGCTGATTTCGGCGCGCACCCGTTCCAGCATCTCGCTCAGGCGCTCGATCTGGGCCTGTCCGTCACGGGCCAGTTCCATTTCACGGCTCTGGTCGGTCTGCTGACGGCGCAGATCGTTCCTGAGACGCTCGATCTCGGCATCCGCCTGCTGCGCCTCAAGGTCGAGACGCTCCTTTTCGATGCTGAGACGGTGATTGACCGTGGCGGCGATGGCGTCTTCTTCGCGCAAAGGGGGGATGGCTTCTGCGGCCTTCAGCGCGGCGACCTGCGCGGCGGCGGCCTCGCGCGTGGCCCCTTCGACGGCCTGAGACAGGGTCTGCATTTCGGTGGAGGCCGTCTGAAACACGGCGATGGCCTCAAGCCATCTGGCGTGCAGGATGGCCTTTTGCAGGGCGCGGATTTCAGCGGAAATCTTCTTGTAGCGGTCGGCCTGCCGCGCTTCGCGCTTCAGGCGCGTCAGGGCGGAGTCGAGTTCGCGCGAGATGTCGTCGAGGCGACTGAGATTGCCTTCGGCGGCGCGCAGACGAAGTTCCGCCTCGTGGCGGCGGGTGTGCAGGCCGGATACGCCACCGGCCTCTTCCAGCACGCGGCGGCGGTTCTGCGGCTTGGCGGCAATCAGTTCGGAGATCTGGCCCTGCCGGACCAGAGCCGGGGAGTTGGCCCCGGTCGAGGCGTCGGCGAACAGCAGTTGCACGTCGCGGGCACGTACCTCCTTGCCGTTGACCTTGTACGTGGAACCCTGTCCGCGGTCGATACGGCGGGCGATATCGAGCACAGGCTGATCGGTGAAGGGCTGAGGGGCCAGACGCGCCGTGTTGTCGATGGTCAGGGTGACTTCGGCCCAGTTGCGCGACGGGCGTTTGTCCGAGCCCGCGAAGATCACGTCTTCCATACCCGCGCCGCGCATCGCCTTTGCCGATGTCGCCCCCATCACCCAGCGCAGGGCCTCAAGCAGGTTCGACTTGCCGCAGCCATTCGGCCCGACAATGCCCGTCAGGCCGGGTTCGATGCGAAATTCGGTCGCATCGACGAAGGACTTAAAGCCGGAAAGTTTCAGGCGCTGAAACTGCAAGGAGGGACCAAATTCTGTGGCGTGGGCGAATCAGTATGAAAGGTTAACGGCCTTTTGTCCGCGCGTCTAATCCTAACGCCCTATTTCGGCCATTCGCGCTTTCTAACCGTTCTGGAGCAGCGTTTTTAAGCAGCCGGGGGATGCAGATGAAAACGACAGCGATATGGGGTGCATTGGTGCTGATGATGGCCACGCCCGTAGTTGCGCAGGCGCAGGAGGTTGCCGATGCCGACTGGTCGACAACCGAGGTTTCGGTGGTTAAGCGCATCCCCGGGCCTGCCCTTTGGCGGGTGGTGAAGGATGACAAGGTCGTATGGATCATCACCTCCACGCAGATCGAGACATCGGCCTCCTGGGACAGTCGGCGTATCGAAAACATCCTTACCGGAGCCGAGACGCTGTATACGCCACCTGTGGCGACGGGTGGGATTACGCTGATCTGGCGTCTCATGAAGGATAAGGACCTGCCGGGCAAGACTACGCTCAAGGATGTCCTGCCGCCGGATGAATATAGCCGCTTTCAGGAGACGGCACGCCGGCATGGCGTAAAGACCGGCGACATCGAAAAGGACAAGCCCCTGTGGGCGGGCATGCGTCTGTCCACCAAGGTCAATGAGGCGCGCGGCTATTCCACGGACGGCGTGGTCGGACGTCTGAGTAAGGCGGCTAAAAAGAAGAAGGTCAAAATCAGGGCCGTGGCCGATTACGAGGCCAAGCCGCTTCTGGCGCGTATCAACGCCATAGACGAAACCGAAGGCCGCCGTTGCCTGACCTTATCGCTGGACGGGATCGACTATGCCGTAAAGACGACGCACACCGCGACGCAGGCCTGGGCCGAAGGCGATGTGGCGCGCCTGAAAAGCGTGCTGCGCGCCAAACCTAAAGCGGATTGCCTCGAAGCTCTGGGGGCCGACCTGACGACGCGGTCGACCCATGACGCAATCTCTGTGGTTGAAAAGGCCATGAAGGGGGCGCGCCGCAGCGTGCTGATCCTGCCTGCGGGTATGCTTCTGCTGGATGATCGTCTGGTGTCCGAACTCAGGGCGCGCGGTTATCAGGTGCGCGAACCCTGAGGCCTTATTTCGAAGCGGCCTTGATGGCGGCTTCGATGGAGGCGTAGTCGCTGTTCACGCGCTTGCCATTGACGAAGAAGGTCGGCGTCGAATTGACGTTATCCTTGTCCATATTGGCTTCCATGCGTGTGGCGATGGATTTGAACAGGGCTTCGTTGTTCAGGCACGATTCCAGTTCGGCATTGTTCAGGCCGGTCTTCTGCGCCAGCGATTTGAGCACAGGTTCGACTTCGCCGGTCTCATAGACCTTGGACTGCGCGGCAAAGAAGCCGTCGATGACGGTGAAATAGGCGCGGGTGCCGCCCTTCATGCCGATCCAGTTCGGCTTGGCGGCGGCGCAGTGACCCAGCATATAGACGCCGAAGGCCATGTTGGACGGGTTGGTCGCCACTTCGCGGTACACGAAACGCACCTTGCCGGTTTTGATGTAGTCACGCTCGAACTTCGTCCAGTTGGTTGTGTACCAGCTGGCGCAGTGGGTGCAGGTCACCGAACCGTATTCGGTTACGGTGACCTTGGCATTGCCCGACCCTCTGGCCATTTCCTTGAGCGGCGTGACCTTTGGGCCTTGCGCCATTGCAGCGGCGCTGAACAGAGCGGTAATCAGGGCTGCGGACAGAAAAACCACCACCGCCTGCTGCCACAAAGGCGCGGTGCGCGCGCGATCGATAAAACGGCGGACGGTGGTGGTCATGGCAGATACTCTCTTCTCTAAAGTGAAGGTAGGTTTACTTCTTGGCCGGGGCCTTATCGAGGGCAGCGGTGAAGGCCGCCACGTCAGTATAGTCGCCTTCGAACTTCTTGCCGTTGATGATCAGGGTCGGGGTGCCCCGGACGTCATCGGCCTTGACGAACTTTTCGATATTGGACTGGATGCGCTCAAGGCCCTTGGGGTCGCTGACGCACTTGGCGAAGGCTTCATCGGACAGGCCGGCGGAATTGGCGATGCGCTTGAGGATGCCCTTGCCGTCGCCGGTGGTGAAGAGTTCATTCTGCGAGCGCATGATGGCGTCGATCACTTCGAAATACTTGTCCTTACCCGCGCAGCGCGCCACCAGCACGCCCGCCGCCGACACGTCTTCGGGCGGGGTCAGGAATTCGCGGTAGATATAGTGGACCTTGCCGGTATCGATGTACTTTTCTTTGACCGTCGGGAAGACCTTTTCGTTGAATGCGGCGCAGTGCGTGCAGGTCACCGAGGCGTATTCGACAAGCGTAATCGGCGCATCGGCCTTGCCCAGAGACATATCATCGGCGCTGGCATCCGACTTGGAGCCGCCGCAACCGGCAAGGGCAAGAGCGCCGAAAGCCGCCGCTGCCATGAGCGCGCCGCGAACGAAGGTATGACGGGTCAGGTGCATGTCGGTTAGGGTCCTCTGATTCCGGAAAGGGCCTGTCTATGGCCGGATGTGTGAGGCCTTCCTACGGCCAGATTATGGCCCTTGGCAAGCTACTTCCGTCCCGGGGGGCGGCTGTTTCTGTCTTTCAGCAGTACCGCACGCCCAAGCCTGAGCAGTTCCCGGCGCAGCTTTTCGTCGGCCACATCCTTCACACTGTCCTGAAGGCTTAGTTCTTCGGCCGCATTGAGCGGCTTTGGCGCGGCGGGCGGCGCGGGGCGCGCCTGTTTTTGCACCGGCCCCTGAATCAGGCGGACGCGGTCGATCGTGCCTGCGCCCAGAAACAGGTTGACGCGATCGATAATGACGCGGCTCTGATGCTGGATCACGGCGGCAAAGGCGCCTTCGACCCTGAGGTCCAGCGTTCCGCCGGTTTTTGCGCCGGGGCGGGCGCGGATCAGCTTGATAGGTTCGGTGATACGCGCCACCGTGTCGCCGACGATTTCGGCCCAGCGCGCCGTCAGTCGCCCGGCCCCGGTGTCATAGGCCTCAAATCGCTGATTGAGCGCCTTCATCATCGGCGCTATCTGTCGGTTGACGGGCGGTGGCGGCAGGGGCGCGCGCCGCGTTCGGGTGGTGCGCAGGATGCGCACGGCCTCTTCATAGGACGGCAGGTCACGTTTCATGGTGTCGAGTATAAAGCGCATCCCAAAAAGTGTGCAGCGGTTTTTGGAATCGGATGCGCGAGAAAATGAGACAAAGCGCATCCCAAAAAGTGTGCAGCGGTTTTTGGAATCGGATGCGCGTCTCTTCGAAAAAGACGTCTCGCCTGCGCGGCGGAAATTACTGGACTGGTACGACCTGCATGCGCGGACCCTGCCCTGGCGCGAAGGGCCGGGGGCGGAGCTGAAGGCCGATCCTTACCGCGTATGGATGTCGGAAGTGATGCTTCAGCAGACGACCGTGCCGCATGCGACGCCTTATTTTGAAAAATTCACCGCCCTGTGGCCCACGGTGCGCGATCTGGCCGCCGCGCCTGACGAGGCGGTGATGGCCGAATGGGCCGGGCTTGGCTATTATTCGCGGGCGCGCAACCTGTTGAAATGCGCCCGTGCCGTCGTCAGCCAGTACGGTGGCGTTTTCCCCTCCGATGAAGCGGCCTTGCTGAAGCTGCCGGGGTTCGGGCCATATACGGCGGCGGCGGTTGCTGCATTCGCCTTCGGCAAGGCGGCCAATGTCGTCGACGGCAATGTCGAGCGGGTGATGAGCCGTCTTTATGCCGTTGAGACGCCCCTGCCGCAGGCGCGACCTGCCTTACGTGAACTGGCCGGGCAGTGGGTGCGTGATGACCGCGCCCGCGACTGGCCTCAGGCGGTGATGGACCTTGCCGCGACCGTCTGCCGTCCGAAGGCGCCGACCTGTCTGCTGTGCCCGTTGCCATCCGATTGTGCGGCCTTCGCCAGTGGACGCCCCGAAGCCTATCCGTTTAAAGCCGCCAAGCCACCCAAGCCGGTGCGCTACGGCGTGGCCTTTGTCATACGCTCGGACGAAGGCCTTGTGGCCGAACGCCGTCCGGAAAAGGGGCTGCTGGGCGGGATGCTGGGGCTTCCGTATCTGGAGTGGCGCGGGGAAGAGTGGGCGGAAAGCGATATCAGCGCCTCCCTTCCTGTAAACGCGGAGTCGTGGCGCTATGCGGGACGTTATGAGCACGTTTTCACCCATTTTGCGCTCAGGCAGCAGGTGTGGCGGCTGGATATGTCGCGCGAAGAGATGGGGGCGCTTCTGAAGGGGCGTAACGACTGGCGGCTTTTGCCCCATGCCGATATCAAAGCCCTGCCGACGGCCTTCGCCAAGGCTTTGAAAATTTCAAAAGGTGTAAAATGAAATTAATGGCCTTGGTTGTGGGAGTGTTGAGCGGTGCCACGCAAGTTGAACCGGATTTTATCAAGGCTGATAATTTAATTCTGATTGAGAAGCCAGCCGTGCCCTATCTACTCGAAGGGCAAAGCATGCATATGGATATTGAGGCGACAGGTAAAGTTTTCACCGCGATTTGTGTCATCGGCCATTCAGGCTATCTTGAAGATTGCAAGACCTCTGATGATGATTATCCTGACAGGGCTTATGTGGAGAATGTTTGTAAATATATGCAGACGTGGCGTTATGCACTCCGTGCCAAGTCGGGAGAGAACGTGGTCGGGAAGAAAGTACGCTTCAGGTGGAGCTATACTTTAGAATAAAAATGCCCCGTCAGAGGGCTGACGGGGCAAGGGAGGGTTCACGAGGTACGCTTACTAAAAACCGGAGAGCCTTAGCCCTCCTTATTGCTGCCATTACCGGCAATGGTGCACTTTTCAGGCACATTGGCGTTGGTGGCGGCGATATGGCAGGGGACGGCGGGGTTAAGCGCCGTGCGCGCCTTATTGAGGACGGCGATGTAGCCGCGCTTGTTGACGCAGGCCAGTTCCATGACGACCTGACCATTGGTTTCAAAGGCATAGCGGGCTTCGCCGATCACGCAGTCAGCCTTGATCGACTTATGATTGGCCGACAGCGACTGAAGATAGGCCTTGAGCTGCTCCTTGCCGACAAAGGTGCAGTCGAGCTTTTGCAGGGCGGCGGAGAAGCAATCGAAGGTTTCGAGCTTGCCATCCTTACCGGCGTCCGGGATCAGGGCAATCAGGCCTGTCTTGGCTTCGGCGCATTTGAATTCGGCGACATCGCGGTTGGTGGCGTTGTCACGACCGATGCGGTGGAAGTCTTCGAAAGTGCAGGCCACGCCGCCCTTGGTCAGGGCTTCGGCATAGGCGGTCTTGTACTTGGCGCGCGCCTCGTCCTGCTTGGCTTTACCTGCCGCAGCCAGAGCGGCCGTATCGGTGAATTTACAGCCGCCGATCGATGCGGCCTTGTCGCAGCCGACCGTTCCCTTGAACTGACCCGAAAGGTCCGTGCTCAGGACGAAGCCCGCCTTGCCGTCGCAGCCGATTTCGTAATACTCCGAGTCCTTGGTTGCGCCGACGAAACGGGCATTTTTGACCGTGCAATCCGGAGCGTTCTTCTTGACTAACGGCGTCAGGCTCTGGGCCGCCAGTTCCGGGGTGGTCAGTTCGCATTTCAGCGCCGTGTCGCCGGTCTTCAGGCAGTTATGATAGCTGATGTCCTTGATCGTCGCCTTCCAGGTCGGCACGATGAAAATGCCGCCGGGGACGCCTTTACACGAGATTTCATAGGTTTCGGTGTTGTTCTTAGCGTCTGCGCCGATGAAGCGCGCGCCGCCGATCTGGCAGTTGGCGATCTTCGACTTGGCCGTTTCGGTCAGCCAGTAGTGGGCCGCGCGGTTGCCGCGCAGCTTGCAGACCTGACTGCCCGGGGCGGCCTTGGCGATAGCGGCCGCCTGAAGGCAGCCCAGCGGATCGCCGAACGGAGCGTTTTTAGCCTTATAGATGATGTAGCCGCGCTGGTCCTTGCACGAGATTTCAAAGGATTCGATGGCGGTCTTCTTGCCATCTACCGTGGCTTCGCCTGCGGTGGCACCGGATGCTTCGGCCACTTCGCAGGGCAGGCCATATTGCTGAACCAGCTTGCTGACGTTCTTGACATTGTCCGCCGCAGCTTCAGCCGCCAGCATTTCCTTGCGGCTTTGCTGGGCCGACGCGCCCGAAGCGGCGAGGCCGAAACCGGCGCACAGCGCCAGCGCGACCGCCAGATGGCGTAATGCGTGAGTGATCATCCTGTGTGTTTCCCGTGGCGACGGCGTGAGGCCGTTCATTTGTCTGACTAACAGACGGGCAAACCGGGGCAAAATCAAGCGAAAACGGTCAAAATTACGACTTTGGTCGTAAGAAAAATGCCCGGTGTTTCCACCGGGCATGCATTTCCACATAAGTGCGAGACGGGCTTAGTGCCCCTGCTGCCGGATGCGGGCGCGCAGGTCATCGATGGGTTTCAGTCCGGCATCGGTCTTGAAGCGCCAGTAGGTCCAGCCGTTACAGGCCGGGGCCTGTTCAAGCATGGCTCCCATCTTGTGGATTGAGCCGGTCAGTTCCCCGTGAACCAACGAGCCGTCGGCGCGGATGCGGGCGGTCTTCTGGCCCTTGGGGCAATAGAGGGTGTCGCCGGGTTGCAGCAGGCCCGCCTCAACCAGAGCGCCGAACGGCACGCGGGGCTCGGCCTTCTTTGAGCCCATGACGGCGAGGTCGCTCTCATTGACGCGCTGCACCTTACGGATGCGTTCCATGGCGTGTTTGGCGTAGGTCTGATCGCGTTCGATGCCAATGAAGTGACGCCCCAGACGCTTGGCGGCCGCACCGGTGGTGCCGGTGCCGAAGAAGGGGTCGAGCACGACCTGACCGGGTTTCGAGCAGGCCAGCAGGACGCGATAAAGCAGGGATTCGGGCTTTTGCGTCGGATGAACCTTATCGCCGTTCTCGTCCTTGAGCCGCTCTTCGCCGGTGCACAGCGAGATCAGCCAGTCCGAACGCATCTGGGTGTCTTCGTTGAAGGCCTTGAGCGCATCATAGTTGAAGGTGTAGCGCTTCTGGCCGCGCGCCTTGGTGGCCCAGATCAGGGTTTCGTGGGCGTTGGTGAAGCGGGTGCCCTTGAAGTTGGGCATGGGATTGGCCTTGCGCCAGATGACGTCGTTCATCACCCAGAAGCCGAGATCCTGCAGGGCGACGCCGAGGCGGAAGATATTGTGGTAGGAGCCGATGACCCAGATAGCGCCGTCGTCCTTAAGGACGCGCTGGCATTCGCGCAGCCATTCGCGCGTGAAGCGGTCATAGGCTTCGAAGCTGGCGAACTGATCCCATTCGTCGTCAACGGCATCGACCTTGGAATTGTCGGGGCGCAGCAGGTCGCCGCCAAGCTGAAGGTTATAGGGCGGGTCGGCGAAGACCAGATCGACCGATTTGTCCGGCAGGGATTTCAGAATATCCACGCACTCGCCGACATGGATGGTGTCCAGCTCCAGCGCGGCGCGCTGCGTGATGGCCTTCTGCGGCACATGGCGTGTCATGATCTACCCCGAAAAGATGGCGGCCCGCTTCTGAAGGCCGGTATGAAGGAACAGGTTAGAATCTTGCGCGGTTAATAAAAAGTTACGACTTGACTCGCGGAGAATCGGGTAACCCAATTTTCTGGGGGTGAGTCTTTTCGGACTCACTTTCGGATTCGTTTTGTTCACGTTGCCAGTTGTTTACGTTGCTAATGAGGTAGCCATGCGTCTGGGCGATTTCGAGGTGCCGCTGCCGATCGTGCAGGCCCCCATGGCCGGGGTATCGACGCCGGAAATGGCGGCGGCGGTGTCGAATGCCGGAGCCCTGGGGTCGATCGCGGTGGGGGCCACCGATGCCGCCGGTGCGCGGACGATGATCGCCGGGGTGCGCGCCCGCACCGACAGGCCGTTCAACGTCAATTTGTTCGTCCATGATGCCCCTCGCCGGGATGCCGAGGTCGAAACGCAATGGCTTGAAGCCTTGAGGCCTTTGTTTGCGGCCTATGGGGCGGAGCCGCCGCTGACCTTGCAGCCGCCCTACACCCGCTTTGGCGAAGACGACGAGATGTTGCGACTGCTGGTCGAACAGGCGCCTCCGGTGGTCAGTTTTCATTTCGGCCTGCCCGATGCCGCCCGTATCGCGGCGCTGAAGACCGCCGGTTGCG
>JASGGL010000069.1:0-14904 GCA_047605065.1 Asticcacaulis sp.
CCGGCAATCAGGACAAGACGCTGGACCGTATCCTGAGCTGGCGCGAAATCTGCCCCGACCTGACGCTGCGTTCGACCTTCGTCGTCGGCTTCCCCGGTGAGACCGAGGCCGATTTCAACCTGCTGCTTGACTGGATCGAAGCCGCGCAGATCGACCGTGTAGGCGCCTTCGCCTACGAAAACGTCGAAGGCGCCGCCGCACAGGCCCTGCCCGATCACGTGCCCGAAGAGGTCAAGCAAGACCGTCTGGCCCGCTTTATGGCCGTCGCCTCGCGTATTTCGGCGCAGAAGCTGCAAAACAAGGTCGGTCAGGTGGTCGATGTGCTGGTCGACGACATCCGTTCGGATGGTGTGGCCGTGGCCCGTACCAAGGGCGACGCGCCGGAAATCGACGGCCACATCTACCTCAAGGGCTTTACGGGCCTGAGCGCTGGCGACTTCGCCAAGGCCAGGGTCACGCGCGCCGACGCCTACGACCTGTGGGGTGAGCCGGAAGGGCTGATCAAGCTCAACCGCGTGCCTACTGCCCGACCAGCAGGCCGCACGCACCGGCTTATTTCACGGATTTAGATACCGTAACGATAAGAGCAGACCTGCGCAGAGCCTCGCTGCGTTTCGATCTTATCAGGGGATAAGCCAGAATCCGAACCGCGAAACGGGGTGTGTGATGTCCTTCAACGGCCAGCCATGTTCTTCGGCAAGCGCCTTAAGCTTGCGGCGCGGGCTCAGGACCCAGCAGCGCTGCGACAGATGCCAGCCGTCCTGACTGTGCGACTTCGGGATGAAGTAGATGTCGCGGGCGTCCATTTCGATGGCATCGATCTGATCCAGCGCCAGTGTCCGCTCATCAGGCAGGATAAACACCTTGCGATCCGGGTCGTAACGAAACAGGGGCTGCGGCACGAGGCTGAGCCCGATCATGCCCAAAACCAGCACCAGAAGGATAAGACCGCCATAACCCCGGCCCTCGATAACCATCCACGCGGCCCAGAAGGGCGCAGCGACCATCAGTGCGATCGTATAGCTGTTCAGGAGGGTGGCGCTCCACCTTACATCGATCGTGGGCGTTTCGGGCGTATCATCAAAGGTCATCGGATGTGTTCTTTATCGTGAACCGCGTAGGCATTCCACCTCGATTTTGTGCCCCCGGGCTTGCGAAGGCGGGTCGCGACGCGCATATCGGGAAGGCGAGGTGAAAATGTCCCGGTATATTGTGTTCGACAGCCCGTTCCTTCTGGGGTTTGACGAAACCCGCAGCCTGATCGAGCGCCTGAGCCGTGCGCCGGACAACTATCCCCCCTATAATGTCGAAGCCCTGTCCGCCGACCACCTGCGCCTCAGCGTAGCGGTGGCCGGTTTTACGCCGGACACCCTGCGCCTCAGCCTCCAGGGTCAGCAACTCACCCTTCAGGCCTTCAAGGAACCGACCGAGACCGCCCCGCGCGAGTTCATTCACCGGGGCATCGCCCAGCGCGGTTTCACACGCAGCTTTGTGGTCGGTGAAGGGTTTCTGGTCGAAGGCGCCGTCCTTGAACACGGGCTTTTGCATATTGACCTCCGGCGGCCTCAGGTTTCGGACGAACTGCGCATCATCCCGATCCGTACCGCCTGAATTTCCACACCCGGATTTTCATATATGCGCCTTTCGTCGCACCCGTGGAAAAATCCTTGCACAAACATCTGCTAAGGGCGCATGAGGTCTGGTCAACCCGGAGTGCGCGTCCATGCTGAATCTGTCTGTTTCCGAAAGCCCGCAATCTGAAGCGTTTGCGGCTGAGGGCATAAGGGCTCAGGTGCGCGCCCGCATCCGTTGCGACGCCCTGCTGGATCGTATCGTTTCCCCGGAACAGGCTGCTTCACTTATCCATGACGGCATGACACTGGGCCTCAGCGGCTTTACACGCGCCGGGGACGCCAAGGCGGTGCCGCTGGCCATTGCCGAACGCGCAAAGACCGACCCCATGCGCCTGACCGTGATCACCGGCGCGTCTTTGGGTCACAATACCGATAAACTGCTTTACGAAGCCGGTGTTCTGGCACGGCGCATGCCGTTTCAGGTCGACGATACTTTGCGCGCCGCCATCAACCGCGGCGAGGTCATGTTCATCGACCAGCACCTGTCGGAAACCGTCGAAGCCCTGCGCTCGAAGCAGATCAGCCCCATCGACGTGGCCATTGTCGAAGCCATCGCGATTACCGAAGACGGCGGCATCGTACCGTCCACCTCGGTCGGCAACAGCGCCTCCTTCGCCATTCTGGCCCCTAAGGTGATCGTCGAGCTGAACCTCAGCTATTCGACAGCGATGGAGGGCATGCACGACATCTTCATCCCGGCGAAACGCCCGTCGCGCACGCCAGTGCCGGTGGTAACCTGCGATAGCCGCGTCGGCACGCCCTATATCCCCATCGACCCGTCGAAAATCGCCGCCATCGTCATCACACACGAGGCCGACAGCCCCGCACGCGCCGCAACTCCCGACGAAGGCACCACCGCCATCGGGGCGCATCTGGTCGATTTTCTGCAGAACGAAGTAAAGCAGGGCCGCCTGCCGCCCAGCCTCAACCCCATTCAGGCGGGCATCGGCGTGATCGCCAACGCCGTGCTGGGCGAACTGAACCGCTCGGATTTCCATAATCTGCGCATGTATTCCGAGGTGTTGCAGGATTCGACCTTTGAACTGATCGATTCCGGCAAGCTGGTCTACGCGTCCGGCTGTTCGGTGACACTCAGCGCGCCGTGGGCCGACCGCGTGTTCAACCATATCGAAAATTACCGCGACAAGGTGATCCTGAGACCACAGGAAATTTCCAATCATCCGGAAGTTATCCGGCGCCTCGGCATCATTGCCATCAATACGGCTCTGGAGTTCGACATCTACGGTAACGTCAACTCCACCCATGTCGGCGGTACCCACATGATGAATGGCATAGGCGGATCGGGGGATTTCGCGCGTAACGCCTATCTATCGATATTCGTCGCCCGCTCCGTCGCCAAAAAGGGTGCGATCTCCGCCGTCGTCCCCATGGCCAGCCACGTCGATCACACCGAACACGATGTCGATATCCTCGTCACCGAAAACGGTCTGGCCGACCTCAGGGGGCTGGCTCCGCGCGAACGCGCACGCAAGGTCATTGCCCACTGCGCCGACGCCGGTTACCGCGATCTTCTGAGCGATTATTATGAGCGCGCCTGCCGCGAGCGCGGTGGGCAAACGCCGCACCTGCTGTCCGAGGCCTTAAGCTGGCATGAGCGTTACAATCTGACCGGCCATATGAAACCGCAGACTTAGGCTGCGAACGGTCGGGCCTTATTCAGAAACGAATAGATGGATCAGGCCGCGTTCGGCGCTTCGGTGCGGTTCAGCAGCGCGTAGATGGCATCGGCACTTTCAACGCGACGCAACTGATCGCGCAGTTCCTTCTGACGCAGGATGCGCGACACCTTGGCCAGCGCGCGCAGATGCTCGCTGCCGGCGTCTTCGGGGGCAAACAGGGCGAAGATCAGGTCGACCGGCACATCGTCGATGGCTTCGTATTCGACGGGGGTTTCCAGACGCACAAAGACGCCATGCATACGCGTCAGACCCGGCAGGGCGGCATGGGGTACGGCGACCCCAAGACCTACACCCGTCGAGCTGAGCTTCTCACGCTCCAGCAGTCCCTGAAGCAGGGTTTCGGAGTCGAGCCCATAGCCCGCCAGACCACGTTCGGCCAGATCGGCAACGATTTGCAGGGCGTGGCGCTTGGAATTGGCGCTTACCGGTCCGGCAACATTGTTCCGGTCAAGCACGTCACTCAGGAACATTACAAATCCATTTGTTTGCGGGCGCACGATCACGGGATCGGCGCGGCCATCCGCACTAACGGCGGTACGCGACCGCGCCTGCCCTTATAGATAGCGCTTGCGCAAGTCAACGCCGACCTTTCGGCGTATTTATGAATTTTTTAGGGCAAACCGTTCAGTTAATGCGCCTTACCATTGAGGCGAGTCCCCGTCCGCTCCGGATCGATCCAGCCGATATTGCCGTCCGGGCGGCGGTAAATGACCGAAAGTCCGCCATGGGCGGCGTTTCGGAACATAACCAGCGGATAGTTGGAGAGGTCAAGCTCCGCCACCGCCTGAGACACGGTAAGGGTGCGGATAGCGGCCTGAGTTTCGGCGATGATCATCGGCTGGGCCGGTGCATCGTGATCGAGGCCGTCATCGATCTCCTCATCGTCCTCGTAGTCCGAGGCCTGAATCACGGTCAGCGGGGCCATTTCGTGCTTGGTCGGCGTATTGGTCGGGTGATGGTCCTTCAAACGACGCTTATAGCGACGCACGCGCTTTTCGATATTGCCCAGCGTACCGTCGAAAGCGGAATGGGCGTCACCGCCAAAACCGTGAGCCACAAGGGTTTGGCCGGAGGCCAGACGCACCCAGCAGTCGGCTTTGAACTGATAGCCGTCCTTCGAAATAATGACCTCGGCAATGCCGCCGTCACGTTCGAAATACTTGCTGATGCCTGCGTTAAGCTCGGATTCGATGCGCTCCTGAAGCGCGGTGCCGAGTTCAACCTGTTTTCCGGTAACCTGTATTTGCATGGCGATATCTCGCTCCTTTGGGCCACATGCCGAAAATGGCCAACATTTTCGTCTTCACATGGGGCGTTTTGTGATCTGCAAAAACCGCTGTCGCCCGCTAACTGGAGGTTGGCGACTAGCGGGGCACCTTCGACTGTACGCCTCTGGTTCAGGATGAAAAATCAAGAAAACGTGTAAGGGGTGCGACGCTAAATCGCGGGCTTGGCCTTGAATTTTATACGTTAATTACGTTTAACTACGCCGGGACGAAATACGGCCATAGCGGGGCCGGATGAGGGTATTTCGTGGGTAAACAGATCAATCTGGTGCTTAAAGGCGGCGTGGCCTCCGGTCTTGTCTACGCCGAACTTCTGCCGCGTCTGGCGGGCAGCTTCCGTCTGCACGGACTGGCGGGGGCATCCGCCGGAGCCATCGCCGCCGCCCTGGGTGCTGCGGCCGAATATGCGCGCCAATCCGGTGACGTCTCTGGTTTTGTACGCCTTAGGACTGCCTGCGAAACCCTGCCTGCCGATCTGCCCCGCCTGTTTCAGGCTACGGGTGCCTTCGGCCCTCTGCTCAAGGCTTTGATGTATCTGGCCCCCGGCTCGTCACGCCCGCGCTGGGGGCAGGCCCTGTGGACCTTACGCCTACCCCTGTTCTTTCTGCTTCTGATCGGCATCTGCGCGGCGGAACGGCTCACGCACGGCGCAGGCCTTTCGATGGCTCAGGTTTCTGACTGGCTTTTGGCCGCTTTGATTTTCCTCGTCTTTATATGTCTGGGAGCCATCGTCTACGTCGTCGCTCTGCTGCAGCTGTTGACGCGCCGCCACTTCGGCCTATGCAGTGGGTTGGGCAGCGGATTGGGCACAGCCGCCCGGCCCGGCGTCACCGACTGGCTGCACACCGCGTTGCAATCCGTAGCGGGCACACCTGACATCCTGACCTTCGGCGACCTGAAGGGGCGCGGTGTCGATCTGAAGATCGTCGCCACCGACCTGTCGCGCGCCCGCACCCTGATGTTACCCGATACAGGCCTGCCTCTGTGGTTCGACCCGGAAGAATGGCGACACCTGTTTCCGCAGGAGATTCTGGAAACCTTGCGCCCGGACAGCACCGCCACACGCTGGCCTCTGCCCGGCCCTGATAAATTGCCGGTCGTGATCGCCGTACGCATCAGCCTGTCCTGCCCCGGCCTGATGGCGCAAATTCCGGTCTACACAGGCCCCGAAGGGGGTCACAAACTGTACCTCAGCGACGGCGGCATCGCCCGCAACTTCCCTTTCGATGCCTTCGATGGCGATGCGAACCCCTGTTGGGGCATCGATTTCGACAGCCTGCGCGACGATGATGACGACGCGCGGCGCGTCTGGACGCTGGCCGATGAACAAAGCCGCAGAAGAACTGCCGCCGATCCGTTGACCGGCCTGTTTGCCTTTGTGTGGAACCTGCTATTTTCCATGCGTGAAGCCGATATGCGCAGCCGCCTTTTTGATGAAACACGCTCTGGACGGATCGTGCGGATCGGTCTTAAACGCACCGAAGGCGGCATGAACCTGCATATGAACCCCACACAGATTGATCGCCTTTCGGCCTGCGGCGCGGCTGCTGCCGACCTGATTATTGAAAAAGAGAACGCCCGATGAAAATCGCCAACCTGTTCACCGGCCTGCGTGTCGTGCTGATGGTGCCGCTGTTGATTTTTCTGATCCGTGGCGACGCCTGGCCCGCTCTGATCGTGTTTGCGCTGGCGGGCCTAAGCGACATTGCCGATGGCTATTTGGCGCGCAAGCTCAATCAGGCCTCGCGGTTCGGCGCTTTTTTCGATCTTCTAGCCGACCGGCTTCTGACTCTGACCCTGTTTTCGGGTCTCCTGACCGGGGGGCTGCCGGAAATCGTAGTGGCCAGCGGCGTCATCCTGCTGGCACGCGATTTTCTGGTGGCGGGACTTAATGAGGCCCTTCCGGATCAGCTGCACATCCGCGTCTCACCCATCGAGCGCGCCAAGATCGCCCTGCAGTTTCTGGGATTTGGGCTATTGATTCTGCCGGAGCAGGACGGGTTTATCCCGACCGGACCGGACAGCAGCTTCCCTTTCAGCACCTTCGATGCCGGAGCCCTCTGTCTGTGCCTAAGCGCCGCGCTTTGTCTGATGACGGTGGGCGATTATGTCATGCGCGCGCGTCAGGTGTTTAAAGCGGAATGATTTTTTAGTGGAATCATTCCGCTCATTCTGCTTTGGGCCGCCATTGAGGCGGCGGCCAAGGTGGCGGAGCCACCGCCCGGCGAGGGACTAAAAAAGCCTGATCAGCGGATCATGCGCTTGCGTTCGACCGAGGACGGAATGCGCAGGGCTTCGCGGTACTTGGCCACGGTGCGGCGGGCGATATCCACGCCGGCTTCCTTGAGGATTTCGACGATGCGGTCGTCGGACAAGACTTCGCCCGAGGATTTTTCACCGTCGATCAGGGTCTTGATCTTGTGGCGCACCGATTCCGCCGAATGCGCTTCGGAACCGTCGGCGGCGGCAATGGCCGAGGTGAAGAAGAATTTCAGCTCGAACACGCCGCGCGGAGTCGAAACATATTTGTTGGTGGTCACGCGCGAAATCGTCGATTCGTGCATACCCACGGCTTCGGCCACCGTCTTTAAGTTCAGCGGGCGCAGATATTCGACGCCGTAAACGAAGAAGCCGTCCTGCTGACGCACGATTTCGGCGGAGACCTTAAGGATGGTGCGAGCGCGCTGATCGAGGCTCTTGATCAGCCAGCTGGCCTGAGACAGGCACTCGTTGAGATAGGTCTTTTCCTGATCCGAGCGTGCCGAACCGGCCACACGCGCATGGTAGGACTGATCGATCAGCACCTTCGGCAGGGTATCGGTATTGAGATCGACGCGCCAGCCGCCGGACAAATCCTGACGCACGAAGACATCGGGCACGACGCCCGCCTGAGGCTCCGCGCCGAATGCCGCGCCCGGACGCGGGGTCAGGGCCTTAAGCTCGCGGATCATTTCCGCCATATCTTCGTCGTCGACGCCGCACACCCGGCGAAGCGCACTGAGGTCGCGGCGGGCCAGAAGCTCGAGATTGTCGATCAAAGCCGCCATGGCCGGATCGAAACGGTTACGCTCGATCAGTTGCAGCTTAAGACATTCCGGCACCGAACGCGCCATGACCCCGGTCGGTTCAAAGCCCTGACAGACGGTGATGACCTTTTCGATCAGGTCCATGCCACAGCCAAGGCGTTCGGCAATTTCCTCAAGATCGGCGCGCAGATAGCCGCCGTCGTCGACCGCATCGATCAGGATCTGGGCCACGGCCATTTCCGGCGGGCTCAGACCCGCGATCAGCGCCTGATCGGTCAGGTGTTCGTGCAGGGTCTTTTCGCGATTTAGCGCGCGATCAAGCGTATCGCCGTCGCCATCGAACCCGCCACCCTTACCTGCCTTGCTCCAGTCGACCATCGGACCGTCGCCCATTTCCGCCGAAGCGGCCGCAGGCTCGCGCACGCTGGGGGCGTCGTCGCCATAGACGTCGCCTTCGGAAGCATCGAGATCGGAATTGGCCTGAAGCGTATCACGGTCGCTGAGTTCCAGCTCGCCGCGCTCTTCGCGCTCAGTACCCGTATCGTTTTCGGAAGCATCGGCGGGGTCGGCATCTTCGCGCAGCAGAAGCGGATTGCGCTCCAGCTCGGCCTCGACCACGGCCTCAAGCTCAAGGTTAGACAATTGCAGAAGCTTGATAGCCTGCTGCAACTGGGGCGTGATGACCAGCCCCTGCCCCTGTCTGAGTTCCAACCTTTGCCCTAATGACATGGTTCGGAACCTAAACCTTAACACCTTAAATTAGGTTAACTCCTTTCCACAGGCCGATAAATCCGGTGGAAAAGGTATGTGCGCAAGCCCGACAGGCGCACCTATTCGAAGTTATCGCCCAGATAAACGCGGCGAACTTCGGGGTTATGGCGGATTTCGTCCGGCGTACCTTCGAACAGAACCTCGCCCGAATGGATGATCGAGGCACGGTCGATAATATCGAGGGTTTCGCGTACATTGTGGTCGGTAATCAGAATACCGATACCGCGGTGCTTGAGATAACCCACCACTTCGCGGATGTCGGCAATGGCCAGCGGATCGATACCGGCAAACGGCTCATCGAGCAGGATGAAGGACGGATTACCGGCCAGAGCGCGGGCGATTTCCACACGACGACGCTCACCACCGGACAAGGCCGTCGCCGGGGATTTGCGGATATGGGTGATGTGCAGCTCTTCGAGCAGACGCGTCACCTCGGCTTCGACCGCAGGCTTCGTCTTCAGCCGCAGCTCAAGCACCGCCTGAAGGTTCTGTTCCACACTCATGCCGCGGAAAATCGAGGATTCCTGAGGCAGATACCCCAGACCCATACGCGCGCGCTGGTACATGGGCTGATGGGTGATGTCGTGACCATCGAGGCTGATCGTGCCGTAATCGGGTTCGACCAGACCGGTGATCATATAGAAGCAGGTGGTCTTACCCGCACCGTTCGGCCCCAGAAGACCCACGGCCTCGCCACGACGCAAGGTAAGCGACACGGTCTTCACCACCGCCCGGTCACGATAGCTCTTGCCTATGCCTTCGACGCGCAGGCCGTCCGGCGTTTCGCTGGCGCTACGCGCATCGGCGTCATTACGGGCATCAAGGGTGGAGATAGTGACCATGATTATTGCGGCTTCTTCTGAGCGTCGCCGCCCTGTTCCGGGTAGAAGACCCCGCGCACGCGGCCCTTGCTGCCGGCGGTCGGTACGCCGTCCATGGTCGATTTCTTGGCGCCCAGATCATAGACCAGTCGGCTGCCTTCCATCACATTCTTACCCTGACGCAGGACGACATTGCCGGTCAGCACCAGCGTATCGGTGCTGCGCGTATAGACCGCGCGCGCGCCGGTCATCACCTGATCGTCAACGACGTAATAGACATTGCCGACCGCTTCGGCGGTCGACAGCTCATCCCACTTGCCAGTGGTGGCGTTCTGACCGTAGATGACCGTCAGCTTGTCCGAGCGCAGGCGCGAGGTGTCCTGAAGGAATTCGACACTGCCGGTAAAGGTGGCGGTGTGATTGGCGTCATCGGCGTTGAAGGTGTCGGCCGCATAGGCGATCGGCTTGTCCTTGGTCGGCACGAACTGCGCCAGCGCCACCGGAGCCGCGCTCAGGACCAGACCGGTCAGTGCGAAAGCCGCGCCAAGGGCCGCCTTTGTCATCCTGTTATGCATGGCCAAAACATTCCTTATGAAAATCAGTTTTCTGAGCCGGTAAAGGTGCCGGTCACCTGCTGACCCGGCTTACCGTAAAATGTAACATTGCGCCCGTTCTGTTCGATACGGAAACCCTGCGCCGCCACCGTGCCGCCGTCCCAGCGGCCTTCGACCGGCGCATCACCGCTGACGATGGCGTCCTGAAGATCGACATGCGCCTGCTGCGTTTTCAGCGTCAGGCCCGAGCCGGACGTCATGGTCACGTCCTTATTGACGGTGAACGAGCGTTTGGAATCATCATAGACACCCGCAATAGCCTCCAGCGTGGAGGGGCGGCTATTTTCCGAACGGATTTCAAGGCGCGGCGCGGTCAGGTTGACAATCGGCGAATTACGTCCGCGACGCACCGCCTCAAGGCCGCGCAACTCATAGCGCTCGCCCTTGCGGCTGCGGTCCGTATAGAACGGATTGGTCATGCGGATTTCTTCGACATTGGCGTTATAGACGTTCATCGAATTGATGACGCTTTGCGCCACTATCCACACGATCATGACAATGATCAGGCCGATAATAAGACCCGGGAAAATAAACCGCAGGCGGGCGATCTTGCGCGAACGCTTCTTCCACGCCAGAGCCTGAGTGTGCAGGCGGTGGCGGTCGGCCTCCTGGCCGTCGGGCGTCGGAATATCAAGAGCCGGCATGGACGGCGGGGTTCCTTAAGGGCGTCGAAAAGCGCGAAGCCTTCAGCTCCACGAGTGCGCAAAGATATCAGTATCTTCCCAGCCTGCCAAATCCAGTTTGACGCGATGCGGCAGAAAATCGAAACAGCCCTGCGCCAGCTCGCTGCGGCCTTCGCGCGACAGCATGATATCGAGCTTGTTTTTCAGCGCATGCAGGTGCAGCACATCGGACGCCGCATAGGCCAGCTGTTCCGGCGAAAGCGTCGCTGCCCCCCAGTCAGAGCTTTGCTGCGCCTTGGAAATATCGACCGTCAGAAGCTCACGCACCAGATCCTTCAAGCCGTGGCGGTCCGTATAGGTGCGCGCCAGCTTGGAAGCGATCTTGGTGCAATAGACAGGGGCCGTCACCACGCCCAGATGCAGCAGGAACATGCCGATATCGAAACGGCCGAAATGGAAAAGCTTGAGCACCGCCGGATCGGTCAGAAGACGCTTGAGGTTTGGGCAATCATAGCCGGGTCGGCTGAGACGCACCACATGCGCTTCGCCATTGCCCGCCGAAAGCTGAACCACACAAAGGTCGTCGCGGCCAAAGCGCAGCCCCATGGTTTCGGAATCTATGGCGACGCTGTTGCCCAGATCGAGCCCGTCGGGCAGGTCACCTTCATGATAATGGATGGTCACGGCGCTTATCCTCGTGATTTTCGTGTGCCCTTCGCCTAAGCCATAGGCGAAGGCGCGTCAATTCCCGTCAGCACGCGCACCTGCCCGCAAATGCAATAGGTCCCTAAATTGCAGCAAACCCTTGTCATGCGACTACGCTTGGGTCAAATGCGATGAATAAACAAACACACAGGGACGATCCATGTCAGATAAAGCGCCGGATAAGACGTCGGATGCAAAAGCCGTCTCAGAACCGTCTTCGGACCTGAAAACCATCGTGGCCGCTTCGGCGGCGGGTACCACCTTCGAATGGTACGACTTCTTCATTTTCGGTGCGATGACCTCGATCATCACCAAAACCTTCTTTTCGGGTCTGGACGACACCACCGGCATGATACTGGCCCTGCTTACCTTCGCGCTGGGCTTCCTGTCGCGGCCTCTCGGGGCGCTGATCTTTGGGCACATCGGCGACCGCAAAGGCCGCAAGGGCACCTTCCTCTACACCATTCTGCTGATGGGAGCCGCCACCGTCCTGATCGGCTTTCTGCCCACCTATGAACAGGCGGGCATAGCCGCACCGCTGATGCTGGTGGCCCTACGTATCATTCAGGGCATAGCCATGGGCGGCGAATACGGCGGCGCGGTCATTTACGTCGCCGAACACGCTCCGGCGCACCGCCGCGGAGCCTATACGGCGTGGATTCAGGCTTCGGCCTCGCTGGGGCTGGTCACGGCGCTGGCGGTCATCCTCGTTTCGCGGCTCAGCATCGGTGAGTCGGCCTTCGGTGACTGGGGCTGGCGCATCCCCTTCCTCGCCTCTTCCATCCTTCTGGCCATTTCGGTCTATATCCGGGCCAAAACCGCCGAAAGTCCGGCCTTTCGTGCCTTGCACGACAGTGGCAATATTTCAAAGGCTCCTTTCCGCGAGGCCTTCGGTCGCTGGGCCAGTCTGCGTCAGGTGCTGATCGCCCTGTTCGGCTTCATGACCGCTCAGGGCGTGGTGTGGTACACCACCTTCTTCTATGCACAGGTGTTTCTGGAAAAGAGCGTGAAGCTCGATCCGGCAACGATCAACATCCTCGTCATGCTGATTTCGATCGTCAGCGCCTTCCTCTACGTCTTCTGGGGGGCCATGTCGGACCGCGTGGGACGTAAGCCCGTGATGATCGCAGGCATTGCCATTGCGGTCTTAAGCTTCTTCCCCGGCTTTCACCTCATGGCCAAATTCGCCAATCCCGCACTCGACGAAGCCATCCGCCGCACCCCCGTGGTTATCTTCGCCGACACCCGCAGCTGCTCGGTGCAGTTCGACCCCGTAGGCAAGGCGCAATTCACCTCGGCCTGTGATCTGGCCAAGGCGCTGGTGACCGCTCAGGGCGTACCCTATGTCAGCAAGCCCACCGAACCGGGCGCCACCGCGGCAACGGTTCAGATCGGCAACCGCACCGTCGCCGTCCCGTCCGGTGAGAGGATGTCGAAAGCGGAACTGGCCACGCTTAAGGCCAATGCCGTCAACGACATCAAGACGGCCCTGAAGACCGCAGGCTATCCGGAAAAGGCCGACCCGAAGCGCGTCAATCTGATCGGTATTTTCGCCGTATTGTTCCTTCTGACCGTAGGAGCCACCGCGCTTTATGGTCCGATGGCGGCGGCACTGGTCGAAATGTTCCCGACACGCGTGCGCTATACCGCCCTGTCCCTGCCCTACAATATTGGTACCGGCTGGTTCGGCGGCCTTCTACCCGCCATTTCCTTCGCCATGGTGGCCGGTTCAGGCAACCTGTTTCAGGGGTTATGGTATCCCGTCGTGGTCGGGGTGACCGCCATCGCTGTGGCGTTGATCTTCATGAAGGAAACGAAGGGACGCGATCTTCACACGATAGAGAATGTCTAGAGCCGGATGGTTATGGGTGGGATCGCCATCCCGCCCTAAGTTTTTGAATGGTCGCGCAATTTATCCGAAAAGTGGTGCCCGCTTTATCGGATTGCGCTCCAGGAACATCGTTCTCCCCACACACGAAGAACACGGAAATGTGCGTTGCTTTTTTCCACAGGCGTGTCATTATTCCCACATCTTCCTTAGGGGAGTGCATATGGCGGCCCGGACATTGTCTTGTCTTGTTTGACGTCTCTTGCGTGCGTTTTTCCCTTTATCTCTTCGTGTTATGTGCCAAACATCTGACCCGGTCAGCCCTCTGACCGGGTTCTTTTTGTTTTCTGCTATTCAGGATTACGCATGCGTTTGTCGGTGGCTTCGTGGAATATCAATTCGGTCCGTCTGAGGATCGATCAGGTCGTACGCTTCCTCGACATGGCTCAGCCCGATATCCTCTGCCTTCAGGAAATCAAGTGTCAGAACGGTGAATTTCCGCGCAAGGCCTTCGAAGAGGCGGGCTACCCCCACATCCTTGTCACCGGACAAAAGGGCTGGCATGGTGTGGCGCTGGTGTCGAAACTGCCGTTCGAGGCCGATGAAATCCTGCCCTTCTGCCGCCGGGGCGAGGCGCGTGTGCAGGCCATCCGGGTCGCGGGCATCGATCTCTGGAACTTCTATATCCCGGCAGGCGGCGACGTGCCCGACCGCGAAACCAATGACAAGTTCGATCACAAGCTGGAATTTTACGAGCGTCTGACCGCGCATCTCAAAACGCGCAATCCCGACGCGCCGCTGATGATCTGTGGCGACCTCAATATTGCCCCCGGTGAAAACGACGTGTGGAGCCATCGCCAGATGCTCAAGGTCGTCAGCCACACCCCGCCGGAGCTGGAAACCTTTGCCGGACTGATGGCGGCGGGCAGTTTTCACGACGCCTTCCGCGTCCTTTATCCCGAACCGCAAAAGCTGTTCACCTGGTGGAGCTATCGCGCCGCCGACTTCCGCAAATCCAATCGCGGACTGAGGCTCGATCACATCCTCATCAATCCGGCCTTGAAGGCGCGCATCACCTCGCCTATAGCCGCCGTCATCCACGACAGCGTGCGCGAATGGGACCGTCCCTCCGACCACGCCCCCATTCAGGTCGAGTTTGAACTATGAGCGAAGAGACCCACGAGCCCCCTATGGAAGCACGCCTGCCCGCCGATATTCTGGCGAAGGCGGATTTTCGCTTCAACGAATATGCGTGGAAGATCCGGGACATCCCCGAAGTGATCCGCGCCGTGACCAATGCCGGTTTCATGAGCCTGGGCGGTCAGCTTCAGATCCGTATTCCCGGCAGCATCGGTGAATGTGACTGGGTCGAAACTGATCCGGCAGGCATGGCCCCGGCCGACCTGCCGTGGGAGGTGCGCATCCGCATGGTCGAAGAGCTGGCGCTTCAGGACTGGGAAGACCTGAAAAAGCACTTCGATTTCGCCGAGCAGATCAAACTGGCCTTTCCCGCACCGCTGGAACCCTATCTGGCCAAGGGTGGCAAGATCGAGGACGCCATGTGGTTCACCTGGTACATCATCGACGAAGAGAGTGAGCGCGCCCACCGCGAAGCGGAGGGGCTCTAACCCCCGTAGAGAGATGGCGCAAAAACTGGCCAGAGACACAGCCCAGAGACGTGGCACTTTGAAATTATAGCGTACTCCCTCTCCGTCACGCCTTCGGCGCGCCACCTCCCCATTGCTACGCAACAGGGAGGAGAAGATCACCGCAACGTTTTCCGGATCACCAGCTTAAGGCCTGACCAGACTTCGCTGACGGCGCAGACCTTCACATCGACAAAGCCCATAGGCAGACAGATTTCGCGGATCACGTCTTCGGTAATGTCGGTCGGCA
>JASGGL010000070.1:0-14769 GCA_047605065.1 Asticcacaulis sp.
TGGTGTTCCACACCTCGGCCCCGCGTCAGGCCTTCGTCACGCTGGGCTACGCGTTTTGATTTTTAGCCCCTCGCCGGGCGGTGGCTACGCCGCCCTGTCCGCCGCCTCAATGGAGGCTTAGAGCGGAATGATTATTTTGCTCTAAAAAGGTCCCGGTACCCTGAACGAGCCTTCTCTGCCCTTACAGGCGGAGAAGGCTCTTTTTGTTTCTATGCAGCGCGAATGTGCGAATCATTTGCAAAAGATGCGATTTTTCGCTTTCCGCAGGCGTGAATTTCCGACATATTCCCCTTACTTCTCTCGTCACTGAAGACAAGACGTGCGCTATCTGACCGGCCTTTTCGATATCCGCCTGCGCGGTAAATGGCTCCTGCTCTGTCTGGGGCTGTTTGTGCACGCGCTGTGGGTGACCGGGCAGTCCGATGTCAATATCGTCGAGCACATGGCGCGCGGCGACGTGCTTCAGACCTTTGCCGCCGACGACCACGAACATCACCATGGGCCTCATGGTGAGGCTGAGGGCGTGGAGATCGCCAGTGACAGCGATAACCCGCTGGATGTTCACCACCACCACCATTTCAGCGAAACGGCAGGCAGCCTTCTGCCGTCTCTGGCCGTTGTCCATGAACCGCTGGGCATAGCCGTCGCGCGCCTGCCGACCGGTAATATGCCTGCGCCCGATGGCGTGCGGCCTGCGGGGCCGTTCCAGCCGCCGCGCGCCTGAATCGAACGCCTTTTTAGCGCCGCGTTGAGCGCGGTCAGGTTCGATTCAAGGAAACTCTTATGCAAAATATCTCAAAGCGTCCCTTTGTGGGGCGCGTCGGGCTGAGCCTGCTTGCCTGTGCAAGCCTCGGTCTGACATCGGCGGCGTGGGCCGAGACCCTGCCCCTGTCGGTCGTGTTGACGCGCGCGGCACAGAACGATCCCGCCTTAAGCGCCGTTGCGCCACGGCTGAGTGCCGTCGATGGCGCGGTCAGGCAGGCCGGTGTGCGGCCCAACCCTACCCTGGGGCTGGAAACCGAAAACCTTCTGGGGTCCGGCAATTATGGTGGCATCGATGGTGCCGAAACAACGCTCAGCTACAGTCAGGTCTATGAACCGGCGGATAAGCGCCGTGCCCGTCAGGATCTGGCGGCGACCGGACGCGATCGGATTCTGGCCGAAGCGCGGGTGCGCGGGCTGGACCTGATGCACGAGGTCGAAGGCGTGTGGATCGAGGCGCTGACTGCCGAGGCCGAGGCCGAACTGGCTTCGGAACGCCTCTCTATGGCGCAGCGCTCGCAAAAGGAAATCACGCGGCGCGTCAATGCCGCGCGTGACCCTCTGTTTGCCGGGGCGCTGATTGACGCCAGCGTGGCCAAGGCGCAGATCGTTCTCGATCAGGCTCGGCTGAAGGCGCGGGCGGCAAAAGCGCAACTGGCGGCCTATTGGGGCGGTTCGGCGGAGATCGACCTTGATCTCAGCACCTTCACAGCGCCGGTCCTGCCCACCCTGATCTCTGAAGACATGCCGGACGCGGCGGTGCTGCGGGCGCGCGAACGCGAAGCCAGCGCGCGCATCAGGGTCGAAAACACGCGACCCCTGCGTGACAAGACCCTGACAGCGGGTGTGCGGCATTTTAATGCTGACGGCTCCGTGGCCTTTGTGGTCGGCGGTTCGATTCCTCTGGCGCGCTATGATGCCAATCAGGGGGCCATCGCTCAGGCGCGCGCCGAAGCCGATGCGGCGGCGCAGGATATCCGCGCCTATGACATCCGGCGCGTCCGCGAGCTGGCGGCCATTCAAACGCGCCTGAGCGGTTATCTGGCCGAGGTGAAACGGCTCGATGCCGAGGTGGTCCCGCAGGCCGAACGCGCCATCCGGCTGGTCGAGGAAGGCTTTGCCCGTGGCGGCTTTGCCTATCGTGACCTGATGAACGCCCATGAGGCGCTTCTGGCCGTCAAGGCCGAACGCATCGGGCTTTTGAAAACCTTTCATCTCGAACGGGCGCGTTTTGAGCGGCTGAGCGGTCAGTGGATCGCCCTGCTCCCCGCGCCGGAGGCACAATAATGACGATATTGAACACGACACGCCGCGCGTGGATGCTGAGCGCGGGTGCGCTTGGCCTGATGGCTCTGACCGCCTGCGGAGAGAAGAAAAAGCCCGCGGCCGAAGGCGAAGCGCACGGGGAAGGCGATGAATTCGAACGCGGTCCGCATCGTGGGCGGCTGCTGCGCGATGGCGACTTCGCGGTGGAAATCACCATTTTCGAGGACGGCGTCGAACCGGAATTCCGCGTCTATGCCTACCTGAAGGACAAACCGCTCGCTCCGTCTCAGGTGACGCTTGCTGTCGAATTGACCCGGCTTGGCGGTGTGAAGAATGCCATCGGCTTTACCCCGCAGAGCGACTATCTGCGCGGCAATGCCGTCGTCTATGAGCCGCATTCCTTTGACGTGAAGGTGGACGCCACCTATCAGGGCAAGGCGCATAACTGGACCTATGCCTCTTATGAGGGGCGCACGACCATATCGGCGGAGGCGGCCCGCTCAGGCGGCATCGCCACGGAAATCGCCGGTCCGGCCTCCATTGGCGAGACGGTGACCATTGCCGGACGCATCGAGATCAAACCCGAAGGCAAGTCGCAGGTGCGGGCCTGGTATCCGGGTCGCATCATGTCGCTGGGGGTCGAGCTGGGGCAGCAGGTCCGCAAGGGGCAGATCATCGCCCGCGTGGAATCCAGCGAGAGCCTTCAGACCTATGCCATTCCCGCGCCGATTTCCGGCGTGATCGTCGAGAAGAACGCCAATACCGGCGACTATTCCGGCGACGGGCCTATGGTGGTTATCGCCGATCCGACCAAGCTGCACGCCGAGTTCTTCGTCTATCCGCGCGATGCCGAGCGCGTGAAGGTCGGGCAGACCGTCACCGTGCGCAGCCTGTCCGGCGACACGAAGATCGACGCAAAGGTCGAGGCCATCCTGCCGACCGCCGATCTGGTCAGTCAGACCCTTGTGGCCCACGTCCATATCCCGGCCAGCCATGCGGAGGTCTTCCGCCCCGGTATGGGGGTCGAGGGTGATTTCGCCGTCAACGCGCAGTCCGTTCCGCTGGCGGTCAAAACCAAAGCGCTTCAGCCCTTCCGCGACTTTACGGTCGTCTATGCCAAATCCGGCGACACCTATGAGGTGCGTATGCTGGAGCTGGGTCGCAAGACGGCGGAATGGACCGAGGTGCTGGGCGGCCTTGAACCCGGCACCGAATACGTCACCGACGGCTCCTTCCTCATTCGCGCGGACATCGAAAAGTCCGGCGCGAGCCACGATCACTAGGGGAGGTTGCCATGCAGAAAACACCTTTTCTGGAAGCGGTGATCGCCGCTTCCATCCGGCACCGCTGGGTGGTGCTGGCCCTTGTTGTGGTCGCCAGCCTGATCGGTGTGTGGAGCTTCCAGCGCCTGCCCATCGACGCCACGCCCGACATCACCAATGTGCAGGTGCAGATCAACACCGAAGCGCCCGGCTTTTCACCTTTGGAGGCGGAGCAGCGCATCACCTTCCCTGTGGAAACCGCCATCGCCGGCCTGCCGGGGCTGGAATATACCCGCTCCATCTCACGTTACGGCCTGTCTCAGGTCACCGTTGTCTTTGAGGACGGAACGGACATCTATTTTGCCCGGCAACTGGTCAATGAGCGGCTTCAGGGCGCGCGTAGTCAATTGCCCGCCGGTCTGAACCCGGAAATGGGGCCGATCGCCACCGGCCTCGGCGAAATCTTCCTCTATACGGTCGAAGCGAAGCCGGGGGCGCGTAAACCCGACGGATCGGCCTATACGCCCGAAGACCTGCGCACGCTTCAGGACTGGGTCATCCGTCCGCAACTGCGCAACACGCCGGGCGTCACCGAGGTCAACACCATCGGTGGCTTCGAGCGGCAATATCACGTGACGCCCCTGCCGGAGCGCCTGTCGGCCTATGGCCTGACCATGACCGAGGTGGTCGAAGCCATCGAGCGCAACACCTCGAACGTCGGGGCGGGCTATGTCGAACGCTATGGCGAGCAGTACCTGATCCGCGTACCGGGTCAGGCTGAAACACTCGATGACCTGCGCGGTATCATCGTCGTCAGCCGGGGCGGCCTGCCGATCCGTGTCGCCGATGTCGCCGATGTCGGGCTGGGGCAGGAACTGCGCACCGGGGCGGCGACCGAGGACGGTAAGGAGATCGTACTCGGCACGGTCGTCATGCTGGCCGGGGAAAACAGTCGCACCGTGGCAAAAGCGGCGGCGGCCCGCCTTGAACAGGCGGCAAAGGCCTTGCCCGCGGGCGTCGAGGCGGTGGCGGTCTACGACCGGACCGATCTGGTCGAACGTGCCATCAAAACCGTCGAGAAGAACCTCGCCGAAGGGGCCTTGCTGGTCATCGTCATCCTGTTCCTGCTGCTGGGGAATATCCGGGCCGCACTCATCACGGCGCTGATCATCCCTGTCACCATGCTGATGACCATCACCGGCATGGTGCGCGGCGGGGTGTCCGGCAATCTGATGTCGCTGGGGGCGCTGGATTTCGGCCTGATCGTCGACGGCGCGGTGATCATCGTTGAAAACTGCCTGCGGCGGTTTGCCGAAGCGCAGCACGCCCACGGCCGGTTACTGACCCGCGATGAGCGCTTCAGCCTGACCGCCGAAGCCACCTCCGAAGTTATCCGGCCCTCGCTGTTCGGCGTGCTGATCATCACGCTGGTCTATGTGCCGATCTTCGCCCTCACCGGCGTCGAGGGCAAGATGTTCCACCCGATGGCGATTACCGTGGTCATCGCCCTGACGGCGGCTCTGGTCCTGTCGCTGACCTTCGTCCCGGCGGCGGTGGCCATGTTCGTCACCGGCAAGGTGCAGGAGAAGGAAAGCTTCATCATGCGCGCGGTGCGCGGCGTCTATGACGGTGCGCTTAAGGCCGCTTTGCGGTTGCGGGTGGTGGTGGTGTCGATTGCGGTCGCTCTTGTCGTTGTGGCCGGTTTCGCCGCCAGCCGCATGGGCTCGGAATTCATTCCGAACCTTGATGAAGGCGATATCGCGCTCCACGCCCTGCGCATCCCCGGCACCAGCCTGTCTCAGGCCGTGCAGATGCAGTCCGCGCTGGAGGCCCGTATCAAGCAATTTCCGGAGGTCGAGCGCGTGGTGGCCAAGATCGGTACGGCGGAGGTCGCCACCGATCCCATGCCGCCCAGCGTCGCCGACACCTTCGTCATGCTTAAAGACCGCAAAGACTGGCCCGACCCCAGGAAGACCAAGGCCGAACTGGTGGCCGAAATCGAAGCCGCGGTCAAAAAAATACCCGGCAACAATTACGAGTTCACCCAGCCGATCCAGATGCGCTTCAACGAACTTCTGTCCGGGGTGCGTGCCGATGTGGCGGTGAAGATCTATGGTGACGATCTCGATGTCCTGCTCGAAAAGGGCGAGGCGATCGGGACCGTCATGGAAGGTATCGAAGGGGCGCAGGATGTCGGCGTCGAGCAGGTTACCGGTCTGCCCGTGCTGCAAATCCGCCCGGATCGCGCCGCACTGGCGCGACTGGGGCTCAATGTCGAGGACGTGCAGGCCGTGGTGGCGACCGCCATCGGCGGCACGGTGGCGGGTCAGATGTTCGAAGGCGACCGCCGCTTCGACATCGTCGTGCGCCTGCCCGAAGCCATTCGCGGTAATCTCGATGAGATCGGGCGGCTGCGTGTTCCGTTGAAATCGGGGGGGGTGGTGACCGGTTTCGTACCGCTTCAGGACGTGGCGGCCATCAGCATGGAGACGGGGCCGAACCAGATCAGCCGCGAGGATGGTAAGCGCCGCGTCGTGGTCACCGCCAATGTGCGTGGCCGAGATCTCGGTTCGTTCATCACCGAGGTGCAGCAAAAGGTCGGGGCTGAGATCGAGGTGCCCGCAGGCTACTGGATCGGTTATGGCGGTACGTTTGAACAGCTTATCTCGGCGGCTAAGCGACTTCAGTTCGTCGTTCCGGCGGCACTGGTGCTGATCTTCGGTCTGCTGTTTGCGCTGTTCCGCTCGGTAAAGGACGCGGCCATCGTCTTTTCCGGCGTGCCTCTGGCGCTCACCGGCGGCGTGGCGGCATTGATAGTGCGCGACATGCCGCTGTCGATCTCGGCAGGGGTCGGTTTCATCGCCCTGTCGGGGGTGGCGGTGCTCAATGGTGTTGTCATGGTGACCTTCATCCGCAGTCTGCTGGCCGAGGGTAAGCCGCTTGATGCCGCCATTTATGAGGGCGCGCTGACCCGGCTGAGACCGGTGCTGATGACCGCTCTGGTGGCATCGCTGGGTTTCGTGCCTATGGCGGTGAACATCGGGGCGGGGGCGGAGGTGCAAAGACCTCTGGCCACCGTGGTCATCGGCGGCATCGTCTCATCGACGCTTCTGACGCTTCTGGTCCTGCCGGCGCTCTACCGGCTGGTCCATGCAAGGCGCAGAGTAAACTGAAACGGAAAAAGGGGACACGGTGTGTCCCCTTTTTTATTTGTGGGCTTAGCCGCCCGGATGCAGACCCGGCGCTTCCTGACCGGTGCGGGCGACGTATTCACTGTAGCCGCCGCCGTACTGATGCACGCCCTCTGGCGTCAGTTCCAGCACGCGGTTCGACAGCGCCGCAAGGAAATGGCGGTCGTGCGACACGAACAGCATGGTGCCTTCGAAATCGGCCAGGGCCGCCACCAGCATCTCCTTGGTGACCATATCAAGGTGGTTGGTCGGTTCGTCGAGGACCAGAAGGTTGGGCGGATCGAACAGCATCCGGGCCATGACCAGACGCGCCTTTTCACCGCCGGACAGCACGCGGCAGGGCTTTTCCACATCGTCACCGGAGAAGCCGAAGCAGCCCGCCAGCGTCCTCAAAGCGCCTTGCGGGGCCTGCGGGAACGCGCCTTCCAGCGACTCGAATATCGTCTCTTCGCCGTCGAGCAGGTCCATGGAGTGCTGGGCGAAATAGCCCATCTTGACGCTCGCGCCGACGGTGACCGTGCCCTTGTCTGGCTTGGTATCTCCGGCGACCAGCTTGAGCAGGGTCGACTTGCCCGCGCCGTTGGCCCCGAGGATGCACCAGCGTTCCTTGCGCCGCACCTTGAAGTCCAGACCCGAATAGATCGACAGGTCGCCATAGCCCTTATGGACGTTGCGCAGGTTCAGCACGTCGTCGCCAGAGCGCGGGGGGCTGCGGAATTCGAACTGCACCGCCTGACGACGGCGAGGGGCCTCGACGCGCTCGATCTTGTCGAGTTTCTTGACGCGGCTCTGGACCTGTGCGGCGTGGGAGGCGCGGGCCTTGAAGCGTTCGATGAACTTGATTTCCTTGGCCAGCATGGCCTGTTGGCGCTCGAACTGCGCCTGACGCTGAGCTTCGGTGAGGGCGCGCTGCTGGTCGTAGAAGTCGAGGTCGCCCGAATAGGTGATCAGGGTGCCGCCGTCGATTTCGACCACCTTGCCGATGATGCGGTTCATGAAGGCGCGGTCGTGCGAGGTCATCAGCAGTGCGCCGTCGTAATTCTTGAGAAACGCCTCCAGCCAGATCAGGCTTTCGAGATCAAGGTGGTTCGACGGTTCGTCGAGCAGCATGCCGTCGGGGCGCATCAGCAGGATGCGGGCCAGCGCCACGCGCATCTTCCAGCCGCCGGACAGAAGCCCGACATCGCCGTCCATGCGTTCCTGTGAGAAGCTTAAGCCTGCCAGCACTTCGCGCGCCCGCGCCTCCAGCGCATAGCCGTCCAGTTCTTCGAAGCGCGCCTGCACGTCGCCGTAACGTTCGATGATGGAATCAAAGGCGTCCAGCTGATCCGGATCGGCCATGGCGGCCTCAAGCTCGGCCATCTCGGCGGCCAGTGCGCTGACCGGGCCGACGCCGTCCATCACGGCGGCGACGGCGCTCTGACCCGACATTTCGCCGACTTCCTGACTGAAATAGCCGATGGTCATGCCGCTATCGATGGCGACCTGACCGTCGTCGGGTTGTTCCTGACCGGTCATCATGCGGAACAGGGTCGTCTTGCCCGCGCCGTTCGGTCCGACAAGGCCCACCTTCTCCCCCTTCTGGATGCCCATCGACGCGTCGATGAACAGGATCTGGTGGCCATTCTGCTTGCTGATATTATCGAGGCGGATCATGCGGTTTTTAACGACTGAACAAAAGGGCGCGCAGGCGCAGCCGCGGGCGTTACGGCAGCCTGATCGCACCTGACCGAAGGAAAGGGTACATGCGAAAGTTCAGGGGGTTTTAAAGCAACCGGCCCCGGCCTGACGCGACGACGGGCAGGGGTTTACAATGGCGCGGGCGTTTAGGGAAGGGCGCTTATCGCTCTGTCGTCCCCAGCCATGTCCGGATCTGGGTGAGGGTGCGGCGTTCCTGATCGGCTTCCATGACGAAAGGGGCCTGGTGGCGTGCGTTGGGGGCGTGTGATTTCAGCACGTCGAGACTGTTGCCCGTGCCGTAACCGCCGTGGGTGATCAACGGATAGAGGGTCTTGCCCGACAGGTCGTGCTGTCTGAGGAAGGTGCGGATAACCGGTGGCGCGGTCCCGCCCCAGACCGGAAATCCGAGATAGATCGTCTCATACGCCGACAGATCGGCAATGGTCGCGGCCAGAGGCGGTTCGTCACCGCGCGTGGTTTCAAGGCGCGCCTGTTCGACGGTGGCCTCATAGTCTTCGGGGTAGGGCCGGGCGGCGCGAATTTCGAACAGGTCGGCAGATAGAAGACGGCTGATCGTACCGGCGATGACCTTCGTATTGCCGGACCGCGTAAAGTAGACGACCAGTATTTTCGAGGTTGGCCGTTGATTTTTCGTTTCTTCAGTTGGGCGTTCTGCCGCCTGAGAACAGGAGGCCAGAAACAGAGGCGCACTCAGCATGAGCCGCCGCGACAGGTTTTTCAGCATCATGACCTCCTTAGAGCGGAATGGTCTATTGGATCAGCTCTTCTCGGGGGCTTCGACGCCCGAAAAGCGCTGGACGGCTTCGGGCAGACGCGCACCCTGAACCTCGATGGCCGCCACGGCGGTGTTCAGTTCGCGTAACTCATCGGCGGTAAAGCGGATATTCGCGGCGCTGGTATTTTCCAGCATATGGGCCATCTGCGTCGTGCCGGGGATCGGCACGATCCATGGCTTCTGCGCCAGAAGCCAGGCCAGAGCGATCTGACCGGGGGCGGCGCTTTTACGTCCGGCCCAGTCGTTGAGCAGGGCCACCAGCCTCAGATTGTTGGGCAGGTTTTCCTTGGCGAAGCGCGTTTCCAGCTTGCGGATGTCGCCGTCGGCATAGGCCGTGCGCGCATCGATGGCCCCGGTCAGGAAGCCGACGCCCAGCGGGCTCCACGGCACGAAACCGATACCCAGTTCCTGACACACCGTCAGAACCTCGGCCTCCGGACCGCGCCAGAGCATCGAGTATTCGCTTTGCACCGCGCTGACCGGCAATGCCGCGTGAGCCCGGCGCAACGTCTTCAGGCCCATTTCGCACAGGCCCCAGTGCAGCACCTTGCCCTGCGCCTTCAGGTCGGCGATGACCCCGGCCACGTCCTCGATCGGCACCTCAGGATCGACGCGGTGCTGATAGAGCAGGTCGATCCGGTCGGTACGCAGGCGTTTCAGCATGCCGTCGACGACCAGCCGGATATGATCGGGGCGGCTGTTGAGGCCCGGCAGGCGCTGACCCGTCTGCTGATCGATATTCCAGCCGAACTTGGTGGCGATGACCACCTCATTGCGGATGCCGCTCAGGCCTTCGCCCAGTATGCGCTCGACCTCATGAGGACCATAGGCTTCGGCGGCGTCGTAAAAGGTTACGCCCGCGTCGAAGGCCGCGCGGATGATGCGGTGCATTTCCGAACGGGTGGGGATGGTCGTCTGATAGGTGCGGCTCATATTCTGCACACCGATCCCGATGGCGGAAACCTCCAGCGTCCCCAGCCTGCGTTTGTCCGGGCGGGCTTGCGGCGATGGGGCCTGCGAAGATTGGGCGTTTGCGACGCCGGAGGTCATGAGGGGGGCAACGGCCCCGGCGAACAGCATCTGGCGGCGATCGAGACGCGGAGTGGTTTCTTTTGGCATGGGGCCTCCGGTTCAGAGTTCGAGGGTACGTTCGCTCATCCATTTGACGATGGCGGGGTCGCGGTGAGAGAAGAAGCTCGACGTGCCGGTATCCAGCGTGGCGATCGATGCCATGTCGGCCTCATCCAGAGCAAAGTCGAATATGGCGAGGTTTTCCGCCATGCGTTCCCTGCGCACCGACTTGGCCAGAGCGACGATGCCGCGCTGGATCAGCCAGCGCAGGACGACCTGCCCGACGGATTTCCCGTATTTGCGGGCAATCGCGCTGAGGGTGGCATTGTCGAACAGGCCGTTGCGGCCTTCGGCAAAGGGCGCCCACGCTTCGGCCTGAACGCCGAGGGACGCCATGAAGGCTGCGCTTTCCGTCTGCTGCTGGAACGGGTTGACCTCGATCTGATTGACGGCGGGCGTGATCTCGTTGAAGGCCGCGATATCCATCAGCCGGTCCGGATGGAAGTTGCTGACGCCGATGGCGCGCAATTTCCCGGCCCTGTATGCGTCCTGCATGGCCCGCCACGAACCGTGCACGTCGCCGAAGGGCTGATGGATCAGATAGAGGTCGAGATAGTCGAGTCCGAGGCGTTTCAGCGAGGCGTCGATGGCCTGAGCCGTCCGGTCATAGCCGGTGTCCTGCACCCACAGCTTGCTGGTGACGAACAGGTCTTCGCGCGCGACCCCGCTGTCGCGGAGGCCGTTGCCGACGGCGACCTCGTTCATATAGGAGGCCGCCGTGTCGATCAGGCGATAGCCGGCCTCGATCGCGTCGATGACGCAGCGTCGGCATTCGGCGGCATCGGGGATCTGATACACGCCGAAGCCGAGGGTCGGCATGCTCAGGCCGTTATTGAGCGTAACGTTTTGCATGGCTCAGCGTCCGACCGTGGCCATCAGGTGCGCCGGATAGCGGTCGCCTTCGACGGTGATGGCGGCGGCGGCGGTCTGGATTTCGCTTAAGTCGCCTGCGCTCAGCTCGACCGTGGCAGCCGCCAGATTTTCTTCCAGACGATGCAGCTTGGTCGTACCGGGGATGGGAACGATCCACGGGCGCTGCGCCATCAGCCAGGCCAGAGCGATCTGGGCCGGGGTGGCGGCCTTATCGGCGGCGATGCGCTTCAGAAGATCGACCAGCGCCTGATTCTTCTCCATGGCTTCGGCGGAAAAACGCGGCAGGGCGTTGCGGAAATCGCCCTCGCCCAGCTTCGTCTCCTTCGACATGGCCCCGGTCAGGAAGCCCTTGCCCAGCGGGCTGTAGGCGACCAGACCGATGCCCAGCTCTTCGCAGGCCTCAAGAATGCCGTTGGTTTCCGGACCGCGCGTCCACAGGGAGTATTCGTTTTGAAGCGCGG
The DNA here is from genome assembly GCA_047605065.1 of Asticcacaulis sp. GTDB lineage: Bacteria > Pseudomonadota > Alphaproteobacteria > Caulobacterales > Caulobacteraceae > Asticcacaulis. The sequence goes on from JASGGL010000070.1 coordinate 11,423, forward strand.
TGATCGGCTGCACGGCATGGGCCTTGCGCACCGTGGTCGCGCCGGGTTCTGACAGGCCGAAATGTCGGACCTTGCCTTCGGCGATCAGGTCGCGCACCGTGCCCGCCACGTCTTCGATAGGTACGTCAGGATCGACACGGTGCTGGTAAAACAGGTCGATGACCTCGATCCCCAGCCGCTTCAGCGAAGCCTCGGCCACGGCGCGGATATTGTCCGGGCGGCTGTTCAGACCGGCCTGTTTGCCGTCGACGATGTTGAAGCCGAACTTGGTGGCGATGACGACCTGATCGCGGACCGGTTGCAGGGCCGCGCCGACCATCTGCTCGTTGGTGAAGGGGCCATAGACTTCGGCCGTATCGAAGAAGGTCACGCCGCGATCAACCGCCTGACGGATCAGGGTGACGCCCTCGTCCATCGACACCGCCGTGCCGTACCCGAAGTTCAGCCCCATGCAGCCGAAGCCCAGAGCAGAGACTTCCAGACCGGCTGCGCCCAATACACGTGTTTTCATCGCCGTATTCCTCATAATCAAAACTGGGATGAAGATACGCGCTTTGGATATGTTCGATTAGCCGATATAATCGGCATGCCGTTATTAATGGAGCTAATGAATGTCCGGGACACGCTTCGACGATCTGGCTGCCTTCGCGCATGTTGCGCGCGAGCAGAGTTTCACGCGCGCCGCCGCCAGACTGGGGGTGTCGCAATCGGCGCTGAGCCAGACCGTGCGTGCGCTGGAGGAGCGTCTGGGGCTGCGGCTTCTGACGCGTACCACGCGCAGCGTCTCGCCCACTCAGGCCGGTGAGCGCCTGTTGCAGACTCTGGCCCCGCGTCTTGAGGAAATCGAGGCGGAGCTGACCGCCCTGACGGCGCTCAGGGACAAACCGGCGGGAACGGTGCGCATTACCGCCAGCGAGCATGCGGCGATGTCGGTGCTTGAACCCGGACTGGCGGGATTCCTTAAGGAACATCCGGACCTGAATGTCGAAATCATCATCGACTACGGGCTGACCGATATTGTGGCCGAACGCTTCGACGCCGGGGTGCGGCTGGGAGAGCAGGTGGCCAGAGACATGATCGCCGTACCCATCGCGCCGGACATGCGCATGGCCGTCGTCGGTTCGCCCGACTATTTCCGCCATCACGAGGTTCCGGTCATCCCACAGGACCTGACCCGTCATAACTGCATCAATATGCGCCTGCCGACCTATGGCGGCCTGTTCCCATGGGAGTTCGAGAAGGCGGGGCAGGAGATCAAGGTGCGCGTCGACGGGCAACTGATCTATAACCATCTGGGGCTGCGGGTAAATTCGGCGCTGGACGGGCTGGGGCTGGCCTATGTGCCGGAAGGCGCGGTCCTGCCCCACGTCGCGGAGGGACGGCTGGTGCGCGTGCTCGAAGACTGGTGCGAGCCGTTTTCCGGCTATCATCTCTACTACCCCAGCCGCCGCCATTCTTCGGCCCTGTCGGCGGTCGTCGAGGCTTTGCGTTATCGTGGTACCTGAGCCTGAAGGGCGCAAAAAAAGGCGGTCCGCACGCTAACGGACCGCCTTGAGTTTACCTTCCGGGGTAGGGGGAGTGAATCAGAAGGTATAGGATACGCCGAGGAAGACCTGCCGCCCGGTGTTGCTGAACACCCGCTGGGCGCGGCGCTCCTTGCCCGACCACTGGTCGCTCATCTGATTGGTCAGGTTGAGCGCGTCCAGATTGATCGAGAGCTTCGGCGAAAGCTTGTACGAAGCGGACATGTCGACATTGGTCGTCGCATAGCTGCCGTTGGCGTCGAGCAGTTCACTCTTGAACGGCAGGGCGGTGATGTATTCATCGCGGTAGGCCACCGACACGCGCGCTTCGAACGGACCCTTTTCGTAGTAAAGGGTGGCGTTCACCGAGTTCGGCGAGACGTTGACGAACTGATCGTGGGTGGTCGTAGGCGCGGTCGTCGCCGTACCCGCCGACAGGTAGTAGAGAACCGACGAGTCGATCCAGGTGTAGTTGATCTGCGTCCCGAAGTCGTTGAACGGCGCGGGCAGGAAGGTGAAGGGCTGCACGAGGCTAAGTTCGACGCCCTTGATGTAGCCGCCTTCGGTGTTGCGGGTACGCGTCACGGTGAACGGGGTGGACGCGTCCTGACCGGTCGACAGCAGGCTCAGCGGCAGGCCGGTATCGCCATACGGTTCGATCGAGGTGATCGACTGGATCATGCTGGCGATGTCCTTATAGAACAGGGTCGCGCTCAGCATGGTCGTACGCGTCGGATACCATTCGAAGCTCAGATCGTAGTTCTTGGCGCGGTACGGGTCGAGGAACGGATTGCCGATATTGACCGACTGCACGCCGAAGGTCGTGTTGACCGTGCCGCCGGGGGTGAGCGAGCCGACGAACGGACGCGACATCACACCGGCAAAGGCGAAGCGGGCGGTGAAGCTGGGCGTGACTTCCAGCGCGAGGTTGAGCGCGGGCAGGAAGTCGTCATAGCTGTGGCTGACCGTGGTGAGCGTGGTCCCGGCATAGCCGGTGGCCTCGACCTCGGTCTTGACGTAGCGCAGACCGGCATTGCCGCGCAGGCGCATGCTGTTGGCCAGATCCTCCTCGAAGGACACCATGCCGTAGAGAGCGGTGTCGTCTTCGGTGACGAAGCGGTTGCTGGCCAGCGCATTGCCGCCGCGCTGCGAATTCTCGGCCAGGGTCCAGTCGCCGTACTTGTTCACGCAGTTGCAGTTGAGGTCCAGCTTGCTGATGAAGGCCTGCACATCCGGCACCACCCATGAAGTGACCGAGCCCGACGGCAGGTCGAGGCCTTCGCCCCAGCCCGACAGGACCGTGCTCAGCGAGGCGAGGTTCGGGAAGTCGGTGGCGAACTGCGTGAAGTCGAACGGCAGTTTACCGTCGGTCTTGGCGGCCGGAGACGTGTTGTTGCCGTAGACGCGCTGGGTCTGGCGCGACTCGAACTCGTACTTCTTCTTCATGAAGCCGGTGTGAAAGGTCAGGCCGTCGATGATGTCGTAGTGCAGATTACCTTCGACGCTCGACAGCGTGTTCTTCACATTGGCGTGGACGATCCGGATATCCGGCGTCAGGCCCGTGCCGGCATTGGTGAAGGTGACGTTGGCGACGTTGGCGACGTCATAGCCGTAGTTGATGAAGGGGCGGCGGGCGTCGGCGCGGGCATCCCAGACATAGCCGTCCTTGTTGAAGGCATCGTAGGAGATGAAGACGTCGAGCGGCTGATCGAACTCCGAACCCGACTGGGCGATGCGGAAGTCGCCACGCAGGCGGTCGGAGAAGTTATGCTCGCCGTGCAGGCCCAGCATATAGGTCGTCGTCGTCGTCTCGGCGTATTCGGC
>JASGGL010000071.1:0-14544 GCA_047605065.1 Asticcacaulis sp.
CTTCGGTTTCGACCGTCTGCGCGCCGGGGCGGGAGAGCTCTATTCGTCCGACCCGTGGGATCGCATGGCTATTCGTCGCCTGATCGAGGACCTCTATGCCGAGCAGAAGTCGGTGGTCGCGTCGGTGCGCGCCAGCGGGCAAGGCCTCGACGGCTGGGCTGTGTCTCAGGCCGATCAGGTTGCGCCCTTGGCGCAGGTTCTCACTGATATCGAAGGTTCCGGCGCGGGCTGGAGCTTCGCCAAGCTGAGCATCGTCAACGCCACGATCCGTCAGTGGGTCAACAAGGTATGAGAAAATTCCTTGTTATCGCCGACGACAGCGCCGAATTTCGCGCGGCACTGGCCTATGCCTCGGTACGGGCGCGGGTGACGTCGGGCGTGGTGGCGTTGCTGCGTGTCCTGCCGCCCACCGACTATAGCCAGTGGGCGGGCGTGCGCGACGAAATCGAACGCGAACAGCGCGAAGAGGCCGAAACCCTGCTTTCGGGGTTGTCCGATGAGGCGGCAGTGAAATCCGGCCGCCCGGCGGAAATCCTGATCAAGACGGGTCAGATGAAGGATGCCATCCGCGAAGTGCTCAACGATGACCGGGATATCAAGATCATCGTCATCGGCACGTCGGGCGGCAATCCTGGTCCGCTGGTCAATCTGTTGGTTCGGGAAGGCGTCGGCACGCTGGGCGGCACGCGTTCTGTGCCGGTGACGGTGGTGCCGGGCGATTTATCCGACGAAGCCATTGAGGAACTGATGTAACGGGTAGGGCCGCTTCCCCCTTGCTATCGGCGTCATTTGCGCCCATTTGAGCGGTAGATTTTACCCGGAACCGCGCCATGTTCATCCAGACCGAAGCCACACCCAATCCCGATGTCCTGAAATTCATTCCTGGCCGTGAGGTTCTGGATAAGGGCTCGCTGGAGTTTCGCAGCGAAACCGATGCGGAAAAATCGCCGCTGGCGCTGGCCCTGTTTCAGATCGACGGCGTGGCGGGCGTCTATTTCGGTTCGGACTTCCTGACCGTAAAGCGCGACCCGGAAGCCGGTCTGATCTGGGCGCAGATCAAGGCCCCGATCCTAGCCGCCATCATGGACTTTTATGCGTCGGGCCGTGCGATCCTCAATGAGGATGGCGTCAGCAATGAGCGCACCTATGAGGGCGAGGTGGCGCAGATCGTTGCCGAGATTAAGGACCTGCTGGATACGCGCGTGCGTCCGGCGGTGGCTCAGGATGGTGGGGACATCGAATTCGAACATTTCGACATGGATAGCGGAACCCTTTATCTGCACATGCGCGGCGCCTGTTCCGGCTGCCCGTCGTCTTCGGCCACCCTGCGTCAGGGGGTTGAATCCCTGATGAAACATTACGTGCCCGAAGTTCAGGCCATCGAACAGGTTCTGTAAGCCGGATGCAGACGGTCTTCGTCATCGACACTGCCATGGATGCCTGTCAGATCGGTCTTTTCGGCTGTAAAGACGGGTCCGTCTACGCCATCGACGTGCTTTCCGAGCGCATGGCACGGGGTCATCAGGAATTCATCGGCCCGGCAGTCCTGCAATGTTTCGGGAAAAACGGAATTGATCCTCGTGATGTGTCGGTTTTCGGGGTGACTCTGGGGCCGGGATCGTTCACAGGGCTTCGCGTTGGCCTGTCATATGCCAAGGGACTGGCTGTGGGGACGGGTGCGCGCCTGCGCGGATTTTCGACTCTTGAGCTGATCGGTCGCGCGGCGCGCTTTGCGGACCAGCCACGTCTGGTGGCGCACGATGCCGGTCGGGGTCAGGTTTATGTGCAGTATCTGAGCCATGACAATCGGGCGGATGCGCCTGTGTCTTATGATATTGAGCAGATTGATCAAATTGACGTTGCGGAAACCCCTGCCTTTGTGATCGGCTCCGGCGCGACGTTGCTGTCGGCGCGGTTCCCGCAGTCTAAAATAGTGCTAGACAGCCTGCCGGATTTGAGCGCCATGGCGGCCCTCTGTCTAGCCGAAACGACGGCTTATGATGATCTGACACCACTCTATATGCGCGACGCCGATGCCAAGGTTTCGGACAAGGCGATCATCAAATTCCCTCAAATTTAGAATATTCCGAATTTTATGAATAAAATTCTCCCCATTGACGAATTCGACCCGCGAATGGTTGAAATTCATGCGGCATCTTTCGATTACGGGTGGAAAAATTCTGATTTTCAGGAATATTTGAACGGTAATAAACACCCGTTTCTGGGGATTTTCGGCGAAAACGGTCTCGAAGCCTTCGTGATTGCCGCCATAGTGGCGGATGAGGCCGAAATCCTGACCATCGCGACCGATCCCTCCGTGCGTCGCAAGGGCTATGGACGCGCCCTGATGCAGGGGCTTATCACGGATTTGAAGACCCTGAGCGTACGCAGTCTTTTCCTTGAAGTGGCCGTCGATAATCCGGCGGCGATCGCGCTTTATGAAGGGCTTGGCTTCCGTAAGGTGGGTCGTCGCCCCTTCTATTACAGCCGTAAGGGTGGGGTACTGGTCGACGCCCTTATTCTCAGTCTTGCGATTCCGTCGAACTCCCCTTAATTGGATGGGTGCGACGCGCTGACGCACTCTTTTTGATGGCGATACAGCGCAGACGTCAAAAATCAGGACAGAGTTGAGGGAGGACCGCATGGACCGCATCGAACAGCAATGCATCGAAAAGGGCATGCGCATGACGGATCAGCGCCGCGTTGTCGCGCGCGTTCTGTCGCAATCGACCGATCACCCGGATGTCGAGGAACTGTACCGTCGCGCCGCCGCCGTCGATCCGCATATCTCGCTGGCCACCGTCTACCGCACCGTGCGCCTGTTCGAAGAGGCGGGCGTAGTCGAACGCCACGACTTCGGCGATGGCCGTTCGCGCTATGAACAGGCGGGCGAGGATCACCACGACCACCTGATCAACATCAAGTCGGGTGAGGTCATCGAATTCTTCGACGAAGAGATCGAGAAGCTCAAGGAAGCGCTGGCTCAAAAGCTGGGCTTCAAGCTGGTCGGCCATAAGCTTGAGCTTTATGGCGTGCCGCTCGCCGACGATAAGTAATCCGCTTCGACGGATCGGGTTCCAAACACTCTCCCAAACACCTTCTTAGTGTTCGAAACGCGCGTCTGCCCAGCTTACGGCGACGGGAGCGGCATCCTCGCCGAGACTGATCAGTTCGACCACCTTCACGCCGCGTAGATCGCCGGTCAGGTTTTGCGCCTTATCGCCAAAGCGCATGGGACCGGTTTCGCCAAGCAGCCTTCCATCGCCATAGAGCCTGAACTGCACGGCCCCTGTGCGGTTGCGGGTTACGTCATCCACGCCCACCGAGGCGGCGAAGCGGCGATACTGACCGTCGGTGCGCACTTCCATCCGGGAGCCGCTGAGCGCACCTATGCCGTAAGCGTGGGATTTGCCGGCAATGGACAGTCCGGTGCTGTAAGGGGTGGCGTCGGGCTGAGGCCCGCCCCAGCCGCCGTAGGTATTCCACTCATTTTCCGGCCCACTTTCGGCAGACGGCGGGGTTTCGGCGGCAATGTGGATACGTGCAGGAACTTCCGACAGGTAGACACCGGAAATACGTGGCTTGCCGCTGGCTTCGAAAACGAGGGTTTCATGGGCGGCCAATGTGAAGCGCTTTTCGCCTCTGAAGGCGGGCAGGGTGTCGCGGCTCCACAGGTTGCGCAAACTCACGGGTGCGGTGTCGGCGAATTTGAGCTGCTTTGCACTTAAGGACAACTCGATCGGTTTGTTCGTACGGTTGAACAGGGCGACGGCTTTTTTGCCGGTGCTCAGGCTCTTGACCAGAATATCGGCCTCGCCGGAGCGGTAGGCCAGCGTGGCCTGATGACCGGCCTTGTCCTGATTGACGGCAATCAGTTCGGCATTGCCCCAGATATCGAGCAGGCTTTGCGGCGCATCGCGCAAGTCATAGCCGATCAGCAGCGGCGCATTGATCATGACCCACAGGCTGAAATGGCTGCGGGCTTCGGTGAGGTGGCTGGTGTCGAAATCTTTCGCACCGATAAACAGCATGTCGGGATCGTTCCATGCGCCGGGCCGGGCATAGAGGGGGCGGGTCACCACGCTGTCGTAGGAGTCCAGCATGGACGGCCAGGTGGCGCGAATATCGACACTGGTGCGCCAGCTATTGCCGACCGCCTGCCCCCAGCGCCGCGCTTCGCCGCGTCCCCACGTACAGATCGACAGAACGTAGTCGCCATCGGGGTTATAGGTTTCGAGCGCATCTGAAACCCGCTCATACATGGCGCGGATGTCGGCGGCGTGATCCTGAGCGGGGTCTTTGCGGATGATCAGGGCTTCGCGTGGACGGTAACCCTGCGTGGCAATCAGTTTGGATTGTGCCGTGAAATCAGCCAGACCGCAGGCATCGACCTTCACATAATCGAAACCCCAGTCTTTGAAGAACAGCCGGATGTCCTGATCGACATGATCTTCCAGTCCGACCTCGCGTTCCGCCGTTGTGCCCACGGGCAGGTTGGGCGAGTGCAGATCCCACGCCTGAGAACAGGCATTGCGTCCGATATCGGTATAGATGCCCGCTTTGAGCCCCATGCTGTGCAGACGGTCGACGAAGGGCCGGAAGCTGGTCTGGCCGTCGTTTATCTGTGCGCCGGGGAAAATAGCGGTGCGGATTTCGAGCCGTCCGTCCGTTGTGCGTCGTTTCAGCCACCAGCCGTCATCGATATTGACGTAAACATAGCCCAGCTTAGCCAGCCCACTGTCCTTCAGCGTTTTTGCCGCGCCCATCACCTTGTCTTCGTTGATTTCGGTGCGAAAGGCATTCCACGAATTCCAGCCCATCGGCGGTGTCTTTGCCGCACCGCGTGACACGGCGGTCCAACGGCCCGAAGGGGTCAGCGGATCGTCCTGCGCCACGGCTGTTAAGGCGCTGAAGGCGAGGGCGAACAAGGACGCGGCAGCGAGTGCGCGAAGCTTCCGGGGCATGGCATTTCCTTTGATTATCGTTTTGCCCCATAATTATCATACAAAATAATCGCCATCAATCAGCTTTGCGCACGACGAAACACGGGCGGCGGCTTGCGCGGCATGTGGATAAAATCAGGGCTGCACACTTGAAAAAAGAGGCCCGAAACCTCATAAGCACCGGCATGAGTGAAACCGCATCTTCCGCTTCCAAAAAGCTGCACATCAAGACCTATGGCTGTCAGATGAACGTCTATGACAGCGAGCGCATGGCCGACCTGCTGCGCCCGCTGGGCTATGCCGTGTCCGATCAGGCCGAAGGTGCCGACCTCGTGCTGCTCAATACCTGTCACATCCGTGAAAAGGCCGCCGAAAAGGTCTATTCCGAAATCGGCCGCCTTAAGGTCATGCGTCAGGAAAAGGAAGCCCGCGGCGAAGGGCGAATGACCATCGCTGTGGCGGGTTGTGTGGCGCAGGCCGAGGGCGAGGAGATCATGAACCGCGCCCCGGCGGTCGATCTGGTCGTCGGGCCTCAGGCCTATCATCAGTTGCCGGAACTGATTGCGCGGACCACCCGCGCCAAGGGTGAGCGGCTTAAGGCCGACTTCGCACCGGACGAAAAATTCGACGCCCTGTCGCCGGAGCGTCACGCCACCGGCCCGACGGCGTTCCTGACGGTTCAGGAAGGTTGCGACAAGTTCTGCACCTTCTGCGTCGTGCCCTATACGCGTGGCGCGGAATGGTCGCGCCCGGTAGCGTCGATCCTAGAGGAAGCGCGCTCTCTGGCGTCGAAGGGCGTTCGTGAAATCACGCTTCTGGGGCAAAACGTCAACGCCTATAACGGTTTGGATGCCGAAGGCGCGGAATCGACCCTGCCGCGCCTGATGCAGGCCCTGTCGGAAATCGACGGGCTGGACCGCATTCGTTACACCACCTCGCACCCCAACGACATGACGGATGAGTTGATCCGCGCCCATGCCGACAATGCGGCGGTCATGCCCTATCTGCACCTGCCGGTACAGTCGGGCTCGGACAAGATCCTGCGCGCCATGAACCGCAAGCACGGACGTCAGGCCTATATAGATCTGATTGCGCGCCTTAAGGCCGCCGTGCCGGACATTGCCCTGTCGGGGGATTTCATCGTCGGCTTCCCCGGCGAGACGGACAAGGATTTCGAGGACACCATGGACCTGATCCGTCAGGTCGGTTACGCCTCGGCCTTCTCGTTCAAATATTCCAAGCGTCCCGGTACGCCGGCCGCCTCCATGCCGGGTCAGGTGGACGAGGCCGTTGCCGATGCCCGTCTTCAGGCGCTTCAGGCCCTGATCAACGAGCAGGCGCAGGCCTTCAAGGCGTCTCTGGTCGGACGCACCATCAATGTCCTGTTCGAAAAACCCGGCCGCTACGGTCAGCAGGCCATCGGCCGCTCGCCCTGGCTGCACGCGGTGTTCGCCGAAGACGCGGTGCACCTGATCGGGCAGATCGTCCCGGTGAAGATCGTCGGCATCGGCAATAATTCACTGATCGGGGAACTGGAAAAGGTTGCCGCAGACGCATGACCCTGACCACCGAAGACTTTATCGAGCTTGACGAAGGCAAGGTTCTGGCCCTGTCCGGCCCGGCCCAGCGCTATCTGGCGCTGATCGAAGGCGCGTACCATGTGCTGATCGAAACGCCCGGCGGCGGTTTTCAGATCACGGGCAAGGTGCGCGACCGTCAGCGCGCCAGCGTGATCATCAATGCTCTGTCCGAACTCTATGACGAAGGCGTCGAGATCAGCGAAGTCGATGTGCGCACCCTGATCCAGAACCCGACCGGCAAATCCCCTGTCTGGGCCGATCATCACGGGCAGTCCCACGTCATCGTCATGGGCCGCAAGGGCGCGATCGCTCCGAAGACCGAGGGTCAGGCGAAATACTATCAGCAGCTTCTGCGCAACGATCTGACCTTCGGGCTTGGACCGGCGGGATCGGGCAAGACCTTCATGGCCGTGGCGCATGGTACGTCGCTTTTGCTTAAGGGTGCGGTGGACCGTCTGGTCATCACGCGTCCGGCGGTCGAAGCGGGCGAAAAACTCGGCTTCCTGCCCGGTGACCTCAATGAGAAGGTCGACCCCTATCTGATGCCGATCTGGCAGGCGCTGGACGATATATTGGGGGCCGATGGCCTCAAGCGTCGCCGTGAGCGCAATGAAATCGAGGTCGCGCCTCTGGCCTATATGCGCGGGCGCACGCTCTCGAACGCCTATGTCATTGTCGACGAGGCGCAGAACACCACGAAGCAGCAGATGAAGATGGTGCTGACGCGTCTGGGCGAAGGCTCGAAAATGGTGGTGACCGGCGATCCGTCGCAGGTCGATCTGCCGCGTGCCTCCGACTCCGGTCTGGTGCACGCCGTTGGCCTTTTGCATGATGTAAAAGGGGTGGGCGTATCGCGCCTGACGGCGGAGGATGTGGTGCGTCACGAACTGGTGGCGCGTATCGTGCGCGCCTATGACAGCGAACAACATGACTGAGTTTACCCCCCTTATCGATATCGAGGTCGAACACGACGAATGGACCGATGCCCTGCCGGAGGTTTCGGCGGTGGTGACCGGTGCCATTGAGGCGGCCTTTGCGCATATGGGCGCGAAAGAGCAGCTCGATCTGGTCGTGCTTTTGACCGACGACGCGGAGATGAAGGCACTCAATAAGGAGTTCCGTCAGAAGAACGCGCCGACCAATGTCCTGTCCTTTCCCGCGCCGGACATGATGCACCCGCATCTGGGTGACATGGCGCTGGGCTTCGAGACCTGCGTGCGTGAGGCGAAGGAACAGAACAAGAGCCTTAAAGACCACGTTGCACACCTGAGCGTGCATGGCGTTTTGCACCTTTTGGGCTATGATCACATGAACGATGCCGAAGCCGAGGAGATGGAAGACCTCGAGCGGAAGATTTTGCAGGGGCTCGGCATTGCCGATCCCTATCTAACCGAAGATAGGCCATAACCATGCCGGAGCCTGACAGTCGCAGCGCACAGCGCACGACCGGACCCAAAAAGACCCTGTTGAACCTCTTCGGCCTTCTGGGGCCGGATGAGGAGACGGACAAACCCTTATCTCTGAGCGATCATCCCGACGCTTCCAGCGATCTCATCGAACACGCCCGCGCCTTCCAGTCCCTGCGTGTCGCCGATGTCATGACGCCGCGGGTCGACATTATAGGCATCGAAGATTCCGCCACGCTTTCCGAACTGGTGCGCGTCTGCGTCGACAGCGAGCATTCGCGCCTGCCGGTCTACAGGGAAAACCTCGATCATCCGGTCGGGGTCATCCACGTCAAGGACGTATTCAAGCTTATGGCTCCGTCCGAAGACGGGCGCATTCCCGACTGGGACGCGCCGGTGACCGCCCGGCTCAAACGCGACCTGATTTATGTTCCGGCGGCCATGTCGGCCACCGACCTGTTGCTGAAAATGCAGACCGAGCGCTCTCACATGGCGTTGGTCATCGATGAACACGGTGGCACCGATGGTCTGGTCACGCTCGAAGACCTGCTTGAGGCGGTTGTGGGCGACATCGCTGACGAATATGACGACGAAGCCACGGACGACCTGATCGAAACCGCGACCGGTGAAATCGAGGTCGGCGGCCGTGTGGAACTGAAGACGCTCGAAGAACGGCTGGACCTCAAACTCTATCCCGAAGACGGCGAGGAAGAGGTCGATACGCTGGGTGGACTGGTCGCCATACTGGCGGGCCGTGTGCCTCAGACCGGCGAAATCATCCCTTACGCTGCCGCCGGTATCGATATAGAGGTGATCGAGGCGGACGCCCGGCGCATCAAGCGTCTGCGGCTGCACCGCCACGAAGAAAAGACTCCGGACCTGATCCCCGACGACGCTTAACAGCCGAGCCTATATGACCCTGACCGATCTGCGCGCCCGCCTTTCCCCGTTTGTTGCCGCTTACCGGCGTTACGTCGGCCCGAAACGGCAGGCAGCGCTGATGGGACTTTTGCTGGGTCTGGCCCAGCCGCCGTTCGGTTTCCTGCCGGGGCTTCTGGCCTATGCGGTCCTGATGCGCAGCCTTGACGGTGATTTGGGCCCGAAGCCTGTGCGCCGCGCTTTCCTGATCGGCTGGTGGGGAGGGTTCATTTATTTCCTCATCGGCTGCTTCTGGGTGGCCGAAGCCTTTATGGTCGATGCGTCCAATCAGGGGTGGATGGCTCCCTTTGCCGTCTGCCTCCTGCCGGCAGGTATCGCCCTGTTCTGGGGCGCGGCGTTTGCACTCTATCGCAAACTGACGGCGCGCTTCTGGGCGGGGCACTGGTCGCGGTGGTTCTTCTTTGCGGGAGTGCTGTGCCTGTTCGACGTGCTGCGCGGCACGATACTGACCGGCTTTCCGTGGAACCCCATCGGCGCGACCTGGAAGGCGGGGTCGGCCCTGTCGCAGACGGCGGCACTTATCGGGGTTTATGGTCTCGGCCTTTTGACCCTTCTGATCTTCACCAGTCCGGCGGTGGTCGCAAGGAATCGTGGCCGTAAAGGCTACTGGCCCGTCGCGGTTTCACTGGCCCTTGTGGCGGGCCTGTCTGTTTACGGGCAGGTGCGCCTTTCCACGGCTCGAATCGTCGATACCCCTCTGTGGGTACGCATCGTGCAGCCGGATATAGGTCAGCAGGCGAAATGGAGCGAAGGCGCGCTTTTGAAGGTCATGCGCAGCTACGTGTATCTGAGTCGGCTACCCGCAAACGATGAATTTGCCAAATCTGTAACAAATCGTGATAAGAAGCCCTATCCGGATGTCGTGCTGTGGCCGGAGGGTGCTTTGCCCGACGCGGCGGAAAACCTGCTGGACCCGCAATCTGAAACTGCGCTTCTTTTCAACACGTTATTATACAACCGTCAGGTGCTTCTGTGGGGTGCCTATCACCGGGCGATAGACGACAATAATTCGCTTGTCTGGCGAAATTCCATGCTGTCGCTGACGCGTGAGGGCGATGAAACCACCTATGAGGTGGTCTATTCCAAATACAAGCTGGTGCCTTTCGGTGAATTTTTACCGTTCGAAGAGGTGCTGGAAAAGTTGGGGGTCAAAGAACTGGCCCATGTAGGCGACGGCTTTAGTCCCGGCCCGCGTACTAAACCAGTAAAGGCCGGTGATCTGCCGCGCTTTTTGCCTCTGATCTGTTACGAAGGACTGTTCCCCGGCCTGTCGATGCAGAGTTACGGCGCGGGCAATCAGGCCGAAAGACCGCAGTGGATCGTCAATATATCTAATGATGCGTGGTTCGGTCCGACGACCGGTCCCGTTCAACACCTTAATCTGTCAAGCTTCCGGGCTATAGAGGAGGGGTTACCTATGGTAAGGTCAACTCCGACGGGTATTTCGGGCCTGATAGATCCTCTGGGGCGGATAGTGTCCGCAACGGAGATCGGCATCCATCAGGCCGGGGTGCGCGACATGTGGCTGCCCGCACCTGCCGAGGCGACCTTCTATACCCAGTGGAGATATCTCCACCTCATTCTGGTCGCGCTTTTTTGCTTGATTCCAGTTTCGATTGCGATTTTTGTAAACGTTAGCAAAAACAACGATACGAAATAACCGCCACGCAGGTCCGGCTGCGCAGGCGGAGACAGAACTAAAGGAACAGCGTCATACAAATGGCGTTGAAAATAAAGTAAAAGAGGCAAAGTTGGACGATCAATCTAAGACGGACCGTAACCCGAATCCGGTCGATTTGCACGTTGGTGCGCGTGTGCGTATGCGTCGCAAATTTTTGGGCATGTCTCAGGAAGCGCTGGCTGAGACCATCGCCCTGACTTTTCAGCAGGTGCAGAAGTACGAGCGCGGTTCCAACCGCATCAGCGCCTCCAAGCTTTATGAAATTTCCCGTGCCCTGAAGGCCCCGGTCGCCTACTTCTTCGAAGGCTACGGTCAGGCCGAAGGCGTTGAAGGTTTTTCGGAATCCGAGTCCGAGCAATTCGTCCACGGTTTCCTGATGACCACCGAAGGCATCGAACTGGCCGAAGCCTTTCCGCGCATAAAAAACGCCAAGCACCGCCGCCGCATCCTTGAGCTGGTGCGCGCGCTGGCTGAGGACGAAGACGCCTGAGTCCTGAAATCTCAGATTTGAAAATGACAAAAGACCCCGTCACCATGGCGGGGTCTTTTTGCATGATAAGCGTGTGTAGTGGTGCGGTCTTCCTCCCTGAGACAGGGATGAGACAGGAGATGCGTGCTAAAACGGCTTGTGTCATATAAAGATATGTTTATATGAGTGTCGAACGTGCGTCGATTTCAACGGAGCCGGGTATGCGTCCCTCCTACATCTTCACTTCCGAAAGCGTTTCCGAAGGCCATCCGGACAAGGTTGCCGATCGCATCTCCGATGTCGTGGTCGACGCCTTTTTGCGCGCCGATCCCGAAGCGCGCGTGGCCTGTGAAACCCTGGTCACTACCAATCGTATCGTGCTGGCCGGTGAAGTCCGCGCCGGGGACGATCAGATCAGCGACATTGTCGACGGCCTTGAGGACAAGGTCCGTGCGGCGGTCAAGGATATCGGGTACGCGCAAAAAGGCTTCCACTGGAAGCTGGCCGACTATGCCTGTCACCTGCACGCCCAGTCCGCCGATATCGCGCAGGGCGTCGATGCCGGTCATAACAAGGACGAGGGCGCGGGCGATCAGGGCATTATGTTCGGCTACGCTACGGACGAGACCGAAGAGCTGACCTCGGCGCCGCTGCAATGGTCGCACAACATCCTGCGGCGTCTGGCCGAAGCCCGCCACGCAGGCGAGCACCGCCTTGAGCCCGACGCCAAGTCGCAGGTCACCGTGCAGTACGAAAACGGCGTTCCCAGCCGTATCCTGAAGGTGCTGGTTTCGCATCAGCACAAGGACGGCCTGAGCCCGAAAGACATCGAAGCGATCATCAAACCCTATGCTCTTGAGGTTCTGCCGGCCGATATGGTGACGGCGGACACCGAATGGCTGGTCAATCCGACCGGTAACTTCGTCATCGGCGGTCCGGATGGCGACGCGGGCCTGACCGGGCGCAAGATCATCGTCGATACCTATGGTGGCGCAGCCCCGCACGGTGGCGGCGCGTTTTCGGGCAAGGACCCGACCAAGGTGGACCGTTCGGCGGCCTATGCCCTGCGCTATCTGGCCAAGAACGTGGTGGCCGCGGGCCTCGCCAAGCGTTGCACGCTTCAGGTGTCCTACGCCATTGGCGTGTCGCGCCCTTTGAGCTTCTACGTCAATACCCATGGCACCGGGAATGTGGATGAAGCGAAGCTGGAGCAGATCCTGCCGGAACTGATCGGTGGCCTGACCCCGCGTGGCATCCGCCTGCATCTGGGCCTCAATAAGCCGATCTATGAGCGCACGACCGCCTATGGTCACTTTGGCCGCAAGCCTGATGCCGATGGCGGCTTCTCGTGGGAGCGAGCCGATCTGGTTGACGCGTTGAAGCGCGAGTTCTAAGAGGACGGCACCTTAGCATCCCCCCTGATATCAGGGGAGAAACCGGCTTTAGCCGGAGGGGGTTATGCGACAGTTTAACCCCACCCGGCCTTTCAGGCCACCCTCCCCTGAAATCAGGGGAGGCGCTTCCCGTTAAAGGCGCCAATGACCGACGAAACCACACCCGCCGTCTCCCCCACCTGGGGGCCCATGCGCTCTTTCGGGCGCATCAAGTCGCGCACGCTTAAGCCGCGTCAGGCCGACCTGTTCGACACCCTTCTGCCTGAGATCGAAATCAACGACGCGCTTATCGAGCGTCTGGTCGCCGGTGACCTGTCCGGTCACAGCGAACTGTGGCTTGAGATCGGCTTCGGCGGTGGTGAGCATCTGGCGGCGCAGGCTGAACGCAACCCTCAGGCACTGATCCTCGGTTTCGAGCCCTTTCTGAATGGCGTGGGCTCGCTGCTGCGACACGTCGATGAGCGCGGCCTGAAAAACGTCCGGGTCCTGCCCGGTGACGCCCGTCCGGTGATCGATCGCCTCAATGCGGCCAGTATAGACAAGGTGTTCATCCTGTTCCCCGACCCGTGGCCCAAGGCGCGCCACCACAAGCGCCGGTTCATCCAGACCGAGACGCTGGACGCCTTTGCGCGGGTGATGAAGGACGGTGCGCGCCTGCGCTTTGCCACGGACTGGGCGGACTATGCCGACTGGACGCTGGAACGCGCGACGCAGCACCCGGCCTTTGACTGGAGCGCGGGGTCGCAGGCGGAATGGAATATCGCGCCTGCCGATCACATCACCACGCGCTATGAATCGAAAAAACTGGGGGATTGTGCGCCGGTTTTCCTCGATTTTTATCGTCGCGCGAGAAACTGAAACCCAAAAACCACAGACCTCCGATGGCGGACGAAACCCATCGCTCAACCCATGGTCAGATCGTCCGTTTACCTTAATATGACGGCGGGCGCTGATGTTCGGGCGTTCGGGGGTCTGACGTTTATGGAAAGCCTGCATAAGGTTTCGGCCGGGTTTGTTTTTGCCTTTTTGTGCCTGCACATGGCCAACCATCTGCTGGGCCTGCAGGGCCTTGAAACGCACCTGACCTTCATGGCGGTGGCGCGGATGGTCTATCGTCATCCGGTCGTCGAAATGGTCGTCCTGCTGGCCTTCCTGTTGCAAATCCTGACCGGCTGGGCGCTGGCCCGCGAAATCTGGGCGAAGAAGAAAGACTTCATCCACCAGCTTCAGGCCGCATCGGGCGTCTATATCGCCTTTTTCGCCCTGACCCACGTGGCCTTTGTCTTCGCGGCGCGCCAATGGCTTAAGGTCGACAGCAATATCTATCTCATCGTGGCAGGCCTGATGCAGACTGGGTGGATGTATGCGCTGATCCCCTATTACGGGCTTGGGGTCTTCGCCCTGTTCGTGCACATGGGCTGCATCCTGTACGATATTTTCAAAAAGACGCTGAAGCCGGTGTCGTGGGCGCTTCTCGTTATCACTGTGCTGATCGGTGGTTTTGTGACGTGGGTGATGATGGCGACCTATACCGGGCACGTTTTCAGCCTGCACGTTCCGGCAGAATATTTCGACGTCTATCCTCTGTTTTAAGCCGGGGATTGTCGAAATGGCTTGGCAAAACGGGTGCGCGGGTCTATAAGCACCCCCAACATCGTCCGAATGGCCGCAAGGCTCGGCGGCGGCCCTCAGGAAGGCCGGCCGCTTTTTTGTTGCCCGCGGGGCCGCAAAAAGCCGGGCGATATCGGATTACGTGATTTTTGGGATTTGTTTTTTGCGCGCCAAGACCACCGAAGACCGCAAGCTTGTCGAAGCGTTCGACCCCATTGCCGAGGCTCTGGGGCTTGATATCGTGCGCGTCCGTCTGATGGGGGCGAACAAGCCCGGTGGGTCGCATCGCCTGCAGATCATGGCCGAGCGCAAGACCGACGGCGATATCAATGTCAATCAGTGCGCCCGCCTGTCGCGCGCCCTGTCTGCCTGGCTCGAAGAGGCTGATCCGATCACCGGTGAGTACCTGCTTGAGGTGTCATCGCCCGGTATCGACCGCCCGCTGACGCGGTTGAAGGATTTCGAAACCTATCAGGGCCTTGAAGCGCGTCTTGAGCTCGACCGTCTGGCCGAGGGGCGCA